>NZ_JBFRGV010000002.1:0-388074 GCF_052115525.1 Leifsonia sp. 2MCAF36 | reverse complement strand
CACCCAGGAAGACCTCGACGAAATCGCCCGCCAACTCAACGGACGCCCCCGGCAAACCCTCGGCTGGCATAATCCAGCCAACAGGTTAAACCAACTCCTCGTTGCATCCACCACCTGAAACCGCCCCGCGGCAAGCGTGCAGAAAGTGTGGACTCGACGGTGGGTGGAGGGTGGAGGGCGGGACGCGGTGGGCGCTACGCGAGGGAGATGAGGTCGAGGTAGTCGCGGTTCCAGTGGTCCTCGACGCCGTCGGGCAGGATGAGCACCCGCTCGGGGTTGAGCGCCTCGACGGCGCCCTCGTCGTGGCTGACCAGCACGACCGCGCCCTCGTAGTGCGCGAGCGCATCCAGGATCTCTTCGCGGCTCGCGGGGTCGAGGTTGTTGGTGGGCTCGTCGAGCAGCAGGACGTTCGCTCCCGAGACGACGATCATCGCCAGGGCGAGGCGGGTCTTCTCGCCTCCGGACAGGACGCCGGCCGGCTTGTGCGCGTCGTCACCGGTGAAGAGGAAGGAGCCGAGTACCTTGCGCGCCTCGGTCTCGGTGAGCGACGGCGACGAGGAGACCATGTTCTGCAGCACGCTGCGCTCCACGTCGATCGTCTCGTGCTCCTGCGCGTAGTAGCCGACACGCAGGCCGTGGCCGGGTTCCACCTGCCCGGTGTCGGGTCGGTCGACGCCCGCCAGCATCCGGAGCAGCGTGGTCTTGCCCGCACCGTTGAGACCGAGGACGACGACCTTCGAGCCGCGGTCGATCGCCAGGTCGACCGCTGTGAAGATCTCCAGCGAGCCGTAGCTCTTCGACAGGTCGCTCGCCTGCAGCGGCGTGCGGCCGCACGGTGCGGGCGTCGGGAAGCGCAGTTTCGCCACGCGGTCGACCTGCCGCACCTCGTCCAGACCCGCCAGCAGCTTCTCGGCACGCGCCACCATCTGGTGGGCGGCCGCCGCCTTCGTCGCCTTCGCCCCGAACCGCGCGGCTTGCAGTTGCAGCGCGCCAGCCTTCTTCTCGGCGTTGGCGCGCTCCTTCTTGCGGCGCTCCTCGTCGGCGGCGCGCTGGCGCTGGTAGTTCTTCCAGCCCATGTTGTAGATGTCGATGACCTGGCGGTTGGCATCCAGATAGAAGACGCGGTTGACGGTCTCGCCGACCAGCTCGACATCGTGCGAGATGACGATGAAACCGCCGCTGTAGTTCTTCAGGAAGTCGCGCAGCCAGATGACCGAGTCGGCGTCGAGGTGGTTCGTCGGCTCGTCGAGGATCATGGTGCGCGCATCCGAGAACAGGATCCGCGCCAGTTCGATGCGCCGGCGCTGGCCGCCCGACAGGGTCTTCAGCGGCTGCTCCAGGATGCGATCCGGAAGGTTGAGGTTGGAGGCGATGGACGCCGCCTCCGCCTCCGCCGCATACCCGCCGAGCAGGTGGAAGCGCTCCTCCAGCCGGCCGTAGGTCTTCATCGCGGCCTCGGACACGGACGTGTCGGTGCTCGCCATATCCACGGTCGCCCGCTGCATCCCGAGCACGATGGAGCCGAGGCCCCGAGCGTCGAGGATGCGCGTGCGCGCCAGGTCGTCGAGGTTGCCGGAGCGCGGGTCCTGCGGCAGGTAGCCGAGTTCGCCCGAGCGGTCGACCTTGCCCGCGGTGGGCAGCAGGTCGCCGGCGAGCACCTTCGTCAGCGTGGTCTTGCCGGCGCCGTTGCGCCCGACCAGCCCGATCTTGTCGCCGTCGGCGACGCGGAAGCTCACGTCCTCCATGAGGAGGCGCGCGCCAACGCGCAGTTCTAGCCCCTGCACGGCAAGCACAGTTGCTCCATTCGTTCAGAAGCCATCCGTTCCTCGGTTAATCAGGCGGCACGCCGGGCGCGCGCCGGATCAAGCGAGGAACGGATGGCTGGGAGAGTAAGTCAGATAGCGAAGCCGAGGGCGCGCATCATGTCGCGGCCGTCGTCGGTGATCCGCTCGGGACCCCACGGCGGCATCCACACCCAGTTGATGCGGAAGGCCTCGACGATACCGTCGAGCGCCTCGGCGGTCTGCTCCTCGAGCACATCGGTGAGGGGGCAGCCGGCACTGGTCAGCGTCATCGAGATGATGAGCGCGTTGTTCTCGTCGTCCCAGGCCAGGTCGTAGATCAGGCCCAGGTCGACGACGTTGATCCCGAGTTCGGGATCCATGACGTCTTTCAGCGCCTCCTCGACCTGGTCGAAGAGCGCGGGGCTCAGCGTGGCGGGCATGATCCCTCTTTCCCTGTCAACACAGACTACCTCTCGCCGCTCACGCTTCGGTGGGAGCCGCGGCCAGCTCGGCCGCTGCGGCGGAGGCGGACTCGGGGGCGTCGACGTAGCGGTCGTAGCCCTCCTCCTCCAGCCGATCGGCAAGCTCGGGACCGCCCTGCTCCGCGACGCGGCCGGCGACGAAGACGTGCACGAAGTCCGGTTTGATGTAGCGCAGGATGCGCGTGTAGTGCGTGATCAGCATGATGCCGAGTCCGGTGTTCGCCTTGGCGCGGTTCACACCCTCGGACACGATCTTCAGCGCATCGACGTCGAGCCCGGAGTCGGTCTCGTCGAGCACCGCGAACCGCGGCTTCAGCAGTTCGAGCTGCAGGATCTCGTTGCGCTTCTTCTCGCCGCCCGAGAAGCCCTCGTTGACGTTGCGCTCGGCGAAGGAGGAGTCCATCCGCAGCGCGTTCATCGACTCGCGGACGTCCTTGACCCAGGTGCGGATGGACGGCGCCTGGCCCTCGATCGCGGTCTTCGCGGTGCGGAGGAAGTTGGTGTTGGTGACGCCGGGGATCTCCACCGGGTACTGCATCGCCAGGAAGAGGCCGGCGCGGGCGCGCTCGTCGACGGTCATGGCGAGCACGTCGGCGCCGTCGAGGGTGATGCTGCCCTTGGTGACGGTGTACTTCGGGTGACCGGCGATCGTGTAGGCGAGGGTGGACTTGCCCGAGCCGTTGGGGCCCATGATCGCGTGGATCTCACCCTCGTTGATGGTGAGGTCGACGCCGTTCAGGATGGGCTTGGTGCCCTGGTCCGTCTCGACGGTGACGTGGAGGTCGCGGATCTCGAGGACTGACATGGTTACTTGGTCTCTTTCGGAACGCTGGGGTCGATGTATACGTCTCCGTCGATGATCTCGACGCCGAAGACGGGGACCGGCTCGTAGGCCGGGAGGTTGAGGGGCTTGCCGGTGACGAGCGAGAACTGGGAGCCGTGCGCCCAGCACTCCAGTGTCTCGTCTTCGACGAAGCCCTCCGACAGCGAGATCTCGCCGTGCGTGCAGGTGTCGCCGATGGCGTGGACGGTGCCGGAGGAGTCTTTCACGACCGCGATCGGGACGCCGTCGAGCACCACGCGGGTTGCCTGGTTCTCGACGAGCTCCGCGAGGGCGGCGACGCGCTGCCCCGCCATCAGTTCTCGGCCCCGGCGGCGGTGACCGAGGTCGCTTCGAGCTCGTCCTCGATCTTGACCTGCAGGCGCTCCTGGAGCGCAGGCGAGCCGATCTGCTGGACGATCTCGGCGAGGAATCCGCGCACGACGAGGCGCCGTGCCTCCTCCTCCGGGATACCGCGGGACTGCAGGTAGAAGAGCTGCTCGTCGTCGAACCGGCCGGTCGCGCTGGCGTGGCCGGCTCCGACGATGTCGCCGGTCTCGATCTCGAGGTTCGGGACGGAGTCGGCGCGCGCACCGTCGGTGAGGACGAGGTTGCGGTTCTGCTCGTAGGTGTCGGTGCCGACGGCCTTCGGACCGATCAGCACGTCGCCGATCCAGACCGTCCGCGCACCCGCACCCTGCAGCGCACCCTTGTAGGTGACGCGGCTGCGGGTTTCGGGACCGTCGTGGTGGACGTACACCTGCTGCTCGAGGTGCTGCGACGCGTCGGCGAAGTAGGCGCCCAGGAGTTCCGTGTTCGAGCGCGCGCCGGCGAGGTGCACCGACGGGTTGAGCCGTACGACCCCGCCGCCGAGGGTGACGGCGACGTGCTTGAGACGCGCGCCCTCCGCCAGCTCGGCGAAGTGCGCGGCCACGTGCAGGGCGTCGTCGTCCCACTCCTGGAGGGAGACCACCGTGAGGTCGGCGTCCTTCCCGAGCAGGAACTCGACGTTCTCGGCGAGGTGGGCGGCACCGGTGTTCTGCAGGATGAGGGTCGCTACCGCACCCGGGGCGACCTCGATGACCGTGTGCGCGGCCCGTGGCGCTGCGCCGAGAGCGGAACGCGTGAGGGTGACCTCGCGGTGTTCGGTGCTGCCGTCGGCACTGTTGTCGGCGCTGATGCTGACCAGCAGCGCCTGCTCGAACGCCGTCCAGGCGTTGGCGGACGCGCGGTCCTCCGGCTGGCCGGCGGCTCCGATGCGCGAGTCTCCGCGGCCGACCCACAGGGTCGAGAAGCCCTTCTCTGCGGTCGCGTCGTAGACGTAGGGCGAGCCGTCGAGCTCACCGGCGATCAGCTCTTCGAGGCGCGCGACGGGCGTGTACTTCCACATCGCCTCGCGTCCCGTCACAGCAGGGAACGCCGTGACCTCGGTGGAGGTGAACCGCTCGGCGCGGGACTGGACGGGAACGGGCGCGCGCAGGTGCGTCGGAGCCGGCGCGGCCTCCGTCGTCTCCGACGTGGGGGTCTGCGTCTGCTGGGTCTGCGTCATCCGACGGAGCCTTCCATGCCCATCTCGATGAGCTTGTTGAGTTCGAGTGCGTATTCCATCGGGAGCTCCCGCGCGATCGGCTCGATGAAGCCGCGGACGATCATGGCCATCGCCTCGTCCTCCGGCATGCCGCGGGACATCAGGTAGAACAGCTGCTCCTCGCTGACGCGCGAGACGGTCGCCTCGTGGCCGAGCTGAACGTCGTCCACCCGGATGTCGATCGCCGGGTACGTGTCGGAGCGGGAGATCGTGTCGACCAGCAGCGCGTCGCAGCGAACGGTGTTCGCGGAGTGGTGCGCGTTCGTGTCCATCCGCACCTCGCCGCGGTAGCCGGCACGGCCACCCCCGCGAGCGATCGACTTCGAGACGATCGACGACTGGGTGTACGGCGCCATGTGGATCATCTTGGCGCCCGCATCCTGGTGCTGCCCGGGGCCTGCGAAGGCGACCGACAGGGTCTCGCCCTT
Organism: Leifsonia sp. 2MCAF36; assembly: GCF_052115525.1. Lineage (NCBI taxonomy): Bacteria > Bacillati > Actinomycetota > Actinomycetes > Micrococcales > Microbacteriaceae > Leifsonia > Leifsonia sp. 2MCAF36. The sequence continues at coordinate 382,972 of NZ_JBFRGV010000002.1, read as the reverse complement.
GGCGCGCTCCCCCATCAGATAGATCGACGGGTACTTCATCGTCACCTTGGAGCCGATGTTGCCGTCGATCCACTCCATCGTCGCCCCCTCGGCCGCGGTCGCCCGCTTGGTGACGAGGTTGTAGACGTTGTTGGACCAGTTCTGGATGGTCGTGTAGCGCACCCGGGCGTTCTTCTTGACGATGATCTCGACGACCGCGGAGTGCAGCGAGTCGGACTTGTAGATCGGTGCAGTGCAGCCCTCGATGTAGTGGACGTAGCTGCCCTCGTCGGCGATGATCAGCGTCCGCTCGAACTGGCCCATGTTCTCCGTGTTGATGCGGAAGTAGGCCTGGAGCGGGATGTCGACGTGAACTCCCGGAGGCACGTAGACGAAGGAGCCGCCGGACCAGACGGCAGAATTCAGGGCGGCGAACTTGTTGTCACCACTGGGGATGACGGTGCCGAAGTACTCCTCGAAGAACTCAGGGTGCTCACGCAGCGCGGTGTCGGTGTCCATGAAGATCACGCCTTGGGCTTCGAGCTCCGCGTTGATCTGGTGGTACACGACCTCGGACTCATACTGCGCGGCGACGCCGGCCACGAGCCGCTGGCGCTCCGCCTCGGGGATGCCGAGCTTCTCGTACGTGTTCTTGATGTCGTCCGGCAGGTCTTCCCAGGTCTGCGCCTGCTTCTCGGTGGAGCGGACGAAGTACTTGATGTTGTCGAAGTCGATCTCCGACAGGTCGGCACCCCAGGTCGGCATCGGCTTGCGCTCGAACAGCTGGAGGGCCTTCAGGCGGCGCTGAAGCATCCAGTCGGGCTCACTCTTGAGCACGGAGATGTCTTTCACCACCTGAGGCGAGAGGCCACGACGCGCGGACGCGCCCGCAGCGTCCGAATCCGCCCAGCCGAACTCGTACTGCCCCAATGAGGCGAGCTCGGGCCGATCGATCAGGATGTCTGACATATCTACCTCGTTTCCTTCCACTCGTAACCGGATATCAGTCCGGCCCATTCCCTCGCCGCGCACGGCTCACACCGTGCGCTTCGAGCTTTTGGTTGTACGAGTGGCGGTGCGTGTACCAAACACAGCGCGTACCAACACGTGCGTACCTAGACTGTTCGAGGACACGGGCCACGATGCCTCGGCCACGGACGGAGGAATCCGACCGCCTGGCACGCGCACGATGGCGCGTTCTTCGAACCCACCAATTCTACAGGTGCGGCGCGGTAAAAGTAGAGGCGCGGCTGCGCGTTGCCCGAGTATCCGCATCCCGACACCGCTTCATTACCGAATGTTGCAAGCACACACAGAGTCATGAGCACCGAGGAACTACTGAGACCATGAAGCGCATCATCGCCTGGCTGCCCGACCGCGTGGACCGGCGGACCCGTGTCGTCGGCTGGATCTACCTGGCCGCGCAGGTGCTGCTGGTCGCGACAGGTGGTGCGGTGCGACTGACCTCCAGCGGCCTGGGATGCCCCACCTGGCCGAAGTGCACGGCGGACTCGCTGGTCAACACGCCGGAGATGGGCGTCCACGGCGTCATCGAGTTCGGCAACCGCCTGCTCGGCGGGGTGCTGGCGATCCTGGCCATCATCGCCTTCCTCCAGGTCGTCAAGCTCTACCGCACCCGCGGTGACCTGTTCTGGCTGGCCTTCGTAGCCGGCCTCGGCGTGCCGTTCCAGGCGATCGTCGGCGGCATCACGGTGCTGACGGGCCTCACCTGGTGGGTGGTCGGGATCCACTTCGTGACGTCGATCGTACTGGTCGCGCTGACCACTTCGTATCTGGTGCGGGTCTACGCCGTCCCCGGGCCGCGCGTCCGGGCGGTGCCGGGATGGTTCGCCACGACCGCCTGGATCACCAGCGTCGTCGTCCTGGTCACCATCGTGGTGGGCATCATCACCACCGGGTCCGGCCCGCACGCGGGCGACGCGAAGACGCCGCGCAGCGGGTTTAACCCCGAGATCCTGGAGCACGTGCACGCCATCCCGGCGTACGTCACTTTCGCGCTCACGATCGTGCTGGTCGTCGGTTCGCTCCGCTACCGGACCACTCCGGTTCGCCGCTTCACACTGTCCCTGCTGGCCGTCGAGGTCGCGCAGATCGCGGTCGGCCTCATCCAGGCGAACACCGGCCTCCCCGGCATCCTGGTCGGCCTCCACATGACTCTCGCCGCACTTCTCGCTGCCGGCATGACCGCCACCCTGTTCTCGCTCAGTGCGCCGGTCGAGCGGTTCGGTGCGCGGACCGACTCAACGGCCGACGTCGTCGCGGCGTAGCGTCCCGACGCAGGCCTCCCGTGTCTGGCCGTGCAGGCTGACGGAGGTCAGGATCCCCTCGTCGAACCGGAAGCCGGCCGCGACGGCCAGGCGCCTGCTCGCCTCGTTGCCCGGGACGTACACCCAGTTCAGCTGGTCGAATCCCAGCCCCGACGGGTCGAGTGCGAAGCGCGCCACCGCGCCGAGCGCCTCGCGCATGTAGCCGTTCCCGCGTGCCCACGGCCCCGACCAACAGCCGAGCGAGGCCACGCCTTCGGCGTCGTCAGCGCGCACCTCGAGCGCCCCCAGCAGCCGGCCGCCGTCGCGCAGGTGCACTGCCCACACGGTGTAACGGCCGCTGGCGGCACCGTGCGGGCCGTAGCTGCGCACGAAGAACTCGGCGCTCTCCCTGGTGTACGGCGACGGGAGCGGCACCCACGCCTGCGTCTCCGGGTCCTGGCACGCGTCCACGACGTCCGGGATGTCATCCTCGGTCGGCGCCGCCAGCGCGAGGCGAGCCGTCAGCAGGAGCGCTGTCATGCGCACATGCTAGGGGGCGGCGGCGACCGGCGGCAGGCGGTGGGTGCCGTGGCGACCGGGCCCGTCTCTTCTAGAACGGCAGCAGCGGGTCGATCGCGACGGCGAGGAAGATCAGCGTCAGGTAGGCGATCGAGCCGTGGAAGACCCGCATCGGCGAGACGGCGGCATGCCGGATGGCCAGATTGTAGAGGCGGTGCGACTCGTAGATGAACCAGCCGCCCGACACCAGCGAGACCGCCGTGTACAGCAGCCCCATGTGTGCGACAGGGATCAGCAGCAGCGAGCAGGCGACCATCGCCCAGGCGTACAGGATGACCTGCAGGCCGACGACCGCACGGCCGCGCACCACCGCGAGCATGGGAACGCCCGCCTCCTGATAGTCGGAGCGGTACTTCATGGACAGCGGCCAGTAGTGCGGCGGCGTCCAGAGGAAGATGATCCCGAACAGGATGAACGGCGCCCAGTCGAGCGAACCCGTCACGGCCGCCCACCCGATGAGAACGGGCATGCAGCCGGCGATGCCGCCCCAGACGATGTTCTGGGGGGTCCGGCGCTTCAGGATGAGCGTGTAGAAGACGACGTAGAGCAGGATCGCGGCGACCGACAGCGCCGCGGCGAGCCAGTTCGTGAAGAAGCCGAGCACGACCACCGACGCAATACCCAACGCCCACGCGAAGACGAGCGCCTCGCGGTCCGAGAGCTCGCCGGTGACCAGCGGACGGTTCTTCGTCCGTCGCATCACGCGGTCGATGTCGCGGTCGATGTAGCAGTTGAAAGCGCCCGCCGATCCGGCGCTCATGTAGCCGCCGACGACAGTCGCGAGCACCAGCCAGAGGCTCGGGATGCCGTTCGCAGCGAGGATCATCGTCGGAACCGTGGTGACCAGCAGCAGTTCGACGACACGCGGCTTGGTGAGAGCGACATACGCCTTCACCTTGCGTGCGAACCCCGTGCGGCCCGGCTCGACACGACTCTCTACAGCGACGTCCATTGCTCCTCGTGTGGTGTCGGCGGATGGGTGCGAAAGCCCCACCCGAAAGTCTACGGCACGTAGAGGCGCGGCCGGGCGGCTACCCCGTGTCCTCGTGTGACGCAACCGTCTGGGGGAACACCCCACGTTACGTGCGCGTTACCTATACTTGGAGGTGCTCGCCAGCCGAACCCCCTCCCCGGTCGACCGTTCTTGTAGGACTGTGACGGAGAGGACACCGGCGCCGATGACGTCCACGGCGCGCACTACCTCAATCGGTGCGGGTTCCACGACGACCCTCACCTCATCTACGAAGGGTCAGTTTTCAGTGGCAGCATTGCAGTGGGATCCCATTGACAACAAGGCAGTAGACACGGCTCGCATCCTTGCGGCCGACGCGGTCGAGAAGGTGGGCAACGGGCATCCCGGCACCGCCATGAGCCTCGCCCCCGCGGCATACCTGCTCTTCCAGAAGGTCATGCGCCGCGACCCTCGCGACCAGCACTGGCTCGGCCGGGACCGCTTCGTCCTGTCGGCCGGCCACTCGTCGCTGACCCAGTACGTCCAGCTCTATCTGGGCGGCTACGGTCTCGAGCTCGACGACCTGAAGAAGCTCCGCACCTGGGGCTCCCTCACCCCCGGCCACCCCGAATACGGACACACCGACGGCGTGGAGATCACCACTGGACCACTCGGCCAGGGCATCTCCTCCGCCGTCGGTTTTGCATATGCCCAGCGTTTCGAGCGCGGCCTGTTCGACCCGGACGCCGCCCCCGGCGAGAGCCCGTTCGACCACCACATCTACGTGATCGCGTCCGACGGCGACCTCGAAGAGGGCATCAGCTCGGAGGCGTCGTCGCTCGCCGGCCACCAGGAACTCGGCAACCTGATCGCGATCTACGACAGCAACCAGATCTCGATCGAGGACGACACCGACATCGCCTTCACGGAGGACGTCAAGGCGCGCTACGAGGCGTACCACTGGCACGTGCAGGTCGTCGACTGGAAGAAGACCGGCGTCTACGAGGAGGACGTGCAGGAGCTTCACCAGGCGATCGTCAACGCCCAGGAGGTGACCGACAAGCCGTCGCTCATCATCCTGAAGACCATCATCGGCTGGCCGTCGCCGAAGAAGCAGAACACCGGCAAGATCCATGGATCCGCCCTCGGCACCGACGAGCTGCGTGCGGTCAAGGAGGTGCTCGGCTTCGACCCTGAGCAGTCCTTCGAGGTCGCCGACGAGGTCATCGAGCACACCCGCAAGGCCGTCGAGCGCGGCGCCGAGGAGCACGCCGAGTGGCAGAAGGACTTCGACGCCTGGGCCGACGCGAACCCGGAGCGCAAGCAGCTGCTCGACCGTCTGCTGTCCGGCGAGACACCCGACCTGGAGAGCGCCCTCCCCGTCTTCGAGCCGGGCAAGGACGTCTCCACCCGTGCCGCAAGCGGCAAGGTGATCAACGCCATTGCTGCGGCCATGCCGGAGCTGTGGGGCGGCTCGGCCGACCTCGCCGAGTCGAACAACACCACCATCGAGGGCGCCCCCTCCTTCGTGCCGAGCGAGCGCTCGACCCACGAGTGGACGGGCAACCCGTACGGCCGCGTGCTGCACTTCGGCATCCGCGAGCACGCGATGGCCGCGATCATCAACGGCATCGTGCTGCACGGACCGACCCGTCCGTTCGGCGGCACGTTCCTGATCTTCAGCGACTACCAGCGCCCGTCCCTCCGTCTCGCGGCCCTGATGAAGGTTCCGTCGATCTTCGTCTGGACCCACGACTCCGTCGCCCTCGGTGAGGACGGCCCGACGCACCAGCCGATCGAGCAGCTGTCCACGCTTCGCGCCATCCCGCAGTTCGACGTCGTCCGTCCGGGCGACGCCAACGAGGTCGCCTGGGCCTGGAAGACCATCCTCGAGCGCCGTCAGGGGCCGGCCGGCATCGCGCTGACGCGGCAGAACCTCCCGGTGTTCGAGCGCGGTGAGGGTGACGCAGAGGGCGACACCCTCGCGTCGGCCAAGAACGTCGTCAAGGGCGCGTACATCCTGGCCGAGGCGCCGCGCGGCACGCCGGACCTGATCTTCATCGCGACCGGCTCCGAGGTGCAGATCGCACTCGAGGCCCGCGAGGTGCTGCGCGGCGAGGGCATCAACGCCCGCGTCGTGTCCGCGCCCAGCCTGGAGTGGTTCGCCGAGCAGTCCGCCGAGTACCAGGAGAAGGTGCTCCCCGCAGAGATCAAGGCCCGCGTCTCGATCGAGGCCGGCCTGGCGCTGGCCTGGGACAAGATCGTGGGCGACCACGGTCGCAGCGTGTCGATCGAGCACTTCGGTGCGTCGGCCGACTACAAGACGCTGTTCCGTGAGTTCGGCATGACCACCGAGCATGCCGTGTCCGCCGCGAAGGAATCGCTCGCGTCGCTTTGAGCGCGGGCACAAGAGGAGAGAACAGAAATGACTGACACAACTTCCACCACCCAAACTCCGACGGCCGCCCTGTCCGCCGCCGGAGTGAGCATCTGGCTGGACGACCTCTCGCGTGAGCGCATCAACAGCGGTGGCCTGCAGAAGCTGATCGCCGAGAAGAACGTGGTCGGCGTGACCACGAACCCGACGATCTTCGCCACGGCCCTGTCCAAGGGTGAGGCGTACGACGAGCAGGTCCGCCAGCTCGCCGCCGCCGGCACCGGCGTCGACGAGGCGATCTTCGAGATCACCACCGACGACGTCGCCAAGGCGAGCGACATCTTCCACGACGTCTACGAGCGTTCCAACGGGGTCGACGGCCGCGTCTCCATCGAGGTGGAGCCGGGCCTGGCGCACGACGCCGCTGCGACGGTCGAGACGGCCAAGAAGCTGCGGGCGAAGGTCGACAAGGCCAACGTCATGATCAAGATCCCGGCGACCGTCGAGGGAATCGAGGCCATCGCCGACACCATCGCGGAGGGCATCAGCGTCAACGTGACGCTGATCTTCAGCCTCGAGCGCTACCGCCAGGTCATCGACGCCTACCTCACCGGCCTCGAGCGGGCCAAGGAGGCGGGCATCGACCTCTCCGGCATCCGGTCCGTCGCGTCGTTCTTCGTCTCGCGGGTCGACACCGAGGTGGACAAGCGCCTCTCGGCTCTCGGCACCGACGAGGCCGAAGGCCTCAAGAGCAAGGCCGGCATCGCCAACGCCCGTCTCGCCTACGAGGTGTTCGAGCAGGAGTTCGCCAGCGACCGCGCCAAGCGCCTCATCGAGGCCGGGGCCAACGAGCAGCGTCCGCTGTGGGCCTCCACCGGTGTGAAGGACCCGAGCCTGCCCGACACCCTGTACGTCGAGGCCCTCGTCGCCCCGAACGTCGTCAACACGATGCCGGAGAAGACGCTCGACGCGACCTTCGACCACGGCAACATCACCGGCGACACCGTGACCAGCACCTACGCGGAGTCGAAGGCCGTCCTCGACAAGCTGGCCGAGCTCGGCATCAGCTACGACGATGTCACCGACACCCTCGAGCGCGAAGGCGTCGAGAAGTTCAACGTCTCCTGGGCAGAACTGGTGGAGACCGTGAAGAACGCCCTCGAGGGAGCCGCCAAGTGACGTTCCGCATCCACGTGACCGGTGCGGCGGCCGAGGCCGTCCGCACCGTCGTCCCGCAGCTCGTCGCCGACAGGGTGGCTTCGGGCATCACGGCCCAGGACCCGGCCCTCTGGGGTCCGGCCGCCGAGTCCGAGGCCGCCAAGCGTCTCGGCTGGACCGAGGCCGTCGCCATCTCGCGGCCCCTCGTCGCCGAGATCGACGCCCTGCGCGGTGAGCTGCACGCCAAGGGCGTCAACCACATCGTGCTCGGCGGCATGGGCGGCTCGTCGCTCGCGCCGGAGGTCATCACCCGGACGGCGGAGGCCGAGCTGACCGTGCTCGACTCCACCGACCCGGGTCAGGTGCTCGCCGCGCTGCGCGACCGGCTGGAGGCCACCGCGGTGGTCATCTCGTCCAAGTCGGGCTCGACGCTCGAGACGGACAGCCAGCGCCGCGTGTACGAGAAGTGGTTCCAGGATGCGGGCATCGACCCGCGCGAGCGCATCGTCGTGGTCACCGACCCCGGTTCTCCGCTGGACCAGTCGGCCCGCGAGGCCGGCTACCACGTCTTCAACGCCGACCCCAACGTCGGCGGACGGTACTCCGCACTGACCGCGTTCGGCCTGGTGCCGTCGGGTCTCGCCGGAGTCGACATCGCCGAGCTGCTCGACGAGGCGGAGGCCACGCTGATCGAGCTCGCGGTCGACAACGAGCAGAACCCCGGACTCGTGCTCGGCGCTGCGATCGCCGGCACCAACCCGCTCAAGGACAAGCTGGGCATCGTCGCAGACGGCACCCACATCGTCGGGTTCGCCGACTGGGCCGAGCAGCTGATCGCGGAGTCCACCGGCAAGGAGGGCACGGGCCTCCTCCCGGTCGTGCTGGACAAGCTTGCGCCGGAGCTCGAGTCGAAGCCGGCCGATCTGCAGGTCGTGCGCCTCGTCGCGAACGCGGAAGCCCACCACCTGTTCCCGGCCGACCGGCACGAGGGCGAGATCCTCGTCTCCGGCAGCCTCGGGGCCCAGCTCATCGTCTGGGAGTACGCGGTGGCCGTCGCCGGACGCCTGCTCGGCATCAACCCGTTCGACCAGCCGGACGTGGAGGCCGCGAAGGTCGCCGCTCGGTCGCTGCTGGACAACCGGCCGGAGGCCGTCACCCCGGCGTTCACCGCCGGCGGCATCGAGGTGCGGACCAGCGGTTCGTTCCTGGGATCGGCGAACACGCTCGATGCCGCGGTGGACGCGCTGCTCGCGCAGCTCGGCCCGGACGGCTACGTGGCGGTCCAGGCGTACGTCGACCGCATCGCCCTCCCCCAGCTCGCGGGCATCCGCGACCTCCTGGCTGCGAAAGCGAACCGCCCCGTCACCTTCGGCTGGGGCCCGCGCTTCCTGCACTCCACCGGTCAGTTCCACAAGGGTGGACCCGCGGTCGGCGTGTTCCTGCAGATCACGGCGACGCCGTCCGAGGACCTCGAGATCCCCGGCCGTCCCTTCACATTCGGTCAGCTCATCCAGGCCCAGGCCGCCGGCGACGCCAGCGTGCTCGGCGAGCACGGCCGCCCGGTGCTGACCCTGACGCTCACGAACCCCGAGGCGGACGTCGTCTCGTTGTTCGAGGCCGTCAACTGAGCCCGGTTAAGGAGATCAGTCACTTGTCACCGGTGGATATCACTCCGGAGTTCAACCCGCTGCGGTTGCCCTCCGACCGCCGTCTCAATCGCATCGCGGGGCCCAGCAGCCTCATCATCTTCGGAGTGACAGGCGACCTGTCGCGCAAGAAGCTGATGCCCGCGGTGTACGACCTCGCGAACCGCGGCCTCCTGCCGCCCGGGTTCTCCCTCGTCGGGTTCGCCCGGCGCGACTGGGAGGACCAGGACTTCGAGAAGGTCGTCTACGACGCGGTCAAGCAGTACGCCCGCACGCCGTTCGACGACGACGTGTGGAAGCAGCTGGCGCAGGGCATCCGCTTCGTGCCGGGAGAGTTCGACGACGACGACGCGTTCCAGCGTCTGAAGAAGACCGTCGAAGACCTGGACGTCGCACGCGGCACGATGGGAAACCACGCGTTCTACCTGTCCATCCCGCCGAAGGCCTTCCCGATCGTGACGGAGCAGCTCAAGCGCTCCGGCCTGGCCGACCAGTCCGGCGACGGCTGGCGGCGCGTCGTCATCGAGAAGCCGTTCGGGCACGACCTCCAGTCGGCGCGGGAGCTGAACGCCGTCGTCGAGACGGTGTTCCCGCCGGACTCGGTGTTCCGCATCGACCACTACCTCGGCAAAGAGACCGTCCAGAACATCCTGGCCCTGCGCTTCGCCAACGAGCTGTACGAGCCGATCTGGAACGCCAACTACGTCGACCACGTGCAGATCACCATGGCGGAAGACATCGGGGTGGGCGGCCGGGCCGGCTACTACGACGGCATCGGTGCTGCGCGCGACGTCATCCAGAACCACCTGCTGCAACTCCTCGCGCTCACCGCGATGGAGGAGCCGATCTCGTTCAACGCCGCGGACCTCCGTGCCGAGAAGGAGAAGGTGCTCGCCGCCGTCCGGCTGCCCAAGGACCTCTCCACGTCCACCGCCCGAGGCCAGTACGGCAACGGCTGGCAGGGCGGCGAGAAGGTCGTCGGGTTCCTCGAGGAGGACGGGATGAATCCCCAGTCCACGACGGAGACCTACGCGGCCATCAAGCTGGAGATCGGCACCCGCCGCTGGGCGGGAGTGCCCTTCTACCTGCGGGCCGGCAAGCGCCTGGGCCGCCGGGTCACCGAAATCGCGGTCGTCTTCAAGCGCGCGCCGCAGCAGCTCTTCGCGGAGTCGCAGACCAGCGCCCTCGGCCAGAACGCTCTCGTGATCCGCGTGCAGCCCGACGAGGGTGTGACCATCCGCTTCGGCTCGAAGGTCCCCGGCGCCGGCATGCAGGTGCGCGACGTGAGCATGGACTTCGGCTACGGCCACGCCTTCACCGAGGCCAGCCCCGAGGCGTACGAGCGGCTCATCCTGGATGTGCTGCTCGGCGACCCGCCGCTGTTCCCCCGCCACGAGGAGGTCGAGCTCTCCTGGAAGATCCTCGACCCGATCGAGGACTTCTGGGCCACGCAGGGCCAGCCCGAGCAGTACCGCCCCGGAACCTGGGGCCCGAAGTCGGCCGACGAGCTCCTCGCCCGTGACGGCCGCGTTTGGAGGCGTCCATGATCGTCGATCTTCCCGCGACGACCGTCAGCAACATCTCGAAGGCGCTCGTCAAGATCCGTGAGGAGGGAGGCGCCGTGGCCCTCGGCCGCGTCCTCACCCTCATCATCGCGACGCACCTCGGACAGGAGGAGGAGGCCATCGAGGCCGCCAACGACGCCTCCCGCGAGCACCCGATGCGCGTCATCGTGGTCTCGACCGAGGAGGACGGACCACGGAAGGGCGGCGAGGCCCGCCTCGACGCCCAGATCCGCGTGGGCGGGGATGCCGGGGCCAGCGAGGTCATCGTGCTCCGCGCCTACGGCGAGACCGCGAGCGACGAGGAAGGACTGGTCACCGGCCTGCTCCTGCCCGACGCTCCGGTCGTGGTCTGGTGGCCGGGCATCGCACCCGAGAGGGCGTCGAGCTCTCCCCTGGGCCGCATCGCGACCCGGCGGATCACCGACGCCTCCGCGCAGCCGAACCCGCAGGACTTCCTGTTCCACCTGGGGCAGACGTACGCCCCGGGTGACACGGACTTCGCCTGGACGCGCCTCACCCTGTGGCGTGCACAGCTGGCCGCGGTCCTCGACCAGCCGCCGTTCGAGCCGATCACCGGCGTCGACGTGGCGGGTGCTGCGGACTCCCCTTCCACCCTCCTTCTGGCCGCCTGGCTGCGCCTGCAGCTGCAGGTGCCGGTGCAGTACGACCTCGCCTCGCGCGCGATCGGCTCCGGCGGCATCCACGGCGTCAAGATGGAGCGCGGGTCCGGGGTGATCGAGCTCGCGCGCGAGATCCCCAACGTCGCCCACCTGTCCCAGCCGGGGCAGCCGTCGCACGACCTCTCGCTGCCACGCCGCAACCTCCGCGACTGCCTCGCGGAGGAACTGCGTAGGCTGGACCCGGACGACCTCTACGGAGAGGTGATCACGAAGGGTCTCGCACAGCTGGAGGCCTCTGACGAGGGAGCAGGCGCCAGGGTATGACGAACGAACGGCGGGTGCTCGTCCACCCGGACAAGGAGGCCGTGGCCGCGTCGGTGGCCGCGCGTTTCCTCACCAAGACGATCGACATCCTCGACGACCTGGGACGCGCCAACATCGCGCTGACCGGCGGAACGATGGGAATCGCGGTATTGGAGGCGGTCAACGCCTCCCCCGCCCGCGACACCATCGACTGGTCGAAGGTGCACTTCTGGTGGGGCGACGAGCGTTTCGTGCCGCGGGACGACCCGGACCGGAACGAGCTCCAGGCCCGCGAGGCTCTGCTGGACCACATCGCGGTGCCGCCGGAGAACGTGCATCCTTTCCCGTCTTCGGACGAGATCCCGGACATCGACGAGGCCGCGCGCGTCTACACGGCTGAGCTCGAGGCGTTCGGGACGGACGGCCTGCCGATCCCCAAGTTCGACATCATGTTCCTCGGGGTGGGGCCGGACGGCCACATCGCGTCGCTGTTCCCGGACCGGCCGGGCATCCGGGAGACCGAGCTCGCCGTGATCGCCGAGCGCGAGTCGCCCAAGCCGCCGCCGCAGCGGCTCAGCCTCACCCGTCCGGTGATCAACTCCTCGGACCGGATCTGGCTGGTGCTCTCGGGCACCGACAAGGCGAGCGCCCTCGGCCTCGCTCTCGCCGGCGCCAGCTACACCGAGGTTCCTGTGGCCGGAGCGAAGGGCCGCAAACGCACCGTGTTCTTCGTCGACAAGGATGCAGCGGTCGACGTGCCCGAGAACCTCATCGCTCCCAGCTACTGACCCGCTCCCGGAGCGCCGTCAGCCGTGCGCAGGGCGCACCGGTGAGTGGTCCGCGACTGCGGATCGCCAGCCGGTCGCGCCCTGCCTCGCTGATGTCGCGGTCGAACGCGTAAGTCAGCAGGTGCAGGTAGAAGCCGAGCAACCGCGACGTCTCGTCGCGCACCTCGGCGTCCCGCCCCGCGAGGTCGAGGTCGTCCACCCAGTGCTGGAGCTCGGCGAAGCCCACCCGCAGGCGCAGGTTGCGCCGCGCATCGGCAGCCGACGGCGGGGATCCGTCGGCGTTCCGGGTCAGCAGGCGCTCGGCCTCCTCCGCCGAGTCGACCGCTTGCCCCAGCAGCGCGAGCAGGCTGAGGCGGCCGACCTCGTCGGCGAGGGCACGCGGTACGCCCGCTCGGTCGTCGGCCGGTCCGCGCATCCCACACCTCCCTGCCAGGCAGTGTAGCCGTCGCGACGATTCGTGCCGAATGCCGGTGGGGCGAACGACGAAGGCCGCCCACCCGACTGGTGGACGGCCTCGCGACGGAATGCCTAGTTGGTGGTGGGACGACCTCGGCGGGCACGCAGCTGGTTGAGGGCGTCGTCGAGCAACTGCTCGGCCTCCTCCTCGCTGCGGCGCTCCTTGACGTACGCGAGGTGCGTCTTGTACGGCTCGGCCTTCGCCACCGACGGCGGGTTCTCCTTGTCGCGGCCGGCGGGCAGGCCCGTCGACGGCGAGTCGATGATGTCGGGGATCTCCTCCTCGGGGAGGTTCGCCGCAAAGTAGCGGACGGTCTCGTTACCGAGTGCGTCCCAGTACGAGATGGCGACGCGCTCGGCGTGGAAACCGCGGTCCTGCTCGCCCATGGGACCTGCGCCGACGCGCGAGCCGCGAATTGCACTGCCTCCGGAAGCCATGCTGTTCTCCTTCTACAGTGATGCGCTTACGCGCTGAACTTGGTGATCAGGCCGAGCACCACGATGCACGTGATCCAGATCAGACCGAGGATGACGGTGATCCGGTTGAGGTTGCGCTCGGCGACGCCTGACGCACCGAGGTTCGAGGTGACGCCGCCACCGAACATGTCGGAGAGACCGCCACCGCGACCCTTGTGCAGGAGGATGAGCAGCGTCAGCAGGAGGCTGGTGATGCCCAGCAGCACCTGCAGAACGACCTGGAGAATGAGCACAGGGAACCTTTCGGGAAAGCGTCCGGGCCGAGCCCGGGGAAAGCCAACGGCCAGTATACCGTGCGATGCCGGTTAGAGGCCGACGTGCTTCTGATAGCGGACGATCGCCGCGAACTCGGTCACGTCGAGGCTCGCCCCGCCGACGAGCGCGCCGTCGACGTTGGGCTCACGCATGAAGCCGGCGATGTTGCCCGACTTCACCGATCCTCCGTACAGGATGCGCGTCTTCGCTGCCACGTCATCGCCGAGCACCTCCGCGATCACCGCGCGGAGCGCCGCGCAGACCTGCTCGGCCTGCTCCGGCGTCGCCGCCTGGCCCGAGCCGATGGCCCAGACCGGCTCGTACGCCACCACGAAATCGGCGGCCGAGTCGACCTTCGCCAGCGCGCCACGCAGCTGCGCGACCGGGACGGCGCTCGCGCCGTGGACCTCGAGGTCTTCCGCCGTCTCGCCCACGCAGATGATCGGCGCGATGTTGTGCTTCAATGCTGCCGCGACCTTGCCCGCCACCTGCTCGTCGGTCTCCGCGTGCAGCGTGCGCCGCTCGGAGTGGCCGATGATCACGTACCGCGACTCCAGCGCCTCGAGGAAGGCCGCAGAGACCTCACCCGTGTAGGCGCCGGACTCGTGCTCCGAGACATCCTGACCGCCGAAGGCGAGCGGGAGCTTGTCGGCCGAGATCAGCGTCTGCACACTGCGCAGGTCGGTGAACGGCGGAAAGACCGCCACCTCCACCGCGGAGAAGTCGTGGCTCGCATCCTTCAGCGTCCACGCCAGCTTCTGCACGAACGCGATCGCCTGGAGGTGGTCCAGGTTCATCTTCCAGTTGCCGGCGATGAGCGGCACGCGCCGCACCGCGGGGTTCACTGCTGCCATCCGAGGACCTCCAGTCCGGGGAGTCGCTTGCCTTCGAGGAACTCGAGGCTGGCGCCTCCGCCCGTCGAGATGTGACCGAATTGGTCGTCACGGAAGCCGAGAGCGCGGACGGCCGCGGCGGAGTCGCCGCCGCCGACGACGCTCAGGCCGTCGACCTCCGTCAGCGCCTGGGCGACCGCCTTCGTGCCGGCGGCGAACGGTGCGAGTTCGAACACGCCCATCGGACCGTTCCAGAACACCGTGCGTGACCGGCGGATGTACTCGGAGAACAGCTCGGAGGTCTCCGGGCCGATGTCGAGCCCGAGGCCCTTGTCGCCCCACTCCGTGTCCTCGATGGCGTCGATCGGGCGCACCGCGTGCTCCGCGTCGGCGCCGAACTTCGAGGCGACCACCACGTCGCGCGGGAGCACGATCTCGACACCGAGCTCCTCGGCCTTCGCCAGGTAGCCCTTCACCGTGTCGATCTGGTCCGCCTCCAGCAGGCTCGAACCGACCGTGAGACCCTTGGCCGCGAGGAAGGTGAACAGCATCCCGCCGCCGATCAGCAGCGCATTCACCTTGGGCAGCAGGTGCCCGATGACGCCCAGCTTGTCGGAGACCTTCGAGCCGCCGAGGACGACCGCGTACGGTCGCTGGGGGTTCTCGGTCAGCCGGTCGAGCACCTCGAGCTCGGCCTGGATGAGCGTGCCGGCCGCGCTCGGCAGCAGCTGCGCGAGCTCGTAGACGCTCGCCTGCTTGCGGTGGACCACGCCGAAGCCGTCGGATACGAACGCGTCGCCGAACGCGGCGAGCTTCTCGGCGAAGACCTTCCGCTCGGCGTCGTCCTTCGCGGTCTCCCCCGGGTTGAACCGGAGGTTCTCCAGCAGGGCGACGTCGCCGTTCTTCAGGCCGTCGACGGCTTCCTTCGCGCCACCGCCCACGGTGTCTCGCGCGAAGGTCACCGGCGCGCCCAGCAGCTCGGAGAGCCGCTGGGCGACCGGCGCCAGGCTGTACTTGGCATCGGGCGCGCCATCGGGGCGGCCCAAGTGGGAGATCACGACCACCTTCGCGCCCTGATTGATCAGAGCGTTCAGGGTGGGAATCGACGCTCGCACACGACCGTCGTCCGTGATCCTCGCGCCCTCGAGGGGCACATTGAGGTCACAGCGGACGACGACACGCTTGCCGGCGAGCGAACCGAGTGAGTCGAGAGTGCGGAGCGTCACGTCGGTTCCCTGTCGTTAGAGGCGCTCGGCCACGTACTCGGTCAGGTCGACCAGACGGTTGGAGTAGCCCCACTCGTTGTCGTACCAGCTCGAGAGCTTGACCTGGTCGCCGAGGACGCGCAGCAGACCCGAGTCGAAGATCGACGAGTGCGGGTCGGACACGATGTCGCTGGAGACGATCTCGTCCTCGGTGTACTTCAGGATGCCCTTGAGGGGACCCTCGGCGGCCTTCTTGTAGGCGGCCTTGATCTCGTCGACCGTGACCGGACGCGATGCGGTGACCGTGAGGTCGGTGATCGAGCCGGTGGGCACCGGGACGCGGAGCGCGAAGCCGTCGAGCTTGCCCTTCAGCTCCGGGAGGACCAGGCCGATGGCCTTCGCGGCACCGGTCGACGTCGGCACGATGTTGATCGCGGCGGCGCGGGCGCGGCGGAGGTCGGAGTGCGGGCCGTCCTGCAGGTTCTGGTCGGCGGTGTAGGCGTGGACCGTGGTCATCAGACCGCGCTCGATGCCGAACTCGTCGTTGAACACCTTGGCGAGCGGCGCGAGGCAGTTCGTGGTGCAGGAGGCGTTGGAGATGATGTTGTGCGACGCCGGGTCGTACAGGTGCTCGTTGACACCCATCACGAACGTGGCGTCCTCACCGGTGGCCGGGGCCGAGATGATGACCTTCTTGGCGCCCGCCTCGATGTGCTTGCGGGCGTCGTCGGCCTTGGTGAAGCGTCCGGTCGACTCGATGACGACGTCGACACCCAGGTCGCCCCAGCCGAGGTTGGCGGGGTCGCGCTCGGCGAGCACCTTGATCGGCTTGCCGTTGACGACGATGTTGTCGCCGTCGAGCTCGACGGTGGCGTCCAGACGGCCCGTGATGGAGTCGTACTTGAGCAGGTGCGCGAGCGTCTTGTTGTCGGTGAGGTCGTTCACCGCGACGATCTCGAGGTCGCTGCCCTTCGCGAGGGCGGCGCGCAGGTAGTTACGACCAATGCGACCGAACCCGTTGATTCCGATCTTTACGGACACAGATGTCTCCAGTTACTCGATGGGCGCCGCAGGGCGCACTTTGGTGGGTGGTTGTTGCGGACGTCGAGCGTCCCGGGAGGCTCCCTCCCGGGACGCCATCCTGGTTACGACAGTAGCAGCAGACCCGCGGTCTTCTCGCGCGTCCGGATGAAGCGGTCGTTCACGTCGGACCAGTTGGTGATGTTCCAGAACGCCTTGACGTAGTCGGCCTTCACGTTGACGTAGTCGAGGTAGAAGGCGTGCTCCCACATGTCGAGCATCAGCAGCGGCACGGTTGCAGCGGCGAGGTTGCCCTGGTGGTCGTAGAGCTGCTCGATGATGAGCTTCTGGCCCAGGGAGTCCCAGGCGAGGATCGACCAGCCGGAGCCCTGGATGCCGAGCGCCGACGCCGTGAAGTGGGCGCGGAACTTGTCGAACGAGCCGAAGAACTCGTCGATCGCGGCCGCCAGCTCGCCGACCGGCTTGTCGCCGCCGTCCGGGGACAGGTTGTTCCAGAACACGGTGTGGTTGACGTGGCCGGCGAGGTTGAAGGCCAGGTCCTTCTGCAGCTTGTTGACGTACGTCAGGTCGTCGGCGTCGCGGGCCTCCGAGAGCTTCGCCAGGGCGGTGTTGGCCCCGTCGACGTAGGTCTTGTGGTGCTTGTCGTGGTGCAGCTCCATGATCCGGCCGCTGATATTCGGCTCGAGAGCCGAGTAGTCGTACGGAAGGTCCGGCAGGGTGTAGTCAGCCATTACTCATCTCCACTGTTGTTGTGATTCGAGCGACTCATCGAGTCTCTTCAAGAGCAACCCGAGCGGCCCGCGGATGCTTCCGCCGGCCACAGTCCCGAGTCGAAACTACACCTCGTCCAGATCGGCGGGGAGGTTCGCGTCCGTGCCCGGGATGCCGAGGTCGCTCGCCCGCTTGTCCGCCATCGCGAGGAGGCGGCGGATGCGGCCGGCGACCGCGTCCTTGGTCATCGGCGGGTCTGCGTGGTGGCCAAGCTCGTCCAGGCTTGCGTCACGGTGCGCCAGGCGCAGCTCGCCCGCGTACTGGAGGTGCTTGGGCACCTCGGGCCCGAGGATCTCGAGGGCGCGCTGAACGCGCGAGCAGGCGGCGACGGCCGCCTGGGCCGAGCGGCGCAGATTGGCGTCGTCGAAATTGACGAGGCGGTTGGCATTCGCACGCACCTCGCGGCGCTGGCGCAGCTCCTCCCAGTTGGTGACGGTCAGCACGGCCCCCATCGCGACCAGCATCGCGCTGATCGCCTCGCCGTCGCGGATCACCACGCGGTGAACGCCGCGCACCTCGCGCGCTTTCGACGAGATACCGAGCCGACCGGCTGCTCCGACGAGGGCCATGGCGGCCTCGTTGCCGGGGCAGGTCACCTCGAGCGCTGCCGAGCGGCCCGGGTCGGTGAGCGACCCGCTGGCGAGGAACGCGCCGCGCCAGACGGCGGCCAGCTCTTCGCGGGAGCCGGTGGTCAGGCGGTTCGGGAGACCGCGGATCGGGCGGCGACGCGCATCCAGAAGCCCGGTCTGCCGTGCCAGCGTCTCGCCGCCGTCGAGGACGCGCACGAGGTACTGGCTGGTGCGCCGCAGTCCCGATGCGGAGATCACCGACACATCGCTGCGGACCCCGTAGAGCTCGGCGAGGTCTTTCCGCACGCGCCGCGCGAGTTCGGGCGTGTCCAGTTCGCTCTCCACCGCGATCCGCCCGCCGATCAGGTGCAGACCGCCCGAGAACCGGAGGATGGTGGCCAGTTCTGCTGCGCGCGCCGTGGTCTTGCTGACCTCGACCTTCGTGAGCTCGTCCTTGACGTCGGAGGTGAGAGCCAATCGGATTCCTTACTGTCTCAAGGCGGGGGTGGTGCCGTGGATGGGGTGGGCCGGGATCATTCACGGCCGAGGTCGCGGTGCTTGGTGTTCACCGCCAGACCAGGGAAACTACGCAACCGTGCCGCGAGCTCTTCCGCAATCGCGACGGACCGGTGCTTTCCGCCAGTGCAGCCTATCGCGATCAGAGCGTGCCGTTTGTTCTCTCGCTGGTAGCCGGCCATGATCGGCCGCAGCGCCGACACGTAGCCCTCGATGAACTCATCGGCACCGTTCTGCTCGAGGACGAAGTCGCGGACGACCTCATCGAGGCCGGTGTGCGGGCGCAATTCGGGGTTCCAGAAGGGGTTCGGGAGGAAGCGCGCGTCGGCCACCATGTCGGCGTCCGCGGGCAGTCCGTACTTGAACCCGAAGCTCATGACGGTGACCTGGACGCCGGCAGCGTCCTCCGCGGCGAAGGTGTCGGTGATGTTGGTGGCCAGCTGGTGGATGTTGAGGTCAGTGGTGTCGACGATGATGTCGGCCGCCTCCCGGATCTCCCGCAGACGGGCGCGTTCGGCGGAGATGCCGTCGAGGATCGTGCCGTCGCCCTGCAGTGGATGCGGCCGGCGTACCTGCTCGAAGCGGCGCACGAGCACCGCATCCGACGCCTCCAGGAAGAGCACCCGCACCTTCGTGCCCTCGCGCAGGCTGTGGATCATCTCCCGAAGGTCGGAGAAGAAGTTGCGTCCCCGGACGTCGACCACCGCTGCGATGCGCGGCAGGCCCGACTCGGCACGGTTTGCCAGCTCGACCAGCGGGCGCAGCATCTGCGGCGGGAGGTTGTCGACGACGTACCAGTCGAGGTCCTCGAGCGCGTTTGCGACCGTCGAGCGGCCGGCGCCAGACATGCCGGTGACGATGAGCACTTCCTGCTGCTGTTGCTGGGCGTCTGCGACTGTGTCGCCGTCGGTGGCCATCGACCGGTCTCCTCCGCTGCCTGGTGTGCACCCAGCCTAGCGACTGGTGCGGGCCGCTTGGCCGTCTTCGGCCCGCACATCGGCGCGATCGCCGTCGCCCCGGGCGCTCTCGGCCAACCGCTCGAACACCGCGGTGGCGGTCCGCGGGCCGACGCCGCGCACCTCAGCGATCTGCTCGGGTGTCGCTTTGCGCAGCTGGGCGACCGAACCGAAGTGCTTCAGCAGCTCCTTCACCCGCGACGGCCCGAGGCCCGGGATCTCGCCAAGCACGGTGCCGATGTCGCGCTTGCGCCTGGCGCGCTGGTAGGTGATCGCGAACCGGTGGGCCTCGTCGCGGAGGCGCTGGATGAGGAACAGCGCATCGCTGTTCCGCGGCAGGATCACCGGGAAATCGGAGTCCGGCAGCCAGATCTCCTCCAGCCGCTTGGCGATCCCCGCGAGCTGGATGCCGGTGACGCCCGACTCGTCGAGCGCGCGCTTGGCCGCGGCGACCTGCGGCTGACCGCCGTCGACGATCAGGAGGTTCGGCGGGTACGAGAACTTGCGGCGGCGGCGTTCGGCCGCCTCCTCGACGACCTCGTCGGCACCCGCGGCGCCCTCGGCGTCGAGTGCGGTGTCCTCCTCGGCCCGGTCGGCCTCGGTCTCGACCTGCTCCGACTCGGCCCGGCTGCCGTCCGCAGGCGCGTCCTTCAGGTACGCCAGCCGACGGGAGATCACCTGGTAGATCGACTCGGTGTCGTCGGTGGACTCGGGGATGCTGAACCGGCGGTAGTGGTCCTTCCGCGGGAGGCCGTCCTCGAACACCACCATCGACGCGACGATGTTCGTGCCGCTGAGGTGCGAGACGTCGTAGCACTCCATCCGCAGCGGGGCGTCGTCCATGCCGAGTGCGTCCTGGATATCGTTGAGCGCCTTGGAGCGGGCGACGAAGTCGGAGCTGCGGCGCGTCTTGTAGAGGATGAGCGCGTTCTTCGCGTTCATCGAGACGGTCTGCGCGAGGGCGGCCTTCTCGCCGCGTTGAGCGGTCTTCAGCTCGACGCGGCCGGTGTGCCGCCCGCGTGCGGCGGACGGGTCCGGGGTCTCGCGGCGGCGCTGCGTGAGCCACAGCTCCAGCTCGGCCGTGTCGTCGGGAAGCTCCGGGACGATGATCTCGCGCGGCGGCGCATCCGGCCCGTCGTAAGCGTTCTGCACCACGGTCTCGACCAGCTCGCCGAGCTCGACGTCGAGTTCTTTGTCGACGACCCAGCTGCGGACACCGCGGACGCGTCCGCCACGCACGATGAACTGCGTCACCGCTGCGGCGAGCTCGTCGTGCGCGATGCCGAACACGTCGGCGTCGACGCTCTCGGTCAGCACCACCGCGCTCTTGCCGAGCACCCCCTCGAGGGCCTGGATGGCGTCCCGGTGACGCGCAGCGGACTCGTAGTCCAGGGTGCTCGCGGCCTGCTTCATCTTGTCGTTCAGGTCGCGCAGGTAGCCGCTGTCGTTCCCCGCCATGAACGAGGCGAAGTCGATCGCCAGCGACTTGTGGTCCTCGGGCGTGATCCGGCCGACGCAGGGCGCCGCGCACTTGCCGATGTCGCCGAGCAGGCACGGCCGGCCGGTCAGTTCGGCGCGGCGGTAGACGCCGTCCGAGCAGCTCCGCATCGGGAACGCCTTGAGCATCAAGTCGACGGTCTCGCGGATCGCCCAGACCTTCGTGTACGGCCCGAAGTAGCGCGCATCCTTGATGTTGCGGTTGCGGGTGATCATCACCCGCGGGATGCGGTCGCCTAGCGTCACCGCGAGGTACGGGTACGTCTTGTCGTCGCGGAACTTGACGTTGAAGGGCGGGTTGAACTCCTTGATCCAGGTGTACTCGAGCTGGAGCGCCTCGTACTCGGTGCCCACCACCGTCCACTCGACGCCGGCCGCGGTCGTGACCATGCGGCGGGTGCGCTCGTGGAGGCTGCGCAGCGGCTGGAAGTAGTTGCTCAGCCGCGCGCGCAGGTTCTTCGCCTTGCCCACGTAGAGGACGCGCCGGTTCTTGTCCCGGAACCGGTACACGCCCGGCTGCGTCGGGATCTCGCCGGCTTTCGGCCGGTAGCTGACGGTGTCTGCCACGGTGCGCCTTACGCGGCGCCCCGGGCGGACTCGCCCTGCAGGATCTCCTTGAGGAAGAAGCCGGTGTGGCTCCCCGGCGTCTCGGCGACGCGCTCCGGTGTCCCAGTCGCGATGACCTCGCCGCCGCCTGCTCCGCCCTCCGGCCCCATGTCGATGATCCAGTCGGCCGACTTGATCACATCGAGGTTGTGCTCGATGACGATGACCGTGTTGCCCTTGTCGAGGAGGCCGTTGAGCACCAGCAGGAGTTTGCGGACGTCCTCGAAGTGCAGACCGGTCGTCGGCTCGTCGAGCACGTACACGCTGCGGCCGTTGGAGCGACGCTGCAGTTCGGTCGCGAGCTTGACGCGCTGCGCCTCGCCGCCGGAAAGCGTCGTCGCGCTCTGTCCCAAGCGGACGTACCCGAGCCCGACGTCGACCAGCGTCTGCAGGAACCGGTGGATGGCGGAGATCGGACGGAAGAACTCCGCCGCCTCGCTGATCGGCATGTCCAGCACCTCGGCGATGTTCTTGCCCTTGTAGTGGACGGACAGGGTGTCGCGGTTGTACCGCGCTCCCCCGCACACCTCGCAGGCGACGTACACGTCGGGCAGGAAGTTCATCTCGATCTTGATCGTGCCGTCGCCCGAGCACGCCTCGCAGCGTCCGCCCTTGACGTTGAAGCTGAACCGGCCGGGCAGGTAGCCCCGCACCTTCGCTTCGGCCGTCTCGGAGAACAGTGTGCGGATGCGGTCGAACACACCCGTGTACGTCGCCGGGTTGGAGCGCGGGGTGCGGCCGATCGGCGCCTGGTCGACGTGCACGACCTTGTCGAGGTTCTCGAGCCCGGTCACCGTCCGGTGCTTTCCCGGCACCTTGCGGGCACCGTTGAGCTTGTTGGCCATCACCCGGTAGAGGATGTCGTTCACGAGCGACGACTTGCCCGAGCCCGAGACCCCGGTCACCGCGACGAAGGTGCCGAGCGGGAAGTCGACCGTCACCTTCTTCAGGTTGTTGGCCTCCGCATCCACGACCCTGATCATGCGCTTCTTGTCGATCTTGCGGCGCTTCGCCGGGATCGCGATCTCGCGGCGGCCGGCGAGGTAGTCGCCGGTCAGCGAGTCGGTGTTCTTCAGCAGCTGGTCGTACGAGCCCGAGTGGACCACGTGGCCGCCGTTCACGCCGGCGCCCGGCCCGATGTCGACGATCCAGTCGGCCGTGCGGATGGTGTCCTCGTCGTGCTCGACGACGATGAGCGTGTTGCCGAGGTCGCGCAGTGCGACGAGCGTGTCGATCAGGCGCCGGTTGTCGCGCTGGTGCAGGCCGATGCTCGGCTCGTCGAGCACGTACAGCACGCCGGTCAGGCCGGAGCCGATCTGGGTCGCGAGGCGGATGCGCTGCGCTTCACCGCCGGACAGCGAGCCGGCGGCACGGGCGAGGTCGAGGTAGCTCAGCCCCACCTGGATGAGGAAGTCGAGGCGCACCTTGATCTCGCGCAGGACCTGCGCGCCGATCTTCTGCTCGCGCTCGGTCAGGTGCAGGGTCTCCATGAACTTCCGGGCGTCGCTCAGGCTCAGCTGCGAGGCGTCGGCGATGCTCGCGCCGTGCACCAGCACGGCCAGCACCTCCGGCTTGAGCCGCTTTCCGCCGCAGACCGGGCACGGCACCTCGCGGAGATACTCCGCCCAGCGGGCGCGCTGAGTGTCCGTCTCTGCCTGCAAATACTGGCGTTCGATGTAGGGCACGACGCCCTCGAAGCCGGATGTGTAGGACATCTCGCGGCCGTAGCGGTTCTTCCACTTGACCTTGACCTCGAAGTTGTCGCCGTGCAGAACCGCGTCCTTCACGTCGTCCGGCAGCTTCCTCCACGGGGTCGTGAGCGAGAACTTCAGATCGCGCGCCAGACCGTCGAGCAGCTTCTCGTAGTAGTTGAAGAGGCCCTTGCCCTGCGTGGTCCACGGCACGATGACGCCCTCGGCGATACTCAGCGAGTCGTCGCCGAGCAGCAGCTCGTCATCCACCGACATGCGCGTGCCGAGGCCGGAGCACTCGGGGCACGCGCCGAAGGGAGCATTGAACGAGAAGGTCCGCGGCTCGATCTCGGTGAGCTGGATCGGGTGGCCGTTCGGGCAGGAGAGCTTCTCGCTGAAGTTCTGCCACGCGGCAGCGCCCTCGCGGTCGACGTAGTTGACCTGCACCAGGCCGTCGGTCAGCCGCAGCGCGGTCTCCAGGGAGTCGGTCAGGCGGCCCAGGATGTCGGGGCCGGCGACGAGGCGGTCGATGACGACCGAGATGTCGTGCTTGTACTGCTTCTTCAGCGTGGGAGCGTCGGACAGCTGCACCTGCTCGCCGTCGACCAGCGCACGCGAGTAGCCGCTCGCGGCCAGCTCCTTGAAGAGGTCGACGAACTCGCCCTTCTTCTGCGAGACGACGGGGCTGACCACCATGTAGCGGGTGCCCGTCTCCAGTTCCATCAGCTGGTCGGCGATCTGCTGGACGGTCTGGCGCTGGATGCGCTCACCGCAGATCGGGCAGTGCGGCACGCCGATGCGCGCCCACAGCAGACGCATGTAGTCGTAGATCTCGGTGATCGTTCCGACCGTCGAGCGCGGGTTGCGGTTGGTCGACTTCTGGTCGATGGAGACCGCCGGGCTCAGCCCCTCGATGAAGTCGACATCCGGACGGTCCACCTGGCCGAGGAACTGACGGGCGTACGCGGACAGCGACTCGACATAGCGCCGCTGACCCTCCGCGAAGATGGTGTCGAACGCGAGCGACGACTTGCCCGATCCGGACAGACCGGTGAAGACCACCATGGAGTCGCGCGGGATCTCGAGGTCGACGTTGTGGAGGTTGTGCACGCGTGCCCCGCGCACGCTGAGGTGCGACCCCGTCACTCTGCTGATGTTCCCCGACGTAATGCTCCCGGATTCCCCGTACGCTCGATCGTTGTTCACTCGCCCGCTGCTCACTCGCTCTATTCTCCGCCATCCATGCTGTGATTTCGGGGGCTGTTCGCCCACCGCGCACCGCGCCCGTCACGTCGAACGTGTGTTCGATTCTAGCGGGACCGATGCCCGCCCGCTGCACTTCTCCGCCGCAGGCGCGAGTCTAGGCGGGACCACCGACATTGGTACCCCACCGCCATCGACCGCCTGGCTGCGCGACGGATTCAGCGGCGAGGACCACGCAGCAGCGGCGGCACCAGCATCCCGACCAGCGCCGCCACCGCGAGCCCGGACACGATCGCCAGCGCCGGGATGGACGCGCGCGACGACGGCAGCAGGATCACCGCAGCCGCCACCTGGACCGGTACCTGAACCGCCACGAAACGCCGCAGCGACGGCAGCAGCACAGCCGGTTGCAGGCGCGCGGCCGGCGGCACCGCGAGCATCCATGCTCCGACCAGGTGCAGCGCGTGCACGCCCGCGATCAGCGCGATCAAGCGTGGGGTCAGGGTGCCCGGCTCGACCAGCGATGACAGCACAAGCACCCCCATCAGTACCCACGCGGTCAGCCACCGCGGGCGCCAGACGGCGACCCCCACGAGCAGAGACGCGATGGCGGTCCACGGCCCCTCCGGGACTCCGACGAGCAGGAGAGGGAACGCGATGACGGCGAACAGTGCGCGCAGCGACCAGCCCGGGAGCGTCCGCGTGCCGATGTCCGGCCCCGCACCCGCATCCGCACTCATCGACGCCGCCTCCCCGCCGTCAGCGCGCGCAGCCCCGCCTCGCGCGCCGCCGCGTCCTCCCACGGGAGCATTTCGACACCGCCGGCCTGCAGCTGCTGGAGGCGGAGCCGCCGTTCCAGCTCGATCGTGCGCAAAGCCAGCCGCTCGCGGGATGTGAGGTCACGGGCGTCCCGCGCGGGCAGCACATCCACAGCGATCACCCGGTGGCCCGCCGAGCGCCAGGTCAGCGCCAGGGTCGACGGCTGGTCGTCGAGGAAGGTGGACAGCACGTAGACGATCGAGCCGGGCGACAGCCGCGGTGAGCGGACCCGCTGGAACGTCGTCCCGGTCGCGGTCGTCAGTTCGATCTCGCGCAGCATCCGCTCCCGGTGCCTGGCTCCGGCGCGCGGGGGCAGCACGCGGCGGGACTCCCCCAGGTCGTCGAACCCGACCCGATCCCCATCGGCCGCGTACGCGAACGCCAGAGACGATGCCGCCTCCCGTGCCAGATCGAGCGACGAGATCGCGGGCCGGGGAAAGGCACGCGACCAGTCGGCGACGATCGCGCTCAGGTCGTCGCGGGCATCCACCACCAGATGCACCGCGGCATCGGAGGTCGCGGTGGTCCGGCGCACATACAACTCCCCCGTCCGGCCCGCGCGCGCCGTCGCCCGCCAGTCGATGCGCCGCAGACGATCGCCGGGATGGAACAGGTCGATGTCGCGGAACTCCCCTCCGTCGCCGGGCCGCGTCGAGATGTGCTGTCCGGTGAGTCCGAGCAGCCGCGCCGGGAGCGGGAGGCTCCGCACCGGCGCGCGCCGGGGCCGGACCACCCGTTCGACGGACACCTCGTCGCCCGGAGTGCCGACCCAGGCGGCGTCCGGGCCGATCGCGCGGGCTGCGACGGCGGCCACGCGCTGCCGGCCCGAATGCACCACGGGCACCTCACCGGAGATCGCGGCGGCGGTGCGCGGGGTGAGGACCGCATCCACCGGTGCCGACCCGCCGAGACTCAGCCGGAGCTGCAAGGCATCGGGATGCTGGGAGGCGTCCGAGCGGATGCTGACCGCCAACGCGGTGGAACCGTCCGCGGCCGGGTGCGCCGCACCTTCGGAGTCGACAGACGCGTGGACGACGATATCGTCGCCCGCCGAGCCTCGGCGGGGTCGCCGGTCCCACCCGATCGCGGCGGTCAGCAGCAGCGGGGCGCCGACGAGGGCCGGCTCGACGCGCGTCATCACGAAGGAGGCGATAACGGCGACGACGCCCACCACCACGGCACCCGCGAGCGCCGGACTGAGCGTCCAGCCGGTCCGCGTCTCGGTGCGCGTGCTCATGCTCCCGGCGCCTGCGCCCGCTGGGCCGCGCCCACCGCGGGCGGACCGGCCACCGTGTTGACCACTTCCATCACCACCTGCTCGGCGCGGACGCCGCTCGTCCACGCCTGCACCGTCAGCGTAAGGCGGTGCGCGAGCACGGGAACGGCGACCGACTTCACGTCGTCCGGGATGACGAAGTCGCGTCCGTCCAGCACGGCAAGCGCACGCGCCACCAGGAGCAGCCCTTGCGACCCGCGCGGCGACGCACCCACCTCCACCGACCGGTGGTGCCGGGTCGCTGCGGCCAGCCGCACGCAGTACGCGACGACGTCCGGGTCGACGTCGACGGCCTCGACACCGGCCTGCATCGCCGCGAGCGTCGCCGCGTCGATGACCGGTTCGATCGTCGCGACCTCATGTCGCCGTGCCACCCGGGCGAGCAGGACGCGCGACTCCCCCGCCTCATCCGGATAGCCGACGCTCAGCCGGACCATGAACCGGTCGAGCTGCGCCTCGGGCAGGGCGTATGTGCCCTCCGACTCGATCGGGTTCGCGGTCGCCACGACGTGGAAGGGCGTCGGGAGCGGGAAGCTGCGGCCCTCGACCGACACCTGGCCCTCCGCCATCGCCTCCAGCAGAGCCGACTGCGTCTTGGGCGAGGTGCGGTTGATCTCGTCCGCGAGGAACAGTCCGGTAAAGACGGGTCCCGGGCGGAACTCGAACTCCGCCGTGCTGGGCACGTAGACGAACGAGCCGGTGATGTCGGACGGGAGAAGGTCCGGCGTGCACTGCAGCCGACGGAAGTCGAGCCCGACGGCCGCGGCGATGCTTCGGGCGGCCAGCGTCTTGCCGAGGCCGGGGACGTCCTCGAACAGCACATGGCCGCCCGCGAGGATCGTCGCGAACGCGACGCGGAGCGGCTCGCGCATCCCGACAACGACACTGCTCACCCGCTCGAGGACGTCGGTGCCGAGGCGCGCAACCTCCGGGATCGGGAGCGGCGCGGCGGACGGGGTCTGCGGGATGGCGGGGTCAGCGGGCACGGGGCGGCTCCTGGTCGGTCGGTGCGGGTGAGGCGGATGCTGGTTGGCCGGATGTCGGCGCGGCGGAGGTCGGTTCGCTGGAGGTCGTCGCGGGTGAGGCGGATGCTGGTTCGCCGGATGTCGGCGCGGCTGCGGTCGGTTCGCTGGAGGTCGTCGCGGCGGAGGGCGGCGCGGAGCCGTCCGCGGGGCCAAGTGCCTCGAGTCGGGCGAGCGCCCGGGCCACGGCCGCTGTTCGTGGTGGCGTGACCCCGGAGCCGCGGCGCAGCAACGCCAGCGTCTCCTCGCCGAGCACCCGTTCGAGCTCGTCGTCGGCGGCGCGGTCCTCCAGCTCGAGCCCGTGCGCCCGCAGCGCCCGTTCAGCCACCACCCGGAGCCGGCGGACCCCCTCCGGCGACGCGCGACCGCCGCGTGCGCCGAGCGACCAGCCCAGCTGCACGATGTCGCGCCGTGCGCCGGGCCGGAGCTCCGGGGCGGGAACCGCCCAGGCGATGTCCACCGCCTCGCCGAGGGCGGACAGGCATGCAGCCAGCGCGAAAGCTGCTGCTCCCAGCCCGACGGCGTGCGCCGCGTCCATCCCGAGGTACCAGGCCGTCACGCCGAGCGCGATCCCCAGCACGCCGCTCAGGATGAGTCTCCGCAGCATCCGCGGCGGCAACCGGCGGGTCATGGGCGCGCCCCGAACCGGTCGGCGGAGGTCGAGGGGTGGCTGCGCGTCGGCGGCGCGTCCCAGGAGGCGCGCAACACGTCGACGGCGCGACGTGCGTTCTCCACGTCTTCCGTGGTGACCGGAGCGCTGCTGAAGCGCGCACGGACATAGAGCCCGAGGAAGCGCTGGGCCGCGTCGCGGTCGGCGGCCACGCGGGCGACGACCCGCGCCGCGAACTCAGCGGGCGTCTCGGCGGGCAGACGACGGACGCCGGAGTCCGCCGCACCCTCCTCCAGGCCCACCCAGGCCCGCTCGATGGCGTCGCGCGGCTCACGCGGCTCGGACAGCTCGGCGGAGGCGCGGTCGAGGCCTCGACGCACGTGCTCCGGTTCCGGCTCGTGCTGTGTGTCCCGCGGGGCGTCCGACACGTCGGCTGCGGACACCTCGACGAGCGGCGGCAGCTCGGGCGCCGCCTGGCGGCGGCGCCGCAGCCGCCACAGCAGGGCGAGGGCGATGACCACAGCGAGCACGATGAGGGCGACCAGCAGCCAGGAGAGGTCGATTCGGATCTCGCGGTACTGCTGTTGCGGCTCGGGGCTTCCGGTCACCGCGGGTTCCGGCTGGCCGGTGACCGTGGGCCCGGGAGGCAGCAGCACGCGCGGTCCGGTGAACTGGGGCGCGCCCTGGTACGCGAGCGCGAACACCGCGAGGCCGACCAGCACAGCGCACACCACAAGGGTGGTCACACGCCGTCGTCCCGTCGTCCTCGAAGCCACCCTGCCACCGTAACGCGCCAGCCCCGCTGGCGCCGCTGCACGGCTGCCGCGCCGCCAGGCCGCTGCCGCGCCGCCAGGCCGCTGCCGCGCCGACCCTTTCGGCTGGCCGGTCAGCCCAGGTGGCCGGCCTTCTCCATCTGTCGCAGGTCGCGCTTGAGGTCCGACAACTCGTCGCGAAGGCGCGCCGCGAGCTCGAACTTCAGTTCGCCGGCCGCCGCCAGCATCTGCTGGTTGAGGTCGGCGATGAGGCCTTCGAGTTCAGCCGCGCCCTGTGCGGCGATCCCGCCGCTGCGGAGGTTCGGCGTCGGGCTCTTCCGCTTCTGGTCGCGGCCCGCCAGCATCCGCGCCGTGTCGGCCTCCTCGCGGGCGAGGATGTCGGTGATGTCGGCGATGCGCTTCCGCAACGGCTGCGGGTCGATGCCGTTGACGCGGTTGTACTCGATCTGCCGGTCACGGCGACGCTCGGTCTCCTCGATGGCGTTCTTCATCGAGTCCGTGAGCACGTCGGCGTACATGTGCACCTGGCCGGAGACGTTTCGCGCCGCACGACCGATCGTCTGGACGAGCGAGGTCGATGACCGCAGGAAGCCTTCCTTGTCGGCGTCCAGGATCGCGACCAGCGACACCTCCGGCAGGTCGAGCCCCTCACGCAGCAGGTTGATGCCGACCAGTACGTCGTAGACGCCTGCGCGCAGTTCTGTCAGCAGCTCGACGCGGCGTAGCGTGTCGACATCGGAGTGGAGGTAGCGCACCCGCACTCCGGCTTCCGCCAGGAAGGCGGTCAGCTCTTCGGCCATCTTCTTGGTCAGGGTGGTGACCAGCACGCGCTCGTCGCGCTCGACGCGGAGGCGGATCTCTTCGAGGAGGTCGTCGATCTGGCCCTTCGTCGGCTTCACGACGATCTCGGGGTCGACCAGACCGGTCGGGCGGATGATCTGCTCGACCACGCCGTCTGCGATTCCCATTTCGTATTTGCCCGGGGTGGCCGACAGGTAGACCGTCTGCCCGACGCGATCTTTGAACTCGTTCCACTTGAGCGGACGGTTGTCGAGCGCGCTCGGGAGCCGGAACCCGTGCTCCACCAGGGTGCGCTTGCGGGAGGCGTCGCCCTCGTACATCGCGCCGATCTGCGGCACGGTCACATGCGACTCGTCGATCACCACGAGGAAGTCGTCGGGGAAGTAGTCGAGCAGGCAGTTCGGGGCCTCGCCCGGTCGCCGGCCGTCGATGTGCCGCGAGTAGTTCTCGATGCCCGAGCAGAACCCGATCTGCTCCATCATCTCCAGGTCGAACTGGGTACGCATCCGCAACCGCTGCGCTTCGAGCAGCTTGCCCTCGCGCTCCAGTTCCTGGAGCCGCTCCCCCAGCTCTTCCTGGATCGTGACGATGGCCCGCTGCATCGTGGCCGGGCTCGCCGCGTAGTGCGTCGCAGGAAAGACCGAAACGGCGTCCATCTTCGTGACCACGTTGCCGGTCAGCGGGTGCAGCGAGTACAGGGCCTCGATCTCGTCGCCGAACAACTCGATCCGGATCGCGTTCTCTTCGTAGACCGGGATGATCTCGATCGTGTCGCCGCGCACCCGGAACTTGCCGCGCGAGAAGTCGACGTCGTTGCGCTCGTACTGCATGTTGACGAAGCGCCGGATGAGCGCGTCGCGGCCGACCTGCTGACCGACCTGGAGCGCCACCATCGCCTCCAGGTACTCCTCCGCCGCACCGAGACCGTAGATGCAGGAGACGGTGGACACGACGACGACGTCGCGCCGGCTGAGCAGCGAGTTCGTCGTCGAGTGCCGCAGCCGCTCGACCTCCGCGTTGATCGAGGAGTCCTTCTCGATGAACGTATCGGTCTGCGGCACGTACGCCTCGGGCTGGTAGTAGTCGTAGTACGAGACGAAGTACTCGACCGCATTGTTCGGCATGAGTTCGCGGAACTCGGTCGCAAGCTGGGCGGCGAGCGTCTTGTTGTGCGCGAGCACCAGGGTCGGACGCTGGACCTGCTCGATCAGCCACGCCGTCGTCGCCGACTTACCGGTACCGGTCGCACCCAGCAGCACGACATCCGTCTCGCCGGCATTGATGCGCCCCGCCAGTTCGGCGATCGCCTGCGGCTGGTCACCGCTCGGCGAGTATTCGCTGACGACCTCGAAGGGGCGGACGGCGCGCGTGGGAAGCATGCCTCCAGTCTAGGAAGGACCACTGACACTGCTGCAGCCTCTCGCTCACAGCGGAACGACCGGTGTGACAGTGGCAATGACAGTGGCAGTGACAGTGCCAGTGGCGGAGGAATCCCCGAACGGTCCGGTCACCCTCTCCTCCGCTTCCCGCGTCTCGGGTCGCTGTCGGCCAGATCTCCTCCCTTTCCGCTCGGGAGGGAGACGGAGGAGTTCAGCCTCGACAGTCCACGAGAAGCGGCCAACGGAGGAATCAGCGGCGGGACGAGCCCCAGCGTCCTCCTTTCGGCGCAACCGGTGCGACCGCGCTCAGGAGCGGCCGCGCAACTCCGTCCAGAGCGCATCCACCTGGTCGAGGGTGTGCGCGAGCGTGCCGCCCGTCTCGATCACCACATCGGCGACGGCCAGCCGCTCGTCGTCGGTGGCCTGCGAACGGATGCGGCGCTCGGCCTCGGCGGCATCCATCCCGCGCAGTTCCACCAGCCGTTGAACGCGTGTAGCGGCGTCCGCGTGTGCCACCACCACCCGGTCGAACGGGTACTCGTTGGCCGACTCGACGAGCAGCGGGACGTCGTAGACGACGATCGCGTCCGGGTCGGCGGCGCCCGCGGCCGCGAAGCGCGCGGTCGATTCGGCCAGGACGGCCGGGTGGGTGATGCCGTTCAGCGCCTGCAGCGCCTCCGGGTCGCCGAAGACAATCGCCCCGAGGGCGGGCCGGTCGAGGGTGCCGTCCGCGGCGATCACGCCCGGACCGAAGCGCCGTGCGATCTCCGCCAGCCCCGGGGTGCCCGGCGCGACGACCTCGCGGGCGATCCGGTCGGCGTCCACGACGACCGCGCCGTGCGACGCGAGGCGGGAGGCGATGGTCGATTTTCCGGAGGCGATCCCGCCGGTGAGTCCGATCAGCTGCACCCGCCCAGCCTAGCCGCCGGGCACGGCCCGGCCACCGGCGCCCGCAGGCGAGAGCCCGGTAACGACGAAACGGCCGGCCCCGAAGGGCCGGCCGTTCCTGGAGAGAGGATGCTCAGTTGTTGGAGCTGAGCTTCTCACGCAGAGCCGCGAGCGACTCGTCGTCGGCGAGGGTCCCGCCGTTGGCGGTCTCGGACGAGAAGGTGGACGAGCCGGTGTCGGCCGCAGCCTCTTCGAGGCCCTTCGCGACCTGACGCTTGTGCGCCTCCCAGCGCGCCTGGGCGGCAGCGTACTGCTGCTCCCACTCCTCGCGCTGCGACTCGAAGCCTTCCTTCCACTCGTTGGTCTCCGCGTCGAAGCCCTCCGGGTACTTGTAGTTGCCCTGGTCGTCGTACTCGGTGACCATGCCGTAGAGCGCCGGGTCGAACTCGGTGCCCTCGGGGTCGACGCCCTCGTTCGCCTGCTTCAGCGAGAGCGAGATGCGGCGACGCTCCAGGTCGATGTCGATGACCTTGACGAACACCTCGTCGCCCACCGAGACGACCTGCTCGGCCAGCTCGACGTGCTTGCCCGACAGCTCCGAGATGTGCACGAGGCCCTCGATGCCGTCCGCGACGCGGACGAACGCACCGAACGGGACGAGCTTGGTGACCTTGCCCGGCGCGACCTGACCGATCGCGTGGGTGCGGGCGAAGACCTGCCACGGGTCTTCCTGAGTCGCCTTCAGCGACAGGGAGACGCGCTCGCGGTCGAGGTCGACCTCGAGGATCTCGACGGTGACCTCCTGGCCCACCTCGACGACCTCGGAGGCGTGCTCGATGTGCTTCCACGACAGCTCCGACACGTGGACGAGACCGTCGACGCCGCCGAGGTCGACGAACGCACCGAAGTTGACGATCGACGAGACGACGCCCTTGCGGACCTGGCCCTTGTGCAGGTTGTTGAGGAACGTGGTGCGCGACTCGGACTGGGTCTGCTCCAGCAGCGCGCGGCGCGAGAGCACCACGTTGTTGCGGTTCTTGTCGAGCTCGAGGATCTTGGCCTCGATCTCCTGACCCAGGTACGGGGTGAGGTCGCGGACACGGCGCAGCTCGATGAGCGACGCGGGCAGGAAGCCGCGCAGGCCGATGTCGACGATCAGGCCGCCCTTGACGACCTCGATGACCGTACCGGTGACGACGCCGTCGGCCTCCTTGATCTTCTCCACGTCGCCCCACGCGCGCTCGTACTGCGCACGCTTCTTGGACAGGATGAGACGACCCTCTTTGTCCTCCTTCTGGAGAACGAGGGCCTCGACGGTGTCGCCGACCTCGACGACCTCGGTGGGGTCGACGTCGTGCTTGATGGAGAGTTCGCGCGAGGGGATGACACCCTCGGTCTTGTAACCGACGTCGAGGAGGACCTCGTCGCGGTCGATCTTGACGACGGTGCCTTCGATCAGGTCTCCGTCGTTGAAGAACTTCAGCGTCTTTTCGACCGCGGCAAGAAAGTCTTCAGCAGATCCGATGTCGTTGACGGCGACCTGCTTGGGTGCCTTGTCGGTCGTTGCGGTTGTCATGTAGTGGATGCTCCGTAATGGACAGGATTCAGGCCGGACGCGATGGTGGTGTGTTATTTTCCGCGAACGGCAGGCGGATAGAGGTGTCACAGAAGTGACGATCTAGCTTACCGGGCTGCGGACGCGTGCAGCAAGTCGCGGTCGGCGAGAATCTCGCGCAGTGCCGGCTCCAGTTCGGGATAGGCGAACACGTATCCGGCATCGAGCAGCCGTTCGGGCAGCACCCACCGGCTCTTCAGCACCAATTCGGTCTCCGATCGGATCGCGGCGGTGCCGACTTCGAGCATCCACCGGTACGCCGGGAGCCCGACTCGCACCCCCAGCAGGTGCCGCAGCGTCGCCATGAGAGCTCGGTTGTCGGTCGGTTGCGGCGCCGCGACGTTCACCGGGCCGTCGAGGTCCGGCCGCTGGCGCAGGAACTCGATCGCACCGAGCACGTCGTCGATGTGGACCCAGCTGAATCGCTGGTGCCCGCCACGCGCCCGGAACTCGTGGAACGTGCCGGCGTTGCGTCGCGCCGCCCTGGCGAACCACGGGCCGTCGAGCTGCGGACCGCCGAGCCCGAAACGCACGAGGTTGACCAGTGGCGTCAGCGCGCTCCCGTCGCCCAGCACGATCGCCATCCGTAGGGCGATCCGCCGGGTGGCGGGGAGCTCGCACTCGAACAGCTCCCGTTCCCACGCCTTCGCCACCTCGACAGAGAAGCCGGTGCCGAGCTCGCCGGTGGACTCCGTCATCGGGCGGTCTTCGGCGTGCCGGTAGATCGTTGCGGTGGAGGCATTGAACCAGACCGGCGGCGGCGCGTCGCTCGCGGCGATCGCCGCCCGGACCGCTTTCGTGGTCGACAGCCGGGAGCGGAAGATCTCGGCGCGGTTCGCGTCGCTGTAGCGGCAGTTCACGCTCTTGCCTGCGAGGTTGATCACAGCCGCCGCACCGGTGACCGCGGCGCGTAGGCCGGCGGCGTCATCCCAGCGGACATCCGGCCCCCTCCGCCCGACCAGCACGACCTCTGCTCCCGTGCCGCGGTAGTGCTGCTCCAGGCGCCGGCCGATGAATCCGGACGCCCCGGTGATCACGATGCGCTCGCTCACTACGGCTGCTCACCCTCTGCGGCGATCCCGTAGCGGAACCGCCCTCGATACTGATAGAGCCTGCCGATGACCGGCAGAGCCACAGTAATGGACACCAGCTGCCGCTCGTCGGCGTCATCCCAGCGCTCGGTGAGCACCACGACGGGAGCCAGCGGGCGCGGGATGCGCAGCCGCCGGCCGCCGAGGACCACCCAGACCGCGTTCGACCGCAGCCGCAGGCCGCCGTCGCGCACGGTCGCCGTGAACCGCGCCTCCGTGCGGACCGGCTCCCCGAGGCGGTCCACCAGCCCCGGCTCCCCGCCGGAGAGTCCGATCTGGTCGACCATCCTGAGCCTCCGCCCGTGAAGATCGAAGACGCGGACGGCCGCGACCGCCGGCGCCCCATCCCGCGTTACGGAAGGACGATTCTCCACGGTGAAGGGCACCGACCGCTCCCACACGGGAAACATGACGTGCGACCGCGCGAACAGGGCGAGCACCGGCCACAGCCATCGCCGCGGCGTACCGACCGTGTCGAACACGCCGCTCCCCCGCCCCACCGCGCCGGCCGGGATGGCGTCGAAGTACGCCTGCAGTCGCGGGTGCAGGTCGTCGAACGACGCGCCCAGCACAACGCGGTACGGAGAGGTCACGGCTGACGGGGTGCGCTGCTCAGTCGAGCAGCGCCGCCTTCAGCGTGTCGAGGCCGACGCCGCCGATATCGAGCGCCTTCTTGTGGAACGCCTTGATGTCGAAGGACGCTCCCTCGCGGCGCGCGTACTCGTCGCGCAGCTGCTCCCAGATGCGCTGACCGATCTTGTACGAGGGCGCCTGACCCGGCCAGCCGAGGTAGCGGTTCACCTCGAAGCGGACGAACCCGTCGTTCATGTTGACGTTCTCGCGGAGGAACGGGAAAGCGTCTTCGCCCGTCCAGGGTCGGGAGCCGTCCGGTAGCGGCTTCTCGAGGTGCACTCCGATGTCGAGCACGACGCGAGCTGCACGCATCCGCTGACCGTCGAGCATCCCCAGGCGGTCGGCGGGGTCGTCGAGGTAGCCGAGCTGCTCCATCAGGCGCTCGGCGTACAGCGCCCAGCCTTCGGCATGGCCGGACGTACCCGCGATGCGGCGCCACGAGTTGAGCTGGGCCTTGTTGTAGGTCGCCTGGGCGATCTGCAGGTGGTGACCCGGCACCCCCTCGTGGTAGACGGTGGTCAGCTCGCGCCAGGTGTCGAACTCCGTGACGCCCTCTGGCACGCTCCACCACATCCGGCCGGCGCGCGCGAAGTCGTCGCTCGGCCCGGTGTAATAGATGCCGCCCTCCTGCGTGGGGGCGATCATGCACTCGAGGCGCCGGATCTCAGCGGGGATGTCGAAGTGGGACTTACCGAGTTCTTCGATCGCGCGGTCGCTGGTCTCCTGCATCCACCGCTGCAGTGCGTCCGTGCCGTGCAGCTTGCGGCTCGGATCGCCGTCGAGGAAGGCGATCGCGTCGAGCACGCTCGCTCCCGGCTTGATCTCGTTCGCGATGGACTCCTGCTCGGAGCGCATCCGGGCCAGCTCCTCGATGCCCCACTCGTAGGTCTCGTCGAGGTCGACGGTCGCGCCGAGGAAGCCGCGCGAGGCGAGAGCGTAGTGCTCGCGGCCCACCGCGTCCTTTTCGGGAGCGTGCTGTGCCAGCTCGTTCTCGAAGAAGTCGGCGAGCGTCGCATAGGCCTGCGCCGACTCCGCGGCACCGGCGGCCAGGTCGGATTTCAGCGACTCGGGCAGCACGCCGTCGAGCGGCTTCGCGTGTGCGGTGAACTCGAAGAAGAACCCGGTGTCGGCGACCTGCTTGCGCGCCTGGATGAGCACCTCGCGCACCTGACGGATCGCCGGGACGTTGCCATTCCGGATGCCGCTGCGCAGGGTCTCGATGTAGCCGTCCATCGCCGCGGGCAGGTTGTGCAGGCGCTTGGCGACGTTCGCCCAGTCGTCCTCGGTATCGGTCGGGACCAGGTCGAAGATCTCGCGGAGTTCCTGCGCCGGGGAGGCGATCACATTGAGGTCGCGCTGCGCGAAGCCGGCCTCGTGCTTCTCGATGGTGAGCTGCAGCTCGCGCGCAAGGTCCATCTTGGTGACGCGGTCGATCTCGTCAACGGGCTCGGCCGCCTCGATACGGGCCAGCGCCTCTTTCACCTTGGCGATGGCGTGCTCGGCACCGGCCGGCGAGTAGTCGGCGTACTCGCCCTCACGGCCGGGGCGGCCCAGCCAGACGTGGAATTCCGGGTACAGCTCGAGTTGGGTGTCCACCCACTCCTCGGCGATCGTGTCGACCGGGGTGGGTTCGCGCTTCTGATCGTTGGTCATGATTCGACCCTACCGACGACGCCCCTCGCTGGACACGGGAACATCCGGGCTGTGGATAACTCGCCTCAGTGTGCAGCCGCGTCCCAGTTCGCGCCGCGACCGACCTGGACGTCGAGAGGAACGCGGAGGTCGACGGCCCCGGTCATCCGTGCCCGCACGATGGCCTCCAGCGCATCCCACTCGCCGCTCGCGACTTCGAAGATGAGCTCGTCGTGCACCTGCAGCAGCATCCGTGATTCGAGCCGCTGGTCGATGATGTCGCCGGCGATCCCGAGCATCGCGACCTTCATGATGTCGGCCGCCGAGCCCTGGATGGGCGCGTTCAACGCCTGGCGCTCGGCGTTCTCGCGCAGCACGCGGTTGGTGGATGTCAGGTCGGCGAACGGCCGACGACGCCCGAAGATCGTCTCGGTGAAGCCGTCCACGCGTGCCTGCTCGACCACGTTGCGCAGGTAGTCGCGCACCGCGCCGAAACGCTCGAAGTAGTCGGTCATCAGCTGACGAGCCTCGGAGGTCTCGATGCGCAGCTGCTTGGAGAGACCGAAGGCGCTGAGGCCGTAGGCGAGCCCGTACGACATCGCCTTGACCTTGGTGCGCATGGCGGAGGTCACTTCGGCCGGGGAGACGCCGAACACGCGCGAGCCGACGAAGCGGTGCAGGTCCTCCCCCGCGTTGAACGCCTCGATCAGCCCTGCGTCGCCGGAGAGGTGCGCCATGATCCGCATCTCGATCTGCGAGTAGTCGGCCGTGAGGAGGGTCTCGAAGCCCTCGCCCTGCGTGAAGGCCGAGCGGATCTCGCGCCCCTCCTCCGTGCGGATCGGGATGTTCTGCAGGTTCGGGTCGTTCGACGAGATGCGGCCGGTGCTGGTGCCGGTCTGGTCGTAGGTGGTGTGGATGCGTCCATCGATTTCGACCGACCGCTCCAGCGTCTCCACGATCTGCTTCAGCTTCGTCGCGTCGCGGTGCTGGAGCAGCAGGCCGAGGAACGGATGCGGGTTCTTCTCCTGCAGGTCGGCGAGCGACCCGGCGTCGGTCGAGTACCCGGTCTTCGTGGAGCGGGTCTTCGGCATCCCGAGCTCGTCGAAAAGCACCTGCTGCAGCTGCTTGGGCGAGCCGAGGTTGATCTCGTGACCGATCTGGGCGTACGCCTGGGCGGCGTAGTCGTTGGCCTTGTCGGTCAGCTGACCGCGGAGCCGTGAGAGGACCTCGGAGTCGATGGAGACGCCGTTCAGCTCCATCTCCGCCAGCACGGCGACCAGCGGCAGCTCGATGTCGTCGAGGACGGCGCGCGTGCCCTCGTCGAGGGCGATCATCTGCCCCTCGGCGACGCGGCGGATGAACCAGGCTTCGGTCGCCGGGCTCACGGCGTCGTTGATCGGCACGAGCTGGTTGGGGTCGGAGACGGGGAGCGTCTCGCCGAGCACCTCGTAGACCTGCTCGGCGAGCGACTGCGGGGCGGCGCCCGGCTTGACCAGCCAGGAGGCGACGCGCGTGTCGAAGGCGAGCCCATCGACCACGAAGCCGGCACGGCTCAGCGCCTTGAACTGCGGCTTGGCGTGGAAGAAGTACTTGGGCGCACCGCTCGCGAGCCACGTCTCCAGCGCTTCGTAGTCTTTGCGACCGGCTGTCCACGGCACGTAGACGCTGTCGTCGCCGATGGCCAGGCCGAACCCGGTGATGCCGGCCGGGCCGGTCTCGAGCTGGACGGCGATGGCCGCGCCGTCGGCTGAGGCCTTCGTCAGCCAGTTCTCCAGCTCTTCGTCGACCATCGTGCGGACCGGCGGAGCGCTGACCGCTCCCGCGTCGCCGATCTCGGTGGCCGAGGCGACGCCGTCGAGCATCCCCTCTTCTGCCGCCGTCTTCATCAGCCGGTCGAGCAGGGTCTTGAACTGCAGCCGGGCGAAGATGTCGCGCACAGCGTTCTCGTTCAGCGGCTTGCGTTCGAGGTCGGCCGGGCCGATCGGGAGTTCGACGTCGTCGAGCAGCTGGTTCAGGCGCCGGTTCCGGAGGGCGTTCTCCTTCTGGTCGCGAAGGTTCTGGCCGACGACGCCCTTGATCTCGTCGGCGTGCGCCACGATGTTCTCGACCGTGCCGTACTGCTGGACCCACTTGACGGCGGTCTTCTCGCCGACCTTGTCGATGCCGATCAGATTGTCGCTGGTCTCGCCGACGAGGGCGGCGATCTCGGGATACTCGTGCGGCTCGATCCCGTACTTCTCGCGCACGGCGGCGGGGTCGTACACCTTCAGCTCGGACACCCCGCGGACGTTCGGGTACAGCAGGGTCACGTCGTCGTTGACGAGCTGGATGGTGTCACGGTCACCCGAGACGATCAGCACCTTGAAGCCCTGCTCGGCGCCCTGACGCGCAAGGGTGGCGAGGATGTCGTCGGCCTCGTAGTCCTCCTTGGCGATCGTGGTCACGTTCATCGCGTGCAGCGCCTCTTCGAGGAGCGGAACCTGGCCGGCGAACTCGGACGGCGTCTCGCCGCGGGTGCCCTTGTACTCCGGGTATTCGCGCGTGCGGAACGAGTAGCGGGAGATGTCGAACGCGACCGCCAGGTGGGTCGGCTTCTGCTGCTGCAGCAGGTTGATGAACATGGCGATGAAGCCGTGGATCGCGTTGGTGTGCTGACCCTCACGGTTCACGAAACTGTCGACAGGGAGAGCGTAG
The DNA here is from genome assembly GCF_052115525.1 of Leifsonia sp. 2MCAF36. NCBI lineage: Bacteria > Bacillati > Actinomycetota > Actinomycetes > Micrococcales > Microbacteriaceae > Leifsonia > Leifsonia sp. 2MCAF36. The sequence continues at coordinate 343,429 of NZ_JBFRGV010000002.1, read as the reverse complement.
AAGGCCCGAAATGCCAGCGAATGGCCGTCGATGATCAGGAGGGTAGGCTTTTCGGAGTCTGACACCAGGCCAGCCTACAAGGGGCCGGTGACAGTCCAGACGACCGTCAGGAGAGGCCGAGGATGACCGACGACGCGCTCACATATGTGCAGCAGAGGGGGCTCGGTCGGCTGGCCGAGAAGATGGGCATCGAGATGCTCGAGTTCAGCGTGGAGCGCGCCGTGGCGCGGATGCCGGTCGAAGGGAACACCCAACCGGCCGACCTCCTGCACGGCGGCGCCTACGTGGTGCTGGGCGAATCCCTCGGCTCGATGTCGGCCAACCTGTATGCCGGCGAAGGACGCCTCGCGGTCGGCATCGAGATCAACGCGTCGCACACCCGCTCCGCGACGAGCGGCTACGTGACCGGCGTCTGCACGCCCATCCACCTGGGCCGCACGCTGACGACGCACGAGATCGCCGTGACCGACGACCGGGGTCGCCGCTGCTCGACCATCCGCATCACGAACCTGATCAAGGAGCTGTAGGAGCCGCCTTCCGCCCTCACCCGTCGAAAACGGAGGACGGCTCGCGACCTTCCGAACTGGGCTCCTCCTTTTCGTGCCCGGGCACCGCGTGTCACAGGCGAAGCCCTCCGCTTCCTGACGCAAACGGAGGAGTCCGTGAACGTGGTTGCCTCAGAAGACGGGAAAAGGAGGAGCGCTCGGCAGCTTGCGCCGAAAACTCCTCCCTATGTCGCCGGCCGCGAAAAGGCGACTACTTCTTCGGCGCGAGCTGCTCGATGATCGCCTGGGCGACGTCGTGCATGGTCAGGCGGCGATCCATCGACGCCTTCTGGATCCAGCGGAACGCCTCCGGCTCGGACAGGCCCATCTTCTCGTTGAGGAGGCCCTTGGCGCGGTCGACCAGCTTGCGGGTCTCGAAGCGCTGCACCATGTCGGAGACCTCGGCCTCCAGCGCGATGATCTGCTGGTAGCGGGCGAGGGCGATCTCGATGGCCGGAAGGAGGTCGTTCGGCGTGAACGGCTTGACGACGTACGCCAGAGCGCCGGCCTCGGTCGCGCGCTCGACCAGTTCTTTCTGGCTGAAAGCGGTCAGCAGGACGACGGGAGCGATGTGGTCCTTCGACAGACGCTCGGCAGCCGAGATGCCGTCGAGCTGGGGCATCTTCACATCCATGATGACCAGGTCGGGGCGCAGCTCGGTGGCCAGGGCGACGGCCGTCTCGCCGTCTCCGGCCTCACCGACGACCTCGAACCCGTTGTCACGCAGGATCTCGACGATGTCGAGGCGGATGAGGGACTCGTCCTCCGCAACGACGACGCGGCGGGGTGCGGTGGGGGTCGTTTCCTGGTCAGTCACGCACAAAAGCCTACGGTATTGTTCAGGTGTTGTTGTGCGCCGCCGTGGCGGAATGGCAGACGCGGAGCACTCAAAATGCTTTGTCCGGAAGGGCGTGTGGGTTCGAGTCCCACCGGCGGCACGACTGTCATGAGTCGCGACATAGGTCTCACCTGAGTCGCGACATAGGTCTCACTTCAGAGGGTCCCCGGTTCTGGCCGGGGACCTTTTGTGTTGTTGGCCCAATAGCTGGGTGACATGCCTCCGACTGTGTCATGTCACTAGCGTCGGAGATCCGGCCGCTAGGTTCGGAGATCCGCGCCGATCGGGGCCCAGATCTCCGACATACCGCGGCCGGTCGGAGATTCGCGCCCGTCTCTCCGACGCAAGGCGCGCCCCCGCTCGGAGCTCGAGGCCGAGTTCCCGCTGAGACCTATGTCGTGAACTCAGACACCACCGGCGGCACGACGATCAGATACGGGCACCGACGACGGTCGCGGCGAAGCGGCGGGCGCGCTGGGCCAGCCCCGCGATCCGCTCGGCGACCACCAGGTCGGCGTCGAAGCCGACGTACGACGGCGGCGGCGTCCTCCGCACATTGGCGCTGCACTCGAAGGCTCCGCAGACCAGCGTGCCCACCGTGTCGCCATTGCGGCCGGCCTGCCCCGCGCGTCGCGCCGACCAGAACCAGACGTCGTTCGTGAGGTGCACATCCTGGCACCAGCCGCACATGGTGGGCGCGTTCGACCGCATGGACGCTTCGGACGCGCGCAGCACGATCCCCACCGGGCCGTCGGCGGCCGGGATGACGACGTAGCCGCGTTGCGGGAGCCGCGGATCGCGCCAGCCGAGGTACTCGCGTCGCGCCCAGTCCACCTCGTGCAGGCCGGGTGGCAGGGGAAGCTCCTCGGCTTCGCCGCGGGAGCAGTTGACGAACGACTCGCGGATCTGCTGCGGGCTCAGGATCTCCATGCGCACCTCCTGACTCCCATGCTCGCACAGGATTCGAGCCTCACCCCTTGACCCTGCCCCCGAGGTCAGGGCTTAGCGTGCCTGCATGACCACCATCGAGAGCGTCACCGACGCCAGCTTCCAGGAGGATGTGCTCGCCGCACCGGGCACCACCGTCGTCGAGTTCTGGGCGGAGTGGTGCGGTCCCTGCCGTGCGCTGTCGCCGATCCTGCAGAAGTTGCAGGAGGAGCACGGCGACCGCATCCGCATCGTCAAGATCAACGCCGACGAGAACATGGAGACCACGGTCGCCTACAAAGCGATGGCGCTGCCGGTGATGAAGGTGTTCCGCGACGGCGAGGTGGTCAAGACGATCGTCGGCGCCAAGCCGAAGCGGGCGATGGAGATGGAGCTGGCGCCGTTCCTCTGAGGCTCAGGTGAGGTGGTCGAACGCGCCGCTCACCCAGCCGATGTACCGCTCGGCCGACCGCTGCACCGCACCCCGGGCGTCCTGCAGCACGACGTTGCCGAGGTTGCCGTACAGCCGCTCGAACGGACGGTCGCAGACGTCGTCGGCGATGCGCCGGACCACGGAGGCGGAGAGTGGGATGTCGTTCGGGTAGCTGCGCTGGAACGTCACCCAGCGCTGCGACGGCCCCGGGAAGACGGTGTCCCCGCTGAGCACCACACCGCGGTCCCAGTGCACGACGGCGCTTCCCGGGAAGTGGCCGCCGATGGTCCGCAGGGTGACGCCGGGGAGCACCTCGACCTCACCGGTCCAGGATTGGATGGCCGGGTCGTCTCGTTGCACCCAGTGCCGGTCGGCCGCGTTCACGAGCACAGGAGGGTCGCCCAGCATCCGGGACCAGGTCACCTGAGCCCCGAACATGTGCGGGTGGCTGGTGGCGATGATGGCGGCGCCGCCGAGGTCCTGCACCGCAGCGGCCGCCGCCTCGTCGACGTACCCGGTCGGGTCCCACAGCAGGTTGCCCTCCGGCGTGCGGAGCAGGATGCTCTGCTGCCCGATCCCGACCCGCGGCTCGCTGCGCAGCCCGTAGAGGTCGGGCTCCAGCTCGGTGATGACGACCCGCTCCCCCTCGCGTTGCAGGCGCTGCAGGGTGGTCCACTCCTGACCGGTCGGCGGGACGTACTGCCGCTCGTCCTCGCAGATGGGACACGAGGCGGGTGGACGCTCACCCGCGGCGTCTGGGACCGCGCTCGTCTCCACCGCACACGTTGCACACAGCCAATCCGCCACACCCGGACTCTAGCGTGACGGAATAGGCTGCGACGAGGACCGATTGGAGTGGATGTGAAACGCATCGGGTTCCTCAGCTTCGGGCACTACCAGCCCATTCCCGGCTCCGTGTCGCGCACCGCGGCCGACGCCCTCACCCAGACCATCGAGCTCGCCGTCGCGGCGGAGGAGCTGGGTGCGGACGGCGCGTTCGTCCGCGTGCACCACTTCGCCCCGCAGCTCGCCTCGCCCTTCCCGCTGCTGGCGGCGATCGGCGCGCGCACGAGCCGCATCGACATCGGCACCGCCGTGATCGACATGCGCTACGAGAATCCTCTGTACATGGCCGAGGATGCGTCAGCCGCCGACCTGATCAGCGGCGGCCGGCTGCAGCTGGGCGTGAGCCGCGGCTCACCGGAGACCGCGCTGCGCGGTTCGGAGTCGTTCGGCTACGCGCCCGCCGAGGGCGAGACGGATGCCGACATGGCCCGCCGGCACACCGAGCTGTTCCGCGCCGCGATCTCGGGCGCGGGTGTGGCCGAGGCGAACCCGGCGATGACCGGCGGCCAGCGCGGCGCGCTCGCGATCGAGCCGCAGTCGCCCGGGCTCGCGGACCGGATCTGGTGGGGCGCGGGAACGCGTGCGACCGCCCTCTGGGCCGCGGAGCAGGGCATGAACCTGATGAGCTCGACCCTCCTCACCGAAGACACCGGCGTTCCCTTCTCCGACCTGCAGGCAGAGCAGCTGCAGCAGTACCGCGACGCCTGGGCCGCGGCCGGCTGGGAGCGCGAGCCGCGCGTCTCGGTCAGCCGCAGCATCCTGCCGATCACCACGGACCTGGACCGCCGGTACTTCGGCGCCTCCGCCCTCGCCGAACGGCACGACCAGGTCGGCCACCTCGACGGCGGACTCGCCCGCTTCGGCAAGAGCTACGTCGGCGACCCCGAGCGCATCGTGGAGGAGCTGCGCGAGGATGCCGCGGTCGCCGACGCAGACACTCTGCTGGTGACCGTGCCGAATCAGCTGGGGGTGGACTACAACGCGCACCTGTTGGAGACGATCGTCACCCAGATCGCGCCGGCCCTCGGCTGGCGCGACTAGCGAACACTTCCCCCTCGTGTCCCCCGAACGCGGCATAGACGAATCCTCTGGGCCTGGAATGATGGGGATACCGCACACCCGAATCTGCGGTGACCGTACCGTTCCGCGTTCAAAGGGTGTGCCATGCGCGTTCCACGTCTCCGCTCCGCCGTCACGGCGTCGGCGCTGGCCCTCGCCATCGGCGGGTCTGCTCTGATCGCCACCGCGCCGGCAGCGGCCGTGACCCAGCGCGTCGCGAGCACCACACCCACCTCGGCGATCACCGGGATGTGGGCGTGGGGCAACCCCATCGATCCTGCAGTGGATGCGCGTGGCCTCGGCGAGGCGCAGTTCGAGCCGCAGGCGCTGGCCGACTTCGCTGCGGCGCACAAGCTGCGCACGGTGTTCCTCTCCGTGCCGTGGGCCGCCGACGAGGGGCCGTTCTCGGCCTGGCTGACCGACGCGGTCGCCGCGCTGCACGCCGCCGGCGTCACGAAGGTCGCCGCACTCGGCGGCGACGCCGCGTGGGCGGACGATCCGTCTCTCGCCGCGGACTGGACGGCCGCGGCCCTCCGTGCGGCGCCGTTCGACGCCATCCAATTCGACGTGGAGCCGTGGGTGGTCTCCTCCGACGACCAGCTGCCGGCGGTCGTGGCGAAGCTGCAGGCCATGTACGACAGCGCGAAGACAGCCGCGGGTTCGGTGCCGATCGGAGCCGACCTGCCGTGGTGGCTCGCTGCCAAGCCGCAGCCCGGCGGTGGGACCGCGTTCGACGCCCTGCTCCCCCGGCTGAAGTCGGTGGCCATCGTCGCGTTCAGCGACCACGCGGGCGGCACCGACGGCATCGTGGCGCTCGCCAAGCCGGCGGCGACGGCGGCCGCCGCCAAGCGCATCCCGTTCACCATCGGGGTCGAGACGGACACCCCGGAGGTCGCCGGCGGACCCTCGGCGACGTTCGGTGACGACACGGCAACCCTGCTCGAGTCCGAGACGGCGAAGGTGCGCAGCCAGCTGTCGTCGCTGCGCGGCTACGGCGGCGTGACGGTCGAACACCTGCTCAGCTGGCAGGACCTGATCGCCCGCTAGCGACCGTCAGCGGCCGTCAGCGGCCGCCTCCAGCGCTGCGACGTCGAGCTTCCGCATCCCCAACATCGCCTGGTTCGCCCGGCTCGCTCGCGCGCGGTCCGGGTCCGCCTGCAGTTCCAGGAGCCGTCGCGGCACGATCTGCCAGCTGACACCCCAGCGGTCCTTCAGCCAGCCGCACATGCTCTCCTCGCCGCCGTCGGCCGTCAGCGCGTCCCACAACCGGTCCACCTCGGCCTGGTCGTCGCACACCACCGAGAGCGAGAACGCCTCGGTGAAGCCGCCCGCCGGACCGGTGTTCATCGCCTGGTACTCGACACCGCCCAGGGTGAAGCGCAGAACGACGAGCCCGTCCGGCATCCCCTCGCCGAAGCGCTGGACCTCCAGGATGCTCGAGTCCGGGATCAGGGACGTGTACAGCTCCGCCGCCTCCTCCACTCCGCTCTCGAACCACAGGAACGTGCTGACCTTCTGCATGGGATCCCCCTCCGGACTCCGTCGTCGTTGCGGCCCATGCTAGCCGCGGGCTGCGTTCGGAGGGCAGCTCCCGGCGGAGTAGCGTTGCACCCGTGTCGAGCACCGCATTCTCCAGCTACATCGCCATCGGGGACAGCTTCACGGAGGGCGTCGGCGACGACCTGCCCGACGGGCGCGTGCGCGGCTGGGCCGACTTCGTGGCGCTCGGGATGGCCGCCGCCTCGGACGAACCGTTCCGTTACGCCAACTTGGCCGTACGCGGCCGCAAGCTGGGGCCGATCGTGACCGAGCAGGTGGACCCCGCGATCGCGCAGCATCCGGACCTGGTCAGCCTGAACGGCGGCGGCAACGACATCATGCGTCCGCGCGTCTCCATCGAGGGCGTCGCGCAGACGCTGATGGCCGCGGCCGACCGGGTGATCGCCTCCGGCAGCCACATGCTGCTGCTGAGCGGTGCGAACCCGAGCGCCCATCTGCCCCTCGGCGGCCTGATCCGCCGCAGGGGCGAGGAGTTGGCGGTGGCGGTGCGGGCGATGCTCCCGCGCGACGGCATCACGTTCGTCGACAACTGGGCCGATCAGGGCCTGGAGGACATCCGCTACTGGTCGGAGGACCGCCTCCACCTCGGCCCGCTCGGCCACGCCCGCGTCGCGAGCAACGTGCTGACCGCGCTCGGCGTTCCGGTACCGCCGGAGTGGGGCGTGGAGGAGGTCGCAGCGGCTCCGCCGGGCGAGAAGACCCGACGCACCGCCGACTACTACCGCCGCTATGTCCTGCCCTGGGTGGGCCGCCGGCTGACGGGCCGCTCCTCCGGCGACCACCGCGCGGCTAAGATCGCCGAGCTGACTGTGGTCGACCCGGAGGGCGCGCACCCGCTCTGAGCGCCGCGCACATCAGTCGTTGTCGCCCCCGGTGGTGTCGATGCGCGTGGTCCGCTCGCCGCCGCCCCACTTCCACTCGGCCACCTCGGGGATGTCCTCCCCGTGCTCCCGGGTGTACTGGCGGGCGCGGAGACGCGCATCCTGCATCTCCTGTCGCAGCCCCGCCTCGCGGGAGGAGAGCCCGGCCACCCGGTCGATCACGTCGATGACCAGGTGGTACCGGTCGAGGTCGTTGAGCATGACCATGTCGAACGGTGTGGTCGTCGTCCCCTCCTCCTTGTACCCGCGGACGTGGAGGTTGTCGTGGCCGCGCCGCCGGTAGGTGAGGCGGTGGATCAACCAGGGGTAGCCGTGGTAGGCGAAGATGACCGGCTTGTCGGTGGTGAACAGCGCGTCGTACTCGCGGTCGTTCAGGCCGTGAGGATGCTCCCGCTCGTCCTGCAGCCGCATCAGGTCGACGACGTTGACCACGCGCACCTTCAGGTCGGGCAGGCGGCGACGCAGGATGTCGGCGGCCGCGAGCGTCTCCAGCGTCGGGATGTCGCCCGCGCAGCCGAGCACCACGTCCGGCTCCTCCCCCTCGACCTCGGTGCCCGCCCACGGGAAGATGCCGATGCCACGGGTGCAGTGGGCGACGGCGTCCTCCATGTTCAGCCACTGCGGCGACGGCTGCTTGCCGGCGACCACCACGTTGACGTAGTCGACCGACCGCAGGCAGTGGTCATAGGTCGAGAGCAGCGTGTTCGCGTCGAACGGCAGGTAGACGCGGACGACATCCGCCTTCTTGTTGACGACGTGGTCGATGAAGCCGGGGTCCTGGTGGGAGGCGCCGTTGTGGTCCTGCCGCCAGACATGCGAGCTGAGCAGGTAGTTGAGGGAGGCGACGGGACGCCGCCAGGGCACCTCGCTCGCCGACTTCAGCCACTTGGCGTGCTGGTTGAACATCGAGTCGACGATGTGGACGAACGCCTCGTACGACGTGAAGACGCCGTGCCGGCCAGACAGCAGGTACCCCTCGAGCCAGCCCTGGCACTGGTGCTCGCTGAGCACCTCCATCACGCGGCCCTGCGGCGCCAGGTGGTTGTCCGAGTCGATCGGCAGGTACTCCGCGTTCCACTGCTTGGCCGTCTCCTCGAAGACGGCCTGCAACCGGTTGGAGGCGACCTCGTCCGGACCGAACAGGCGGAAGTCGTGCGGGTTGGCGATCATCACATCCCGGAACCAGTCGCCCAGCACGCGGGTCGCTTCGGCCACCGTGTCGCCGGGGACCGGAACGTCGACGGCGTAGTCGCGGAAGTCGGGCAGCCGCAGGTCGCGCCGGAGGAGGCCGCCGTTCGCAACAGGATTTGCGCTCATCCGCCGGTCGCCCGCTGGCGCCAGCGAGGTGATCAGCTCGACCGGGCGGCCCTCCTCGTCGAAGAGCTCCTCTGGCCGGTAGGAGAGCATCCAACTCTCCAGCAGCCGCGTGTGCTCCTCGGTGTCGCGTGCGTTCGCGAGCGGCACCTGGTGTGAGCGCCAGTTGTTCTCGGCCGGGTGGCCGTCGATCTCGGCCGGGCACGTCCATCCCTTCGGCGTGCGCAGGATGAGCATCGGCCAGGCCGGACGTCCGTCGAAGTCGCCCTCCGCCGCGCCGCCTTTGATCGCGGCGATCCGGTCGAGGATCACGTCGAGCGTCGCCGCCATCCGCTTGTGCACCTCGCGCGGGTCCTCGCCGTCGAAGCCGCCGGACACGACGAACGGCTCGTAGCCGTAGCCGCGCATGAGGTCGAGGAGTTCCGCCTCCGGGATGCGCGCCAGCACCGTCGGGTTAGCGATCTTGTAGCCGTTGAGGTGCAGGATCGGCAGCACCACACCGTCCTGCTGCGGGTTGAGGAACTTGTTCGAGTGCCAGGCGGTCGCCAGCGGCCCGGTCTCGGCCTCCCCGTCGCCGACCACCGCCGCGACGAGGAGGTCGGGATGGTCGAACGCCGCGCCGTACGCGTGCGAGAGGGCGTAGCCGAGCTCACCGCCCTCATGGATGGAACCCGGCGTCTGGGGGGCAGCGTGGCTCGGGATGCCGCCGGGGAAGGAGAACTGCCGGAACAGCCGGCGCAGCCCGTCCTCGCTCTGGTCGATTGCGCTGTAGACCTCGCTGTACGTGCCGTCGAGGTAGGCGCTCGCCACCACGCCCGGTCCGCCGTGGCCGGGACCGGCGACGAACAGCATGTCGAGGTCCCGCTCCCGGATGGCGCGGTTGAGGTGGGCGTAGATGAAGTTGAGGCCGGGAGTGGTTCCCCAGTGCCCGAGCAGCCGGGGCTTGATGTCGTCGCGGGACAGCGGCCGACGGAGCAGCGGATTGTCGAGCAGGTAGATCTGCCCGACCGAGAGGTAGTTGGCCGCTCGCCACCAGGCGTCCAGCCGGTCGAGCATCCCCTCGCTGAGATCGTGTCCGTTGGACGCGGTGGTCGTGTCGGTCATCGTGCTCCCTCCGGTCCCCCGCCCGCACGACGACGCGCCGGGTGCGGGGGTGGCTTGTCGCGAATACTACGGCCGGCAGGTGACGAAGAACAGGCATGCCGCCGGCTCTTGGCCGACGTCGGGGGTCAGCGCTAGCGTCGTGACATGAGCGACACAGTGGTCCGCCCGGTGGACGAAAGCGTGTGGGGCGACATGGAGACGGTGTTCCGCACGCCAGGCGACCCATCCGGATGCTGGTGCCAGTGGTTCCGGTTTCCCCGCTCCGGCTTCGAGGAACTGAAAGTGGCCGGCCGGCACGACCAGCTGCACGAGCAGGTGCGCGACGGGTCACCGGGAGTCCTCGCCTGGATCGACGGCGAACCGGCGGGCTGGGCGGCGGTCGAGCCGTACACGGCCTACCCGAACCTGGCCCGCTCGCCGATCACGAAGCGCCTCGAGGGAGACCCGGCCGACCCGTGGGCCGTCACGTGCTTCGTCGTGCGGACGGAGTTCCGCAGGCAGGGGGTCGCGCGCGCCCTCCTCGACGGAGCCGTCGAGCACGCCCGCGCGCAGGGGGCGGAGGTGCTCGAGGGCTACCCCGTCGACCCCGAGCTGCGGCCGTCGATCTCGACGGCGGCGCGATACCACGGCACCGTGTCGCTGTTCCGGGACGGCGGATTCGAGGTGGTGCGGCGCCCGAGCGCGATCCGCGCGATCATGCGGCGCACGCTCTGACGCCGGGCGCCCAGTAGGCTCCATCGGTGAGCTCCACCCGTCGCGACCGCCTCGTCGGCGCCGGCACCCAGGTGGCGACGGAGGTGAGCATCAACTTCGGCTCGGCCATCGCGGGGCTCCTCATCCCGGTCGTCGGGTCGATCGTTGTGGTCGCAGCGCGACAGGTCGTCACAGCCGTGGCCGTGCTGCCCTTCTACCGTCCCCGCCGCTCCGAGCTGCGCTGGCGACGTCTGTGGTCCGCGCTCGCCCTCGGCGTCGTGCTCGCCGCGATGAACCTCAGCTTCTACGAGGCCGTCGGCCGCCTCGGGCTGGGTATTGCCGCGACGATCGAGTTCCTCGGTCCGTTCGCCCTGGCCCTGGTCGGTTCACGACGCCTACTCGATGCGGGATGCGCACTCGCGGCCGCGGCGGGAGTCCTCCTCCTGACGGCGACGGAGGGCGCGATCGACCCACTCGGCGTGGTCCTCGCGCTCACGGCCGCCGCCGCCTGGGCGGCCTACATCCTGCTCACCCGGCAGGTCGCAACGCGGCTCCCGGGGCTGGAGGGGCTGAGCGTCGCCAGCGTCGTCTCGACGGTGCTGACCGTCCCGCTCGCCCTGATCGTCGTCGACGTCGCCCGACTCGATGCTCACGTACTGCTCCTGCTGCTTGCGCTCGGCGTGCTGTCGTCGGCTGTCCCCTACAGCCTCGACACATTCATCCTGCGCCGTATCACGCCGCGGCTGTACGCCGTCATCACCAGCTTCGGGCCGGTGGTCGCGACGGTGTTCGGGGTGATCGTGCTGCACGAGCGGTTCACGCTGATCCAGCTGGTCGGTATCCTCGTCGTCTGCGCAGCCGCGGCCGTGACGATCGCGACGCAGCGTGAGGCGCCGCGATCTGACCTGGAGCAGACGGCCGAAGGTGTCCCGTGAGCAGACGGGGCCGCTTCAGGACAGGATGTCCTTCGTCGTGAACCGCCCGATCGCCAGCGCGCCGAACACCGCGACGTAACCGAGCTGCAGCAGCGCGTTGTCGCCGAACGAGTCCCACGCGATGGGGTCGCGCAGGAAGTCGCCGAACCCCAGCCAGTAGTGACTGAACAACCACGGGTGAAGTCCATCCAGCTGCGGCAGCTGGTCGAGGACCTGCGAGAAGACGGCGAGCACAGCCGTCGCCGCCATGGCGCCGACGGGGACGTCGGTCAGCGTCGACAGGAACAGCCCGATCGCGCACAGCCCGAGCAACGACACGACGATGTACAGAGCGATCAGCAGGAGCCGGAGGTACGCATCCGGCAGGCTCACCTGGATCCCCGACAGGAGCGTCACCGGACCGATCGGGAACAGCAGCATGCCGATGAGCGCGCCGGCGAGACCGACCACCAGGGCCGCCGCGACGGAGAACACCGCGCAGCCGGCGTATTTGACGGCCAGCAGGCGCAGGCGCCCGGCCGGTGCGATCACGAGGTAGCGCAGAGTTCCGTGGCTCGCCTCCCCCGCGATCGTGTCGCCCGCGACGACACCGATCGTCAGCGGCAGGAACAGCGGAACGCAGACCACGAGCGCGGTGAACGCGACGAACAGGCCATTGCTGCTGATCTCGCTGAGGAAGGCCGGGCCGCGGGAGCTGCCGCCGGTGATGCGCACCGCGACGGCGATCAGGATGGGCACAGCGGCCAGCGCCGCGAGCATCGCCCAGGTGCGCCACCGCCGGAACATCACCGAGATCTCGGAGCCGAGCAGCGCCCAGCCTCCCGAGGGCCGTTCCCGTCGGGCGGCGGTGGTGGATCGCGTGGCCGGAGGCGCGGCGGTCAGTTCACTGCTCGACATCGAAGCCCTCCCCGGTGAGCTCGACGAAGCGCTCCTCCAGGCTGGAGGCGCGCACCGCGAAACCGCGCAGCCGCACGCCGTCGCCCACCAGGGCCGCCGCCAGCTGCTCGGCGGCCGGAGCCGATTCGGAGAGCGACGCCTCGACGCCAGAGGGGACGGTCTCCGGCTCCAGGCCGAAGCGCGCGAGCACGGAGACGGCGAGCGGCACATCCGGCGTCTCCACCACCACTCGCGGACCGGAACCGCGCCTCAACTCGTCCAGCGACCCCTGGGCCACCAGACGGCCCGTCCGCATGATCGCGGCGTGCGTGCACACCTGCTCGATCTCGGCCAGCAGGTGGCTCGACACGAAGACCGTCGTCCCCTCGTCGGCGAGCGACCGCACCAGGGTGCGGACCTCGCGCGTCCCCTGCGGGTCGAGCCCGTTCGTCGGCTCGTCGAGCACCAGGAGGTCACGGTCGGTGAGCAGGGCTCCGGCGATACCGAGCCGCTGCTTCATGCCGAGGGAGTACGCCCGGACGTGCTTGCCTGCCGCATGCGACAGGCCAACGCGCTCCAGCGCGGTTTCGACCCGAGACGTCCGGGTCGCGCCCGGCGCGTAGCGGTCGGCCGTGTCGCGGCGCACCAGATTCGCGGCGCCGGAGAGATACGGCGCGAACGCCGGCCCCTCCACCAGGGCGCCGACCCGCGGGAGCACGCGCGCACCCCGATCCGGCATCGCCTCACCGAGCACCTGGATGGAACCCGCCGACGGCGAAACGAGTCCGAGCAGCATCCGGATCGTCGTGGTCTTTCCGGACCCGTTCGGACCGAGGAAGCCGAACACCGAGCCGCGCGGCACGTTCAGGTCGAGGCCGTCGACGACCGCCCGCGACCGGAAGCGCTTGGTGAGCCCGCTGGTCGCGATGGCCGCGTCGGTCACTGGCCGGCTGCGTTCGCCGCCGCCTGCAGGGTCGAGACGGGCACCGCACCCGTCAGCACGCGGCCGTCGGACGTGACCAGCACCGACAGCAGCGACGAGGTCAGGGCGCGTCCACCATCCACCGGCTGCGTCAGCTGGCTGAACAGCGGGTCACCGGAGACCGAGGCCGGCGCTGAGCCCGCAGGCAGCGCGACGACGGTCGCCCATCCCTCGCCCGTCACGGTGGGCCGCGGATGAGTGCCCGCGTGCTTCGCGGCGTCGCCGCCGGTCGGCAGCTTCTGCTCGGTGACGGTGGCGCCCTTCGGCGGAGTGAAAGCGAACACCGAGGCGTCGGGCTTCTGGTCGCTGAACTGCGTGTACCCGGCCTCGAACCCCGGAGCGCTCGCGCCGCGCGGCGTGACGGCCACCTTCAGCGGGATGCCGGTCTTGCCGTCGACGGCGATCGACACGTGCCCCACCAAGGTCTGGTCGGTCCTCGGAGTCAGCACAAGGTCATAGGCGTCCCGCCCGGCCACCGACACGTTGTCGCCGAGCGTCACCTTCGTGGAGGGGTCGACGGCGTCGAGGAAGCGCTCGGCGATCTGCGAGGGAGTCGTCGCGGTCGCATCCGGAGTCGGAGCGGTCTGCTCATGGGCCGGAAGCGTCGCGTGCGACACCTTCTCGCCCGACGACTGGTAGAGCCACAGGTCGGAGCCGTTGCGGATCGCATCGCGCTCAGCCAGCTTGTCGAGCACCTGCACCCGAACCTGGGTGGGACCGTCGACCCACACCTTGGCCGTGTGGTCGGCGAGGGCGAGCTCCAGCATGTCGGCGGCGCTCGCATCCTGTGAACCGGAAGATGTGGAGGGAAGGCTCGGCAGCCCCAGGTCGGAGGTCTGCTCGACCGTGCCCGAGAACGAGCGCGTGTCGCTCGCGGCGACCAGCCGGAGCACGTCGGACGGCGACTTCACGGGCAGATCTGCGGCGCCTGCGGCCAGCGGCGTCACGATCGCAGCGGTCGCGATCGCGACCGGGATCACGACGGCCGGCGCCCAGCGCATCCAACGGTGTTCCATAGCCTGAGGATACGCGCGGGGCACCCCATCCGACCCTCCGGATTCCATGGGAGAACAGGAGTTCATCCCCTGGTCTGACACCGCGTCATACCCCCGGAGGACACGCCCCGCGGCCGTCTACAAAAAAGGGAGGACGTACGAACCGGATGGCGCCGGACCTCCTCCCATTCCGCACGCCGATCGGCGTGTCGCGGCGGATCTCCTCCGTCGCCCGCCGCAGCCACAAACGGAGGAAAGGGAGGAGATCCGATCCGCCACGCCGGGGGAAGACAGGAAACGGAGGAGGTGGGAGGTGGGGACGGATCGATGTCCTCCGTTTGCGGCGGCAAGACGGGGAGGCGCAGTGGACGAGAGGAGGCGGCCAGGAGACCGACCGACGAAAAAGGCCCCGCACGAAGCGGGGCCTTTTCCGGCCGGTGCTAGAGGACGTCGCCGACCTTGTGCACGCGGATGTCGTTGGTGGTTCCGGGGATCCCTGGAGGGGAACCGGAGATGATGATCACCTTGTCCCCGTCGACGGCACGGCCGGTGGACTTGAGGGCCTCATCCACCTGCGCGACCATCTGGTCGGTGTGGGTGACGCGGCCGACGACGAACGACTCGACGCCCCAGAACAGCGACATGCGGCGACGGACCGACTCCTCCGGCGTGAAGGCCAGGATCGGGATCCTGCTGCGAATGCGCGCCATGCGTCGTGCTGACTCGCCGGACTCGGTGAACACGCAGAGGAACTTGGCCTCGACGAAGTCGGCGACCTCGACGGCGGCCAGCGTGATCGCACCGGACTGGGTGCGCGGGCGCGTTCCGAGCGGCAGGATGCGCTCCAGACCGTGCTCCTCGGTGGAGGTGACGATCTTGGCCATGGTCTGCACCGTGACGGTCGGGTACTCGCCGACGCTGGTCTCACCCGAGAGCATGACCGCGTCCGCACCGTCGAGGACGGCGTTCGCGACGTCCGAGGTCTCGGCGCGGGTCGGCACCGGGCTGGAGATCATCGACTCGAGCATCTGCGTCGCCACGATGACCGGCTTCGCCGCACGACGAGCCAGCTCGACGGCGCGCTTCTGCACGATCGGAACCGCCTCCAGCGGCAGCTCGACGCCGAGGTCGCCGCGGGCGACCATGATGGCGTCGAACGCCTCGATGATCTCCTCCAGAGCATCGACGGCCTGGGGCTTCTCGATCTTGGCGACGACCGGGACCTTGCGGCCCTCCTCCGCCATGATCTCGTGCACGCGCTCGATGTCGGCGGCGTTCCGGACGAACGACAGCGCGATCAGGTCGGCGCCGAGCTTCAGGCCCCAGCGGAGGTCCGCCTCGTCCTTGTCGGAGAGAGCCGGCACGTTGACGGCCACGCCCGGGAGGTTGATGCCCTTGTTGTTGGACACCGGACCCGCGACGATGACCTCGGTGGTGACGACCTGGCCCTCCACCTCGACGACGCGGACGCGCACCTTGCCGTCGTCGATCAGCAGGTAGTCGCCCGCCTTGACGTCCTGCGGGAGGCCCTTGAACGTCGTCGAGGAGATCTCCTTCGTGCCGATGATGTCTTCGGTGGTGATCTTGAAGATGTCGCCTTCGGCGAGCTCGTAGGGACCTGCCTCGAACTTGCCGAGACGGATCTTGGGGCCCTGGAGGTCGACGAGAACGGCGACCGGCTTTCCGGCGTCGTCGGCGGCCTTGCGCACGTTGGCGTAGACCCCCTCGTGCACCTCGTAGCTGCCGTGGCTGAGATTCATCCGCGCCACGTCCACACCCGCGTCGATGATCGCGCGGATGTTGTCGTAGCTGGAAGTCGCCGGCCCGAGGGTCGCGACGATTTTCGCCCTTCTCATACTTCTGTTCGCTCCGTGATTCTGCGCCGACGGCGCGTTTTGTCGTGGTGGGCGCCCGGTCGTGCGGGCATTGCCTCGTTCAGACGAGGATGCCGCGGTCGGTGGGACGGATCGGAGACGGCAACTGCGTCTCCCCTTCAAGATACCGGTCAACAGCGGCCGCCGCTGCCCGGCCCTCCGCGATGGCCCAGACGATGAGGGACTGGCCGCGGCCGGCGTCGCCGGCGACGAACACGCCCTCGTGGGCCGTCTGGTACTCGCCGTCGCGCGCGACGTTGCCGCGCTCGTCGAACGGCAGACCCAGCTGCGCGGAGATGTCCTGCTGCTCAGGACCCGTGAAACCGAGCGCAAGGAGCACCAGGTCGGCTGGGATCTCTCGCTCGGTTCCGGCCTTCGGAACGCGGCGCCCGTCGAGGTACTCGGTCTCGGCCACGCGCAGGGCGCGGACCTCACCGAACTCGTTCGCGAGGAACTCGACGGTCGACGCCAGGAACTCGCGCCGTCCGCCCTCCTCGTGCGCGGTGGACACCTCGAACAGCGTCGGGGTCATCGGCCAGGGCTGGTGTCCGGGACGCTCCTCCGGCGGCTGCTTGCCGATGGCGAGGTTGGTGACGCTCGCGGCGCCCTGACGGTGCGCGGTCCCGATGCAGTCCGCGCCGGTGTCGCCGCCCCCGAGCACGACGACGTGCTTGCCGTCGGCGGTGATCTGCGCGGCGACCTGGTCGCCAGCGCCCGCCTTGTTCTGCTGCACGAGGTACTCCATCGCGAAGTGCACTCCGGCGAGCTCGCGGCCCGGGATGGGCAGGTCGCGCGGCACCAGAGCACCGGTCGCGACGACGACCGCGTCGTAGCGGGCGCGCAGGTCGTCCCAGCTGATGTCGACGCCGATGTTGACGCCCGCGCGGAAGCGGGTGCCCTCGGCCATCATCTGGTTGAGTCGCGCCTCGAGGTGCTTCTTCTCCATCTTGAAGTCGGGGATGCCGTAGCGCAGCAGGCCGCCGATCCGGTCGTCGCGCTCGTACACCGCGACCGTGTGACCGGCGCGGGTGAGCTGCTGCGCCGCGGCGAGGCCTGCAGGCCCGGAGCCGACGACGGCGACCGTCTTGCCAGTGAGGCGCTCCGGCGGGTGCGGCTGCACCCAGCCGTTCTGCCAGGCCTGGTCGATGATCGAGACCTCGACCTGCTTGATGGTGACCGCGGGCTGGTTGATGCCGAGCACGCACGACGACTCGCACGGGGCCGGGCACAGGCGTCCGGTGAACTCCGGGAAGTTGTTGGTCGCGTGCAGGCGGTCGATCGCCTGGCGTCCCTCCCCGCGCCACATCAGGTCGTTCCACTCCGGGATGAGGTTGCCTAGCGGGCAGCCGGAGTGGCAGAACGGGATGCCGCAGTCCATGCAGCGGCCTGCCTGCCGGCGCAGCTGCGCGGGGTCGCCCGCCTCGTAGACCTCTTTCCAGTCCATCAGGCGGACGGAAACGGGTCGGCGCTTCGGCAGCTCCCGCTCGGTCGTCTTCAGAAAGCCTTTAGGGTCAGCCACCGGTCACCTCCAAGATTCGGTTCCACACGATATCGCCGTCGGGGTCGAGGCCCTCGTCGACGGCCTCCTGGCGCATCTGCTGCACTGCCGCGTAGTCGCGGGGCAGTACCTTCACGAACTTCGCGACGGTCGCGTCGAAGTCCTCCAGCATCCGCTTCGCGAGCCCCGACCCGGTCTCGGCCGCGTGCTGCTCCAGCAGGTCGCGGACGATCTCGATGTCGGCGCTGCCGAGCGGCAGCAGCTCCAGCTCGCCGGTGGCAAGGGACTCCCGGTTCACGCGCTCGCGCTTCAGGTCGTACACGTACGCCGTGCCGCCGGACATTCCTGCGCCCAGGTTGCGGCCGGTGCCGCCCAGGATCACGGCCAGTCCGCCGGTCATGTACTCGAGCGCGTGGTCGCCCACGCCCTCCACGACGGCGGTTGCGCCCGAGTTGCGGACCAGGAAGCGCTCCCCCACGATGCCGCGGATGAACATGCTGCCCTGCGTCGCGCCGTACCCGATCACGTTGCCCGCGATCACGTTCCGCTCGGCGGCGAAGACGCTGTCTCGCGGCGGCTTGACGACGATCTGCCCGCCGGAGAGACCCTTGCCGACGTAGTCGTTGGAGTCGCCCTCCAGCCGCAGCGTGATTCCGGACGGCAGGAACGCACCGAGCGACTGGCCGGCGGAACCGGTCAGCGTGATGTCGATCGAGCCGGCCGGGAGGCCGTTCTGGCCGTGGCGGAGGGTCACCTCGTGCCCCAGCATGGTGCCGACGGCGCGCTCGGTGTTGCGGATCGGGAGGCTGAGCTCCAGGTGCCCACCGGCCGCCAGGACCTCCTGCGCAGCCTCGATCAGCTGGACGTCGAAGTGCTGCTCCAGCTCGTGGTCCTGCTTCCGGCCGTTGCGACGCGGTGCCTCCGGGCCGAACGCCGGACCGTGCAGGATGGGCGCAAGGTCGAGCCCGGACGCCTTCCAGTGGTCGATCGCGCTGTCCACATCCAGCAGCTCGGCGTGGCCGATCGCCTCGTCGAGTGTCCGGAAGCCGAGCGCCGCGAGGTACTCGCGCACCTCCTCGGCGATGAACTCGAAGAAGTTGACCACGAACTCCGGCTTGCCGGCGAACCGCGCCCGCAACTCCGGGTTCTGGGTCGCGACGCCGACCGGGCAGGTGTCGAGGTGGCAGACGCGCATCATGACGCAGCCGGAGACCACCAGCGGCGCCGTGGCGAAGCCGAACTCCTCGGCTCCGAGCAGCGCACCGACGATGACGTCGCGGCCGGTCTTCAGCTGCCCGTCGACCTGCACGACGACGCGCTCGCGCATCCCGTTCAGCATCAGGGTCTGCTGCGTCTCGGCAAGGCCGAGCTCCCACGGCGTGCCCGCGTGCTTCAGCGAGTTCACCGGGGAGGCACCCGTTCCGCCGTCGTGGCCGGAGACCAGGATGACGTCGGCCAGCGCCTTCGCCGTGCCGGCGGCGACCGCGCCGATGCCCGACTCGGAGACCAGCTTGACGTGGATGCGGGCGCCCGGGTTGGCGCGCTTCAGGTCGAAGATGAGCTGCTTGAGGTCTTCGATCGAGTAGATGTCGTGGTGCGGGGGCGGTGAGATCAGGCCGACTCCGGCGGTCGCGTGCCGGGTGCGCGCGACCCACGGGTACACCTTGGTCGGCGGCAGCTGGCCGCCCTCGCCGGGCTTCGCGCCCTGGGCGAGCTTGATCTGGATGTCGTCGGCGTGCGTCAGGTACATCGACGTGACGCCGAACCGGCCGGACGCGACCTGCTTGATCGCGCTGCGGCGCTCCGGGTCGAGCAGGCGGTCGAGGTCTTCGCCGCCCTCACCGGTGTTCGACTTCGCGCCGAGCCGGTTCATGGCGATCGCGAGGGTCTCGTGCGCCTCCTTCGAGATGGATCCGTAGCTCATCGCGCCCGTCGAGAACCGCTTCACGATGGACGAGACGGACTCGACCTCGTCGATCGGCACAGGCGGACGCTGGCCCTCCTTGAGCGTGAACATTCCGCGCAGGGTCATCAGCGACTCGGACTGGTCGTCGATCAGCTTCGTGTACTCGCGGAACACGTCGTACCGACGGGTGCGCGTGGCGTGCTGCAGCCGGAACACCGTCTCCGGGTTGAAGAGGTGCGGCGATCCGTCGCGACGCCACTGGTACTCGCCACCGGTCGCCAGGCGCTCGTGCGCCAGGGCTGCGCCCTCGGAGGGGTAGGCGCTCTCGTGGCGGGCGAGGTTCTCGGCCGCGATCACGTCGATCCCGACCCCGCCGAGCTTGCTCGTGGTGCCGGTGAAGTACTGGTCGACGAACTCCTGGCTGAGCCCGACCGCCTCGAACGCCTGTGCTCCGGCGTAGGACGAGACCGTCGAGATGCCCATCTTGGACATGATCTTCAGCACGCCCTTGCCGAGCGCCTTGATGACGTTCTTGACCGCCTTCTCCGGCGTGACGCCGGTGATCATCCCGCTGCGGACGAGCTCCTCGCAGGTCTCCATCGCCAGGTACGGGTTGATCGCCGACGCGCCGTAGCCGATCAGCAGTGCGACGTGGTGCACCTCGCGCACGTCACCGGCCTCGACGATGAGACCGGCCTTCATGCGGGTCTCCGAGCGGATCAGGTGGTGGTGCACCGCGGCCAGCATCAGCAGCGACGGGATGGGCGCAAGGTCTTTCGTGGAGTCGCGGTCGCTGAGCACGATGAACTGGGCGCCGGCGGCGATGGCCTCGTCGACCTCGTCGCACATCTCGGCCAGCCGGCGCTCGAGCGCATCCGGCCCCGCGTCGGACCGGTACAGGCCCCGCACGGTGGTGGTCAGCGTGCTGCCGATCCTCGGGTCGATGTGCTGGATCTTCGCCAGCTCGTCGTTGTCGATCACCGGGAAGTCGAGCACGACCTGCTTCGCGTGCTCCGGGCCGGCGTCGAGGAGGTTGCGCTCCGGACCGAGACCGAGCTTGAGCGAGGTGACGACCTCTTCGCGGATGGAGTCGAGCGGCGGGTTGGTGACCTGCGCGAACTGTTGGGTGAAGTAGTCGAACAGCAGGCGCGGGCGCTCGGAGAGCACCGCGACCGGTGTGTCCGACCCCATCGCGCCGAGCGGCTCGGCGCCGGTGGTCGCCATCGGCTTCAGGAGGATGCGGACTTCTTCTTCGGTGTAACCGAACGTCCGCTGGCGGCGCACGATCGACGCCGGGGTGTGGACGATGTGCTCGCGCTCCGGGAGGTCCTTCAGGTTGATCCTGCCCTCATCCAGCCACTCGCCGTAGGGCGCGGCGGACGCGAGCTCGGACTTGATCTCCTCGTCCTCGATCAGCCGCCCGGCGACTGTGTCGACCAAGAACATGCGGCCGGGGCGGAGGCGGCCCTTGCGGACGACGCGGCTCGGGTCGATGTCGAGCACGCCGATCTCGGACGCCAGGACGACGAGGCCGTCGTTGGTCACTACGTAGCGTCCGGGGCGCAGGCCGTTGCGGTCGAGCGTGGCGCCGACCAGCGAGCCGTCGGTGAACACGATCGCGGCGGGGCCGTCCCACGGCTCCATGAGCATCGAGTGGTACTCGTAGAACGCGCGGCGGACGGGGTCGATCTCGGTCTGGTTCTCCCAGGCCTCCGGCACCATCATCATGACGGCGTGCGGCAGCGGGCGCCCGCTCAGCGAGATGAGCTCGACGACCTCGTCGAACGAGGCGGAGTCGGAGGCGCCGGGGGTCACCACGGGCAGGATCGGGCTCAGGTCGCCGAGGAGTTCGCTCTCCAGCTGGGACTGGCGGGCGCGCATCCAGTTGCGGTTGCCCTGCACCGTATTGATCTCGCCGTTGTGGGCGATCATGCGGAACGGCTGCGCGAGCGGCCAGGACGGGAACGTGTTGGTCGAGTACCGCGAGTGCACCAGCGCCAGCTTCGACGCGAAGCGCTCGTCGGAGAGGTCCGGGTAGAACGGCTCCAGCTGGAGCGTCGTGACCATGCCCTTGTAGACGATCGTGCGGCTCGAGAGCGACGAGAAGTACAGGTCGAGCTCGCGCTCGGCGCGCTTGCGCAGGAAGAACGTCTGCCGGTCGATGGCGATCCCGGAGGCCGGCTCACCGTCGTCGCCGACACGCGTCGACGCGACGAAGAGCTGCTCGACGACGGGCATCGCCTGGCGCGCCAGGGTTCCCAGCTCCTCCGGACGCACCGGCACCGGTCGCCAGCCGAGGACGCTCAGCTCGTGGTCGCCCGCGATGGACTCGAGCGCAAACTTGATCTCGGCCCGCTCCTCCTCGCTGCTCGGCAGGAAGGCGTTGCCGACCGCGTACCGCCCGGCCGGCGGGAGCTCGAACCCGGCGACGGCGCGCAGGAACGCGTCAGGGACCTGGGTGATGATGCCCGCACCGTCGCCGGTGCCCGCGTCGGAGCCGACCGCGCCGCGGTGCTCCAGGTGACGCAGCGCCTCGAGGGCGGCGTCGATGATGTCGTGCCCGGCGGTGCCGCGGAGCGTCGCGACCATGGCGAGGCCACAGGCGTCCTTCTCGTGGGCAGGGTCGTACAGGCCCTGTGGGCCTGGCACGGTCCCGAAGCGGGAATGGGGAGGCGTGAGCGCCATCTGTCGACCGTCCTCACAGTGTCGTGGATGTGGGGATGCTGGGTGCGGGGACGCCTTCGGCCCGATGCTGGGAGGTTTCCGCCGCGCAGCCTGGACCGGGTACGGCCAGGCTTTTCGTGCGGTCAGGTGCGTGGGATCGCCTCGACGGTTCTTACTTCAGGCCGTCGGGAATCATCCGTTCGTGGGGCTTGTGGCCTTGGCCGAAGCGGACCCGGCAGGCACACCGTCTGCATCGGCGGTGTCCTCATCCTCCAGGTCCGTGTCGTCAGAGTCTACCTCAGCATCCGGCCCGACCCATTCACGACCCGGACGGTACGGGCTCGGCTCGAGTCCGGGGTGCCGGGACGTCTGCACGGAGAAGATGATCAGGCCGAGCACGATGGCGACGAATGCCGCCCAGACGTTGGACGGGATACCGAGGAACGAGAACTCGCTCGGGTCGATGCGGATGGACTCCAGGTAGGAGCGGCCGACGCCGTACCAGACCAGGTACAGGGCGAAGAGCCTCCCCCACTGCAGCGTGAACTTGCGCCCGAGGAAGACCAGGAGGGCCACGCCGATGAGGTTCCAGATGATCTCGTAGAGGAAGAGCGGCTGGAAGAGGGTGCCGTCGGGCAGGCCCACCGGGATGGCTTTGTTGCTCGAGTCGATCTGGAGGCCCCAGGGCAGGTCGGTCGGGAGGCCGAACAGCTCCTGGTTGAACCAGTTGCCGAGACGGCCGACCGCCTGGGCGAAGAGCAGCGCCGGAGCCAGCGCGTCCGCGAACGTCCAGAAGCGGATGCCGGTCCAGCGGCAGCCGATCCAGGCGCCGACGGCGCCGCCGATCAGCGAACCGAAGATGGCGTTGCCGCCCTCCCAGATGGCGAAGACCTTCCACGGGTCGGCGCCCGGGTAGAAGTAGTCGGCCGGGTGGGTGAACACGTGGTAGAGCCGCGCGCCGATGATACCGAGGACGACGACCGGGATTAGAATGTCGAGCACCACGCCCGGCTCGGCGCCGCGCTTCGTCAGGCGGCGCGATGTCCACATCGCGGCGATGACGATCCCGATCAGGATCATGATCGCGTACGTCTGTATGCGCCAGTGCAAACCGAAGATATCGATCGGGATCTGCTGCCACTCCGGCCCGGGGCTGGGAATGCTGGCGTACCAGCTGCTCATGGTCAGGGTCACCCGAGGACTCTCTTTCGATCAGGTTGGGATGCGGCGCAAACGCGTCGCGCGCCACATTAGTTTAGGACGCGGTCAGGGGCGGATCGTGCCGCGTGCCAGGGACGCGGCCACCCGGCCGGCCTCGGCGACGCCGCCGTCGCCCAGCGCCTTGACCAGCGCCGAGCCGACGATCGCACCGTCCGCGTACTCCAGGACCTCTGCCACCTGCGCTCCGGAGGAGATCCCCAGCCCGACGCAGGCGCTCGTGGCGCCCGCCTCGCGGAGGCGGCCGACGAGTGTACGCGCGGCAGCATCCACGTCGGTCCTGGCGCCGGTGATGCCCATGGTCGAGACGGCGTAGACGAAGCCGCGGCTCAGGTCGACAGTCTGCTTGAGGCGCACGTCGGTGGAGCTGGGGGCGGCGAGGAACACACGGTCGAGCCCGGCACGGTCGGACGCCGCGAGCCAGTCGGCGCCCTCGTCCGGGATCAGGTCGGGCGTGATGAGGCCCGCTCCCCCGGCCTCGACGAGGTCGTCGGCGAAACGGTCGACGCCGTACTGCAGCACCGGGTTCCAGTACGTCATCACCAGGACAGGGATGTCGACCCGGGTGGTGATCTCGCGGACGGCCGTGAAGCCGTCGCGCAGGCGGAAGCCCGCGCTCAGGGCCTGCTGCGTCGCCGCCTGGATGACGGTGCCGTCCATCACCGGGTCGGAGTACGGGAGGCCGAGCTCGATGACGTCGACGCCGTTCTCCGCGAGGGCGACAGCAGCATCCACGCTCGTCCGCAGGTCCGGGAACCCGGCAGGCAGGTACCCGATCAGGGCTCCTGCCGCCTCGGCGTTGCGGCGAGCGATCGTGTCGGCGACACGGCTCTCGACGACCGCGTTCACGACTGCACCGCGTCGGGGTCGAGCAGGTCGAAGTAGCGGCCGGCGGTCTCCATGTCTTTGTCGCCGCGGCCGCTGAGGTTCACCAGGATGGTGGCCTCCGGCCCGAGCTCGCGGCCGAGGACCAGCGCGCCGGCGAGGGCGTGCGCCGACTCGATGGCCGGGATGATGCCCTCGGTGCGGCTCAGCAGGCTCAGGGCGTCCATGGCGTCCGCATCCGACACCGGACGGTATTCGGCGCGGCCGATCTTCGCCAGCCAGGCGTGCTCCGGACCGACGCCCGGGTAGTCGAGGCCCGCCGAGATCGAGTGGGATTCGATGGTCTGGCCGTCCTCGTCCTGCAGCAGCATCGAGCGCGCACCGTGCAGCACCCCGGGCCGGCCTTTCGTGATCGTGGCCGCGTGCCGCGGGGTGTCCGCGCCTTCGCCGCCCGCCTCGTAGCCGACCAGGCGCACATCCTCGTCATCCAGGAACGCGTGGAAGATGCCCATCGCGTTCGAGCCGCCGCCCACGCAGGCGACGACCGCGTCGGGGAGGCGACCGGTCAGCGCGAGGACCTGCTCGCGCGCTTCTTCGCCGATGATCTTCTGCAGGTCGCGGACCATCGCCGGGAAGGGATGCGGCCCGGCCACGGTGCCGAAGATGTAGTTGGTGTGCTCGACGTTCGTCACCCAGTCGCGCATCGCATCGTTGATGGCGTCCTTGAGCGTGCGCGAGCCGGTCTTGACGGCGACGACCTCGGCGCCGAGGAGGCGCATGCGGGCCACATTGAGCGCCTGGCGCTCTGTGTCGACCTCGCCCATGTAGATGGTGCACTCCAGGCCGAAGAGGGCCGCAGCCGTCGCGGTCGCGACGCCGTGCTGGCCCGCGCCGGTCTCGGCGATCACCCGGGTCTTGCCGATGCGCTTGGTGAGGATGGCCTGCCCCAGCACGTTGTTGATCTTGTGCGAGCCGGTGTGGTTCAGGTCTTCACGCTTCAGGATGATGCGCGCGCCCCCCGCATGTTCTGCGAAGCGCGGCACCTCCGTGATGATCGACGGACGGCCGGTGTAGCTGCGGTGCAGCTCGTCCAGCTCGGCATGGAATGCGGGGTCTGCCTTCGCCTCCTCCCACGCCGCGGACAGCTCGTCGAGCGCTGCGACCAGCGACTCGGGGACGAACCGCCCGCCGAAGTCGCCGAAATACGGACCCTGCTCAGTGCGGAGGGACATCAGACTCCCAGGAATTCTCCGAGCGTCGCGACGGGGTCGCTCGTCACGAGCGCCTCGCCGACGAGCACGACATCGGCGCCCGCAGCCCGGTAGTGCGCGACGTCGTCGGCCGACTTCACGGCAGACTCCGCCACGCGGATGACGCCGGACGGGATGCGTTCGGCCAGGCGGCCGAACAGGTCCCGATCCAGCTCGAACGTTGTGAGGTCGCGGGCGTTCACACCCACGAGGCCGGCGCCGGTGTCGAGCGCGCGGCTCAGCTCCTCGGCCGAGTGCGCCTCCACCAGGGAGGTCATGCCGAGCTGCGTGATCAGCTCGTGCAACTCCACCAGGCGCGGCTGGTCGAGTGCCGCGACGATCAGCAGCACCAGGTCGGCGCCCGCGGCGCGGGCCTCGAACACCTGGTACGGGTCGGTCACGAACTCCTTGCGCAGCACCGGGATGGACACGGCGTCACGCACGGCTTCCAGGTCGGCCAGCGAGCCGTGGAACCGGCGCTCCTCGGTCAGCACGCTGATGGCGCTGGCGCCTCCGGTCTCATAGGAGACGGCGAGAGCGGCCGCGTCCGGGATGGCGGCGAGGGCCCCGCGGGACGGGCTGGCGCGCTTCACCTCGGCGATGACCTTGACGCGCTCGGCCGGTGCGAGGGCCGCCAGCGCATCCAGTGCCGCTGGGCGCGCGAGGGCGTCCGCCTCCACCTGGGCGAGCGGGCGATCGGTGCGCCGCCGGTCAGCGTCTTCCCGTGCGCCGGCGACGAGGTCGGCGAGCACGGATCAGTGGCCCTTCGGGGTGTACTTGGAGCCGCCCACTCCGTAGCCCACGCGCTTCATGATGCCGCCGACGATGAGCCCGATGATCGCGAGTCCCGCTGCCGCCCAGACGATGAGCGGGGCGTCGTAGAAGAAGGCGACCGCGCCGATCGTGAACGCGACCAGCATGATGATCACGGCCGTCCACGCCGCCGGCGAGTGACCGTGACCTGGCTCGACTGACTCGCTGCTCATGGGACTCCTGCACGTCGGGTGCGGGCCGGACGGCCCGCACGGGGATGGAACGGAAAACAGTCTAGTGGCTCACCGCGTCGGGTCGTCGCCCCGTGTCAGCTCGTCCCAGCTGTCGATCGCGGCGTCGCGGTCGAGCGTCGACGGCTCTTCCGATGCGCCGTCGAGCGTGTCGGATGACGGTGTCGCGCCGCCGTCGGCGGCCTCGGCGACGACCTCCTCGGCCGGGCGGCCATCCTCGCCGGCGAACCGGGTCTGGTACTTGCGCGACGGACCGGGCCAGAGCCGCGAGAAGACGACGACGGCCGCCGCGGCGACGATGATCAGCGCGCCGGCGACCATCGCGAGCCAGGGCCAGAACTCCGTCTCGACCGAGTGCACGAGGTGCCGGATGGACGCATCCCCGGCCACGCCCGTCGCGGAGGTGATCGCGGACGCCGACGCCCGCACGGCATCCGACACCGCGGTGATCGCCGAGATCAACACGGAGACACCGAGCAGTACCCCGAGCAGGGCGAGGACGATCCGGAACACCGGACCGGCGATGGCCAGCGCAGCGGTGAGCGCCAATCCGGCCAGGGCGAGTGCCGTCAGGGCGGGCGCAGCGACCGAGCCCGCGACGGTCACCGAGCTGGAATGGTTCGCCGTGTCGGTCAGCCGGATGGTGAACCAGGGCTGCGTCGCGGCCAGCAGTGCGAGACCGCTCCCCACCACGAGGAGCAGCATCGTGAGGTACTTGGCGCGGCGGCCAGCAGCCTGATCAGCGGGCATCGGAGACCCGCCTCATGGCGTTCGCGACGGCCACCGCGCGCAGCGGCGCGGCCGCCTTGTTCTGCGACTCCTGGAACTCGCTCTCCGGCACCGAGTCGGCCACCAGTCCCCCGCCCGCCTGGACCCGCGCGACGCCGTCCATGATCGTGGCGGTCCGGATCGCGATCGCGAGGTCCGCATCCCCCGCGAAGTCGAAGTAGCCGATCACGCCCCCGTAGACGCCACGCTGCGCGGGCTCCAGCTCGTCGATGATCCGCAGCGCCATCGGCTTCGGGGCGCCGGACAGCGTGCCGGCCGGGAAGGTCGCCCGGAACGCGTCGATCGCCGTCGCCTGCGGCCGCAGGTCGCCCTCGACCGACGAGACGATGTGCATGATGTGGCTGAACCGCTCGATGCGCATGAACTCCGTCACCTCAACGGTTCCGGCCTCGCACACCTTGAGCAGGTCGTTGCGGGCGAGGTCGACGAGCATGAGGTGCTCGGCGCGCTCCTTGTCGTCGGCGAGCAGCGACGCCTCCAGCTCGAGGTCCTCCTCGGGGGTGGCGCCGCGCGGGCGTGAACCGGCGATGGGATGCGTGAACGCGCGTCCCTCCTGCACCTTCACCAGGGCTTCGGGTGACGACCCGACGATCTGGTACGGCTCGCCGCCCGGCTTCTCGAGCGAGAGCAGGTACATGTACGGGCTCGGGTTGAGCGTGCGCAGCACGCGGTAGACATCGACGGCAGGCGCCGTGCACTCCAGCTCGAAGCGCTGCGAGATGACGACCTGGAAGATGTCGCCGTCGACGATCCGCTGCTTCGCAGTGACCACCGAAGCGAGGAAGTCCTCGCGCTGCGTGCGCGACACCGGCTCGGCGGGCGTCGCGAGGTCGACCTCCTCGAGCCACGCCTCGGACGGCTGCGCCAGCTCGCTCTGCATGCGATCGAGGCGCTGCTGCGCATCCGCCCACAGCTCATCGGCGCTGTCTGTTCCGTCTGCCAGTGCGTTGGCGATCAGCTTCACGGTGCCCGAGCGGTGGTCGAGCACGACGAGGTCGGAGACGAAGGCGAGCGCCTGCCCGGGTACGTCCACCTCGACGGGCGGCGCGTCCGGCAGCCGTTCGATCTGGCGGATCGCCTCCCAGCCGATGAAGCCGACGAGACCGCCGGTCAGCGGCGGGAGGCCGGGGATGCGCGGCGTCTCCCAGCGCGCGTGCAAGGCGGCGAGAGCCTCCAACGGGCGGAGGGAGGCTGCCGTGCCGAGCGCGCGCTCCGCCGGGAGGCCGTAGTCGAGCCAGCGCACGTCGTCGCCCACCTGGGTGAGGACGCCGAAGGATGCGGCGCCGACGAACGAGAAGCGCCCCCAGATGCCGCCCTGCTCGGCCGACTCCAGCAGGAACGTGCCCGGCCGTCCGGCGGCGAGCTTGCGGTAGATGCCGACCGGCGTCTCGCCGTCGGCGAAAAGCTCCCGGATCACGGGGACCACGCGGTGATCGGCCACCAGAGCGTCGAAGTCCGCGCGGGTCGTCGTCGCGGTCGCCGTGCCGATCCCCGAGGCGCCCACGGTCACAGGTCGGCCGCCTCGATGTCGGGGCTGGCGCCGACGGCCGGCTCCAGCACATCCGCGTCGAAGCAGGTGCGCGTGCCCGTGTGGCATGCCGCGCCCACCTGATCCACCGTCACCAGCAGCGTGTCGCCGTCGCAGTCGAGCGCGGCCCCCTTCACGTACTGCACGTGACCGGAGGTGTCGCCCTTCCGCCAGTACTCCTTGCGCGAGCGGGACCAGAACGTGACCCGGCCCTCGCTCATGGTCCGGCGGAACGCCTCCGCGTCCATCCACCCCATCATGAGCACCTCGCGGGTGTCCCACTGCTGGATGATGGCGGGCACCAGTCCGGCATCGGTGAAGCGGATGCGCTCCAGCACGGCGTCGGTCGACGTCTCGTTCATCGAGGCGTTCATCGGCGGACCTCCATCCCGGCCGCGGCCAGTTCGTCCTTCACCTGGTCGATCGTGAGCTCACCCTGGTGGAACACGCTCGCGGCGAGCACGGCGTCCGCGCCCGCCTGGATCGCCGGCACGAAATCCTGCACCCGGCCGGCACCGCCGGAGGCGATCACAGGCACGCTGCTCAACGCGCGCATCGCCCGGATCAGCTCCAGGTCGAACCCCTCCTTCGTGCCGTCGGCATCGATGGAGTTGACCAGCAGCTCCCCCGCGCCGAGTTCGATGGCACGAGCCGCCCACTCCAGGGCGTCCAGCTCGGTCTCGGTGCGGCCGCCGTGCGTGGTCACCACGAAGCCGGACGGCGTCGCGGCCGAGCGTTTCACGTCCAGCGACAGCACCAGCACCTGGGCGCCGAAGCGGCCGGCGATCTCGGCGATCAGCTCCGGTCGCGCGATGGCGGCGGAGTTGACGCCCACCTTGTCCGCGCCGTGACCCAGGAGCTTCGCGACATCCTCCGGACTGCGCACCCCGCCGCCGACGGTGAGCGGGATGAACACCTGCTCGGCGGTCGCCCGGACCACCTCGTACGTGGTCGCGCGGTCGTCGACGGTGGCCGTCACATCGAGGAAGGTCAGCTCGTCGGCGCCCTGCTCGAAGTACCGCGCGGCGAGCTCGACCGGGTCGCCCTGGTCGCGCAGCTTCTGGAAGTTGACGCCCTTGACGACCCGGCCGGCAGCCACGTCGAGGCAGGGGATCACCCGGACGGCGACGCTCATCAGATCCGCGCCGCGTGGATGGAGGTGACCAGGATGGCGCGCGCGCCCAGCTCGTACAGGTCGTCCATGATGTGGTTGGTCTGCTCGCGCCTGATCATCACGCGAACGGCGACCCAGTCCGGCTCGCCCAGCGGCGACACGGTCGGCGATTCCACGCCGGGAGTGAGCGCGACGGCCTTCTCGAGCAGCGCCACCGGCAGGTTGTAGTCGATGAGCACGTACTGGCGTGCCACCATGACGCCCTGCAGGCGGCGCACCAGCGTGTCGATACCGGCGGCGGGTGTCGGCGAGGAGGCCAGCACGGCCTCCGACTCCAGGATCACCGGACCGAAGATCTCCAGACCCTGCTTGCGAAGGGTGGAGCCGGTCTCGACCACATCGGCCACCGCATCCGCGACGCCCAGCCGCACGGCCGACTCCACCGCGCCGTCGAGCTTGATCAGCGACGTGCTGACGCCCTGCTCGCCGAGGAACGCCCCGACCAGGCCCGGGTAGCTGGTGGCGACCCGCTTGCCCTCCAGGTCGGCGAGCTCGGTGAAGACACCGGCCGGGCCGGCGAACCGGAAGGTGGACGCCGCGAAGTCGAGCCCCTCGATCTCGGCGGCAGGCGAGCCGGAGTCCAGCAGCAGGTCGCGCCCGGTGATTCCGACATCGAGCGCGCCGGAACCGACGTAGGTCGCGATGTCGCGCGGGCGCAGGTAGAAGAACTCGACGCCGTTACGGGCATCGGTGACGATCAGCTCTTTGGGGTCACGGCGGCCGACATAACCGGCCTCGTGCAGCATCTGCGCCGCAGTCTCGGAGAGGGAGCCCTTGTTGGGGACAGCGATCTTCAGCATGGGGAGTCTTTCGTGTGATCGGACAAACGGATGCGCCTGCTTATCGTGACAAAGCTGGGGCCATCACAGATGTCGGTACACGTCGGCCGGGGTCAGGCCCTTCGCCAGCAGCAGGACCTGCAGGTGGTAGAGCAGCTGGGAGGCCTCCTCGGCCAGCGCCTCGTCGGACTCGTACTCGGCGGCCATCCAGACCTCCGCGGCCTCCTCGACGATCTTCTTGCCGATGGTGTGCACGCCGGCGTCGAGCTCGCGCACCGTGCCGGAACCCTCCGGGCGGGTGCGAGCCTTCTCGTCGAGTTCGGCGAAGAGGTCGTCGAAGGTTTTCACCGTCCTAGCGTAGCGCCCCGCCGACCCGCCGACATTTGCCCCGAATCGCGCCTTACGGGACCTCAAAGCCGACAGGCGGGGTGGGAGGGGGGTCAGTGGGCGTGGGCGAGGGCGGCGTCGCGCAGCGACGCGATGCGGTCGGCGGGCTCGCCGCGGAAGACGGCGGAGCCGGCGACGAAGGTGTCAGCGCCGGCGGTCGCCGCCGTCACGATGGTCTCCTCGGT
Organism: Leifsonia sp. 2MCAF36; assembly: GCF_052115525.1. NCBI lineage: Bacteria > Bacillati > Actinomycetota > Actinomycetes > Micrococcales > Microbacteriaceae > Leifsonia > Leifsonia sp. 2MCAF36. Next base: position 312,360 of record NZ_JBFRGV010000002.1, on the reverse strand, counting down.
GACCCCGCCATCCACCTGCAGCCAGACATCGAGGCCGCGCGCCTCGACCGCCTGCCGCAGCGCCTGCAGCTTGGGCATCGTCTCCGGCATGAAGGACTGGCCGCCGAAACCAGGCTCCACCGTCATCACCAGCACCTGGTCGAACTCCTCCAGCAGCTCCAGGAAGGGCTCGACGGATGTGCCGGGCTTCACGGCGATTCCGGCACGCGCCCCGATCGCCCGCAGGCGGCGCGCCAGCGAGATCGGGTCGTGGGCCGCCTCGGCGTGGAAGGTGACCGAATACGCGCCCAGCTCGGCGTAGGCGAGCGCCCAGCGGTCCGGGTCGTCGATCATCAGGTGCACATCCAGTGGCACGGGACTCACATCCTGGATGCGGCCCACCATCTGCGGCCCGAACGTCAGGTTGGGGACGAAATGGTTGTCCATGACGTCCACGTGCACCAGGTCGGCGGTCGCGATCCGCTGCAGCTCGCTCTGCATGTTGGCGAAGTCGGCCGCCAGGATGCTCGGATTGATGCGGACACGGGGGTCGATGCGGTCGTCGGAGGGTGCCATGCTCCCAGCCTATTCGGACCGCTTGCGGAGCAGCGCGATGAACATGGCATCGGTGAGGTGCCGGTGCGGCCACAGCTGGACCGTCGCCGGGTCGCCGCCCAGGTCGAGGCGCTCGGCCGCGAACCCCTGGACGACCGTGGCGGTCTCCTCCTGCTCCAGCACGCCCGCGTGCCGCTCCAGCGCATCCGCCACGATCCCGCGGCTCTCGGCGACGTGCGGCGAACAGGTGACGTAGGCGAGCAGTCCACCGGGCTTCAGCGCGGCGACCGCGGAGTCGAGGAGCCCGGCCTGCAGCGTCGTCAGTTCGCTGACGTCGCGCGGCGTCTTGCGCCAGCGCGCCTCGGGCCGGCGGCGCAACGCTCCGAGGCCGGTGCACGGCGCGTCCAGCAGGATCCGGTCGAAGCCCTCGGGATGCTCGTCACCGACCAGCAGGCCGTCCAGCTCCCAGACGGGCACATCGAGCGGTACGGGTGCGAGGGCGCGGCGCACCAGTTCGGCCCGCGCCGGGATCAGCTCGTTGGCGACCAGGGTCGCACCGCCGGCGAGGGCCTCGGCGGCGAGCAGGGCCGCCTTGCCGCCCGGGCCGGCGCAGAGGTCCAGCCAGCGCTCCCCCGGGACGACCGGCCGCGCGCGGGTCAGCGCCAGCGCGGCCAGCTGGGACCCCTCGTCCTGCACCCGGATGCGGCCGCCCGACTCCTCCACCAGACCGTGCGGGTCTCCCCCGCCGACCGTGAAGCCGGGAGGCGAGAACCGGTCCGGACGCGAGTCCTCGGGCTCGTCGACGAGGCCCGGCAGGGCGACCAGGTTGACGCGCGGCGCGGCGTTGTCCGCCTCCAGCAGGGCTTCGAGCTCATCGGCACGGCCCTCCGCCTCCAGCGACCGGCGGAAGGCACGGATCACCCACACGGGATGCGAGTACAGGGCGGCGAGTCGATCGTCTTCGTTTTTCGCACGGCCGGCGACTTCCTCCCGCCACTCCTCCGGCGTGTGACGGCCGATCTCCCGGAGCACGCCGTTGACGAAACCGGTTCCCGAGCGGCTGCCGACCGTGCGCGCGAGGCCGACGGACTCGTTCACGGCCGCATGGGCGGCGACACGCGTCGACAGGAGCTGGTGGGCACCCAGACGGAGCACGTCGAGAAGCGGCGGGTCGATCTTGTCGACCGGACGGCCCGCCGCGACCGCGATGACGCGGTCGTAGTAGCCCTGCATCCGGAGCGTGCCGTAGGTCAGCTCTGTGGCGAGGGCGGCGTCGGCCGGGGACAGCGCGGCGCGCGCGATGCGGGTCGGCAGCAGCAGGTTGGCGTAGGCGTCCGACTCCCGGACGGCCTGGACGACGTCCAGCGCCACCCGACGCGCGGGCTGCACGGGGGTCTGCGGCGGCCGGTTCTGGTGCCCCGGCCGTCCGGACGGGCTGCGACGGGGGGCGCTCACGAGAACACCACCCCGGCGTCGCCCGCTGCCTGTGCGGCGCCGCGCAGCCAGTCGGCGGCGGGCATGGCGCGCTTGCCGGACGGCTGGACGGTCACCAGCTCGAGGGGCGCCGTGCCTGTGCCGACCAGGATGCGGCCGTCGCGCGCCTCCACCGCCCCCGGATCAAGCGCGCTTTCGTTCACGGTGCGTCGTGCGACGTGGATCTTGAACCGCTCACCGCCGAGCAGGACGAACGCGCCCGGCTCCGGGGTGACGCCGCGCAGGCGGGCGTACGCGCGGTCGGCGGGTTGCGTGAGGTCGAGACGGGCATCGTCGATCGACAGCTTGGGTGCGAGGGTCACGTCACCGGCTTGCGCCCTGGCGACCGCCGTCCCGGCGGCCAGCGCGTCCACGGTGTCGGCCAGCAGCGCGGCGCCGTCGACCGAGAGGGCGTCCAGCAGTTCACCGGCGGTCTCGTCCGCACCGATCGGACGCCGCAGCTCGGCGTAGACGTCGCCCGCGTCGAGCTCGGGCACGAGCTGGAACACGGCGGCGCCGGTCTCCGCGTCGCCCGCGATCACTGCGTGCTGCACGGGGGCCGCGCCGCGCCAGCGCGGGAGCAGCGAGAAGTGCAGGTTGATCCATCCCGAGCGCGGCAGCGAGAGGAGCGGCTCGCGCACCAGGCCGCCGTACGCGACGACCACCCCGAGGTCGGGCGCCACCGCACGGATGCGCTCGGTCACGTCGTCACCCAGACGGTTCGCCTTGATCACCGGAAGGCCGAAACGGTCGGCGGCCTCGGCGACCGGGGACGGCGTGAGCACGCGCTTGCGGCCGAGAGGCGCATCCTCACGGGTGATGACGGCAACCACCTCGTGCCGGGCGGCGACGGCCTCCAGCGACCGGATGGCGACGGCCGGCGTGCCGGCGAAGACGATGCGCATGGGAAAGGTTCTTTCGGTTGGGACGACCATCCACCCTACTCCGCGCGGCTGCCGCCGCATCCATGGGGCGCAACACGCCGTTTCGGCGCGACCGGAACGGCGTGTTGCGTCCCATGGATGGTCAGAGGATCTCGGGGTCGTCGAAGCGGACGCGCAGGGTCGGCGCCGGCCGGTACCCGGACTTGCCCGCCGGGGCGCGGCGGCGGCGGGTCGCGTTCTTGACGACAGCGGCGCGGACCTCGGCCGCGACGTCGGCCCCGTGCGCGTACTCGAAGCGCAGCACCGCCCGCACCAGGTCCGGGCCCGAGCGCGCGGCGGCACGATCGTCCTCCACCGGCGCGGGGCCGAGCACATCGATCAGGAGGGAGGCATCCACCGCCTCCAGCACCTCGGTCACCGTCGCCTCGGTACCCGTCACCGACGCCAGCCGGACGGCGGGTGGGAAGCGCAGCTCGCGACGGTCGGCGAGCTCCTCGTGGGCGAACTCCACCAGCCGCCCGGTGGCGAAGTCCCGCGCGAGCGGCCCGGAGACCCCGACCAGCAGGGTCGGCGCGGCGGGGGCCGCGAGCGCGGCGGCGCTCTGCCACCACCGCAGGCAGTCCTCGGCGACGTGCAGGCTCTCCCGCGCCAGCATCCGCTCGCCGTCGAGGAGCAGCACGGCCTGGTAGCCGCCCTCGGCGATCGGCTCGGCGCCGCGGGTCGCCACGACGAGCGCGGGGGCCGCACTGACGCGCTGGACCGGGTGGTCGCCGTCGGCGAGGATCACGCGGGTGCCCGGGAAGGCGCGACCCAGCTCCTCCGCCGTGCGGCCGGAGCCGACCGTCACCATGCGGAAGGTGCGGTGCTCGCAGTGCTCGCACTGCCATCCGGTCGCCAGTCGCCCGCACACCGTGCACGACGGCGGCGCCCCGGCGCGGGTCTGGTGCAACGGGCCCTTGCAGTACGTGCACCGCGCCGCCTGGCCGCACTTCGCGCAGGCGATCACTGGCGCGTAACCGGGGCGGGCGACCTGCACGAGCACCGGGCCGCGCGGCCGTCCGCTGTCGCCGTTCAGCGCCTCCCGGGCCGCCCGCCAGGCCGTCGAGGGGATGCGCGCGGCGCGGGCCATGGGCTCCTGCGCCTGCTGGTTCGCGGTGAGCACGACCTTGGCGGTGAGCGCTCGCTCTGGCCCGATGTCGCGCAGCCAGCCGAGCTCGACGAGGCGCTGCGCCTCCACGCTCCGGATGTTGCCGCTCAGCACGAGCGCGCAACCCTCCAGCTCCTGACGGACGAGGGCTGCATCGCGGGTGTGGACGTACGGGCTGAGCGGCTCGGCGTGCAGCGGATCGCTGTCCTCCCACACCACGAGCAGGCCCAGTCGCTCGGCGGGCGCGTACACGACGGATCGGTTGCCGATGACGATGCGCGGACCGGACAGCGCCTCCAGCAATCCGCGGTACCGGTCCGGGTTGGTCTGCCCTGCGTCGGCGCGGACCACCGCCTCGGCCGGCGCGATCGCGGCGAGGGCCGCGCCGAGCTGCTCCAGGTCGCGGTGGTCGGGAACCGCGACGATGGCAGTGCGGCCGCCCCGCCAGCAGTTGGCGGCCAGCGCCGCGAGGGTGACCGCCCACTCTCCCACCCAGGTCCCGTCGGGCAGCGGGACCAGCCGCGGGATGGCGCGCAGCGCGATCCGCTCGTTCCGGGCCACCGCGTCCTCCACGACGCGCTCCCCGTACCCGCGGACCGCCGCCCCGCCTCGGGCCCCGGGCCCCGCCCCAGCCCCCGCGAGTTGCGACATCGTGTCACCACTCGGCGCGGATTCCGACACCGACTCACGACTCGCGTCGGCCTCCGGCGAGGGAGGGACCGCCACCGACGCGGTCGAACCCGCGAGTTGCGACATCTGGTCGCCACTCGGCGCGGATTCCGACGTCGACTCACGACTCGACGCCGCCGCGGCGAGCCACGCCTTCTCGACGCGCACCATGCGGCCGGGCACCGCGAGGCGCAGGATGTCGCTGGCGGTACCCGCGCTGCGGTCCGCCAGGCGCCGCGCGAGACGCCAGACGCCGGGGGTCAGCACGCGCGCGGGCGACACCACGGCCTCCAGCGGGCTCAGCGTGCCCTCGAACCCGCCGTCCGGCTCGCCGACCTCCACCAGGTAGCCGTCGGCGACGCGGCCCGCCGAGCGCAGCGGGACCCGGACGCGCACGCCGGGCACCGCCTCAGCGGCCAGCTCCTCCGGGATGGCGTAGTCGAAGAGGTGGTCGAGCTGAGGGAGCGGCGAGTCGATGACCACCCGGGCGACCCGTGCGGCCGCCGCCACCGCTAGATCCCCGCGGCCGAGCGCAGGTCGTCGACGCGATCGAGGCGCTCCCAGGTGAACTCGGGGAGTTCGCGTCCGAAGTGACCATAGGTCGCGGTCCGCGCGTAGATCGGCCGCAGCAGGTCGAGGTCGCGGATGATGGCGGCCGGGCGCAGGTCGAACACGTCGCGGATGGCGGCGATGATGCGCTGCTCCGGGACCTTCGCGGTGCCGAACGTCTCGACGTAGAGGCCGACCGGCGCGGCCTTGCCGATCGCGTATGCGATCTGGACTTCGAGCCGGTCGGCGAGGCCCGCGGCGACCGCGTTCTTCGCCACCCAGCGCATCGCGTACGCGGCCGAGCGGTCGACCTTCGACGGGTCCTTGCCCGAGAAGGCGCCGCCGCCGTGCCGGGAGGCCCCGCCGTAGGTGTCGACGATGATCTTGCGGCCGGTCAGCCCGGCGTCGCCCTTGGGGCCGCCGATCTCGAACCGCCCGGTCGGGTTGATGAGCGTGCGGATGTGCGACGTCTCCAGCCCGGCGCCGTGAAGCACCGGGTTGATGATCTCTTCCACGATCTCCGCCTGCAGCTGCTCGTTGGAGACCTGCGGAGCGTGCTGCGTCGACAGCACGACGGTCTGCACCGACTTCGGGACGGCGCCCTCGTAGCCGATGGTGACCTGGGTCTTGCCGTCCGGCCGGAGGTAGTCGAGCGTGCCGTCCTTGCGCACCTCGGCGAGGCGCTCGGCCAGCCGGTGCGCGAGCCAGATCGGCAGCGGCATGTACTGCGGCGTCTCGGTGGTCGCGTACCCGAACATGATGCCCTGGTCACCGGCGCCCTGGCGGTCGAGGTCGTCATGGCTCTGCTCGGCGCGCGTCTCGAGCGCGTTGTCGACACCCTGCGCGATGTCGGGCGACTGGGCTCCGATCGACACGGAGACGCCGCACTGGGTGCCGTCGAAGCTGACGTCGGACGAGTCGTAGCCGATCTCGACCAGCTTGCTGCGCACGAGCGCCGGGATCTCGACGTACCCGTCGGAGGTGACCTCACCGGCGACATGCACCAGGCCGGTCGTGACCAGCGTCTCGACCGCAGCGCGGCTGTGCGGGTCGACGGTGAGGAGCGCGTCGAGGATGCTGTCGGAGATCTGGTCGCAGATCTTGTCCGGGTGCCCTTCGGTGACGGACTCGGACGTGAAGAGGCGCAGATCTGCCATGGTTCTCCCTGGTCGACGGGGCTTCAGGACGCGACCGGATCGTTGCGGCGCGCGCGTCTGTTATGCGATGACGTCGAGGATACGGTCGGCCACCGACAGCTTGCTGCCCGAGGCCTCCATCACTATATCGCCGCCCTTTCGCAGGACGACGACCTCGTTGCTCTCCGTTGCGAAGCCCTGCGACCAGCCGACCTGATTGAGGACGAGGAAGTCGCTGCCCTTCTTCTCCAGCTTGGTGCGGCCCAGCTCCATGAGCGCCTGCGGGTCCGGCTCCGTCTCCGCAGCGAAGCCGACGACGACCTGGCCGTCGCGCTTCCGGGCGGCGAGCCCGGCGAGTATGTCGGGATTGGCGACCAGCTCCAGCGTCAGGGTGTCGCCCTGCTCGGACTTCTTGATCTTGGCGTCGCGCATCTCGGCCGGACGGTAGTCGGCGACCGCCGCGGTCATCACCACGATGTCCGCTGCGCGCGCAGCCTCCTCGACCGCCTCCTGCAGCTCCAGCGCGGTCTGCACCTCGATCAGTTCGACGCCCTCGGGCGGTTCCACCTCGAGGTGCGCGGCGATGAGCACCACATCGGCGCCGCGAGCCTGCGCGGCGCTGGCGATGGCCACACCCTGGCGGCCGCTGGAACGGTTCCCGAGGAAGCGGACGGGGTCGAGCGGCTCGCGCGTGCCTCCTGCCGTGACGACGACGCGCTTGCCGGTGAGGTCGATCCCACCGCGCGGACGGCGCGCCGCCTCGTTGGCGCGGCGCCGCTCGGAGAGCACGACCACATCGTTGGCCGCGGATCCGGCGGAACCGGATGCAGCCGGCAGCGCGGCCGGCGCAGGTGCCTCGACGGCACGGGGAGACGCTCCGGCGGCACGGAGCGCCGCACGCACGATGACCTCGGACTCCTCCATCCGGCCCGGCCCCGAGTCGGCCCCGGTCAGTTGCCCGCTCGCCGGCCCGATCACCGTGACGCCACGGCTGCGCAGCGTCGCGATGTTCGCCACCGTTGCGGCGTTGCGCCACATCTCGGTGTGCATGGCCGGCGCGATCACCAGCGGCGCGGTGGATGCGAGGACCGTGTTCCCGAGCAGGTCGTCGGCGATGCCGGCGGCGAGCTTCGCGATCGTGTTCGCCGTTGCGGGTGCGATGACGATGAGGTCGGCGGACTGGCCGATCGCCACATGCCGCACCTCGGCGACTCCCTCGTAGAGGTCGGTCGCGACCGGGTTGCGGCTGATCGCCTCCAGGGTCGGGCGTCCCACGAAACGCAGTGCCGCCTCGGTGGCGACCACGTGCACCGAGTGACCTTCGAGCACGAGGGCCCGGATGACTCCGACGGCCTTATACGCGGCGATGCCGCCGGTCACTCCGACGACGATGGTCAATCGTGGGCTCAACGGCGGCACCTCTCCTCGGCCGGGGTGTGCCCGGCTGCGGTCGTCTGCGGCTCTACTGCTGCGTGTTCGGCTGCTGCGTGTTCGCTGCCTACTCGGCGGCGATCGGCTTCACGACGAGCTTGTCCTCGTTGATCTCGTGCAGCGCGACGGAGAGCGGCTTGTCGTCGACGGAGGAGTCGACCAGCGGACCGACGTTATCGAAGAGGCTTCCCTCGTGCAGGTCGGCGTAGTAGTCGTTGATCTGGCGGGCCCGCTTGGAGGCGAAGATCACGAGGGCGTACTTCGACTCGACACGCGACAGAAGTTCGTCGATCGGCGGGTCGATGATGCCTTTGTTGTTGGTTGCCATGCGGGCTGCTCCTTGCTCTGGGCGATCGGGCGCGGTGCCCCGATCGACGGCCGCGTCAGGCGACCGGGGACGGTGGGCGCGCCGGTGACGGCGCGGAGAGACGGCTCACGGACGCGACGACGCCGCGCGGACCTTCATCAAGTCTACGACCTCACCGGCGGCCTCTGCGACGTCGTGGTTGACGACCTTGTAATCGAACTCGTCCTGGGCGGCCAGTTCGACCTTCGCCGTCTCCAGCCTGCGCTGCTGCTCCGCGGCCTCCTCGGTGCCCCGGCCGATCAGGCGCCGGACCAGCTCCTCCCAGGTCGGGGGCAGCAGGAAGATCAGCCGCGCCTCGGGCATCGACGCACGCACCTGGCGCGCTCCCTGCAGGTCGATCTCGAGCAGGACGCTGCGCCCGGCGGCCAGGGCCTTGTCGATCGGAGCGCGCGGCGTGCCGTAGCGGTACGCGTTGTGGACCGTCGCGTGCTCGAGCAGTTCGCCTTCGACGATCATCCGGTCGAATTCGGCGTCGTCGACGAAGTAGTAGTTGACGCCGTCGACCTCGCCGGGGCGCGGCTGACGGGTGGTCGCGGAGACGGAGAGCAGCACATCCGGGTAGTTCTCGCGGATGTAGGTGGAGACCGTGCCCTTGCCGACCGCCGTCGGGCCGGCGAGCACGACGAGCCGGTTCCGCTGGCGGTCGCTGCGGTTCTCCCGCTCGATCAGGAACTGCCGCAGCCGCAGCCGTTGGTGCCGGCCGAGGCCGCCGAGCCGCTTGGCGGGCGAGATGGAGAGACGAGTGAGCGCCTCCTGCATCTTCGTCGCCCCGATGGCCGGGACGCTGAGCAGGAACTCGGTCACGCGCAGCCGGCCTTCGACGCCCTCCGGGTCCGCGGTGGCGTGGTCGAGCACGGTCAGCGGCGAGACCTCGCGGGAGGCGATGGATGCTTTCACGGCGGCACGCGCCCGGCGCGCGGCGACGGCGGCCTGCGATGCGGCCTGGCGGTCGACCTCGGGGGGTGCAGGGCGGTCAGACATGCGCGGCGCGCACCTCCTCCGCACGACGCTCGACAGCAGCCGCGAGCCCCTGCGGGCCGGCACTGAGCAGCCCGCGCGACTCGCTGACGATCACTCCGCTCGCCAGCGACCCGAACAGGCGTGCGGCGTCCTCGACCCGCGCGCCCTGGTGCCCGAAGCCGGGCGCAAGGACCGGCAGCCCGGGCGTCCGCTCCCCCGCCGTCGTCACGTCGATCCCGTAGTCGGCCAGCTCGACGGTCGCGCCGAGTACCAGCCCGACGGACCCGAACGGGCGAGACCCCGACTGTTCCTGGTTGAACGAATGCACGTCTTCGATGATGGCACGAGCGACGGAGTGTCCCGCCCGCTCCCCCGTCTGCACGATCGCCTGCTGAATCGCCGCGGCCTCCGGGTTGGAGGTGGCGGCGAGGACGAAGAGCCCCTTGCCGGCGCGCTCGGCCAGCGTCATCGCGTCGGTCAGCGAGCCGACGCCCTGGTAGGCGGCCGCGGTCATGGCGTCCGCCTCCAGCGGCGAGCCCGGCGTCAGCCACGCTTCCGCGTACGCCGTCACGCTGGTGCCGATGTCGCCGCGCTTCGCATCCGCGATGACGAGCAGGCCCGCGTCGCGCGCGGCGGCCAGCACGTCCTCGAGCGCGGCATAGCCGGCAGCGCCGAACCGCTCGAAGAACGCGACCTGCGGCTTGACGATCCCGGCCCGACCGGACACGGCCTCGACCACCCTCAGCCCGAAGGAGCGCAGGCCATCGGCCGACGCCGGCAGCCCCCACTCCTCCAGCAGGTGGGCGTGGGGGTCGATGCCGACGCAGAGCGGGCCGCGCTCTGCGAACGCCCCGGCGAGACGCTCACCGAAGGCGGGCGAAGAAGCGGAGGCGGCGGCCCCGGATGCCGGAGCCGCCGTCATGCGCGAGCGGCCCGGTCCAGTGCGTACTCCTGCAGCGACTTCACGTCGAAGCCGTCGCGGATGGCGTCCAGCGACGCGACAGCGGCGCTCAGCTCCGCGATGGTCGTGAACAGCGGCTTGTCCGCCGCGACAGCGGCCGCGCGGATCTCGTACCCGTCCGCGCGCGCCGAACGCCCGCTCGGGGTGTTGATCACGACATCCACCTCGGACCGGTTGATCATGTCGACGATCGAGTCCCCGCCCGTCTCCTGCGCCTCACTGTGCTTGCGCGCGATGCGCGCCTCGATGCCGTTGCGGTTGAGCACCTCGGCGGTGCCCTCGGTCGCCACGATCTCGAAGCCGAGCTGGTGGAGGCGGAGCACCGGCAGCACCATGGCCCGCTTCTCGCGGTCGGAGACGGAGACGAAGACCGTGCCGCTCAGCGGCATGCCGCCGTACGCGGCCGACTGGCTCTTCGCGAACGCGGTCGGGAAGTCCTTGTCGATGCCCATCACCTCGCCGGTCGAGCGCATCTCCGGGCCGAGCACGGAGTCGACCACGGTGCCTTCGGCGGTGCGGAAGCGCTTGAACGGGAGCACGGCCTCCTTGACGGCGACCGGCGAGTCCATCGGGATCAGCGAGCCGTCGTCCTCGGGAAGGAGACCCTCGGCGATCAGTCCGGCGATGGTCTCGCCGACCATGATCCGCGAAGCCGCCTTCGCGAGCGGGATGCCGAGCGCCTTCGACACGAACGGGACGGTCCGCGACGCGCGCGGGTTCGCCTCCAGCACGTAGAGCACACCGGCGGCGACGGCGAACTGCACGTTGAGCAGGCCGCGCACACCGATCCCCTCGGCGATCTTCAGCGTCGCCTCACGCACACGGTCGATCTCGCGACGGCCGAGCGTGATCGGCGGGAGGGTGCACGACGAGTCGCCGGAGTGGACGCCGGCCTCCTCGATGTGCTCCATCACGCCGCCGATGTAGAGCTGCTCGCCGTCGTAGAGCGCGTCGACGTCGATCTCGATCGCATCGTCGAGGAACCGGTCGACGAGCAGCGGATGCGCGGGCCCGACGATCCCCTGACCGGCGACGCGCTCGAAGTAGTCGGCGAGGGAGGCGTTGTCGTAGACGATCTCCATGCCGCGGCCGCCGAGCACGAAGCTGGGGCGGACCAGCACCGGGTAGCCGATCTGCTCGGCGGCGTGCAGAGCCGTCGGGTAGTCGACGGCGGTGCCATTACGGGGCGCGACCAGGCCTGCGGCGTCCAGGATGCCCGAGAACAGTCCGCGCTCCTCCGCCAGGTCGATCGCGTCCGGCGTCGTTCCGAGGATCGGCACGCCCGCGGCCTCCAGGCCCTTCGCGAGCCCGAGCGCGGTCTGGCCGCCGAGCTGCACGACGACGCCGACCAGCTCGCCGGACTCCGACTCGGCGTGGATGACCTCCAGGACGTCCTCCAGCGTCAGCGGCTCGAAGTAGAGCCGGTCGCTGGTGTCGTAGTCGGTCGACACCGTCTCCGGGTTGCAGTTGATCATGATCGTCTCGAACCCGGCGTCGTGCAGCGCGAACGACGCGTGCACGCACGAGTAGTCGAACTCGACGCCCTGCCCGATGCGGTTCGGGCCGGAGCCGAGGATGACGACCTTGCGCTTGTCGCTCGGCTCCACCTCGGTCTCCAGGTCGTAGCTGGAGTAGTGGTACGGCGTCTGCGCCGGGAATTCGCCCGCGCAGGTGTCGACCGTCTTGTAGACCGGGCGGACGCCGAGGATGTGGCGCACCTCCCGGACGTCGGCCTCGCCGAAGCCGCGCAGCTCGCCGATCTGGGCGTCGGAGAAGCCGTGGTCCTTGGCGAAGCGCAGGGTCTCGGTGTCCAGGGTCGGCGCATCGCGGAGCTGCTCGGCGACCTCATTGATGAGCACGATCTGGTCGATGAACCAGGGATCGATCTTGGTCGCCTCGAAGACCTGCTCGGGCGTCGCGCCCAGGCGGAGCGCCTGCTGCACGTCGACGATGCGACCGTCGGTCGGCGTCGCGATCGAGGCGAGCAGCTCATCCACGGTGCGCGTCTGCTGACCCCAGTGGAACGAGGAGCCGCGCTTCTCCAGCGACCGCAGCGCCTTCTGCAGCGCGCTCGTGAACGACCGACCGATGGCCATCGCCTCGCCGACCGACTTCATGGTCGTGGTGAGGGTCGGGTCGGCGGCCGGGAACTTCTCGAACGCGAACCGCGGCACCTTGACGACGATGTAGTCGAGCGTCGGCTCGAAGCTCGCCGGCGTCACCTTGGTGATGTCGTTCGGGATCTCGTCCAGCCGGTAGCCGATGGCCAGCTTCGCCGCGATCTTGGCGATCGGAAAGCCGGTCGCCTTCGACGCGAGTGCCGACGAGCGGGAGACGCGCGGGTTCATCTCGATGACGATGATCCGGCCGTTCTCGGGGTTCACCGCGAACTGGATGTTGCAGCCGCCGGTGTCGACGCCGACGGCACGGATGATGTCGATGCCGATGTCGCGCATCCGCTGGTACTCGCGGTCGGTCAGCGTCAGCGCCGGGGCGACGGTGATCGAGTCGCCGGTGTGCACACCGACCGGGTCGACGTTCTCGATCGAGCACACCACGACCGTGTTGTCGGCCGTGTCGCGCATGAGCTCGAGCTCGTACTCCTTCCAGCCGAGGATGGACTCCTCCAGGAGCACCTCGCTGGTCGGACTCTGGTGGATGCCGTCGCCGGCGATCCGGCGCAGCTGCTCCGGGTTGTAGGCGAAGCCGGAGCCGAGGCCGCCCATCGTGAACGACGGCCGGACCACGAGCGGGTAGCCGAGGTCTTCGGCGAACTCGAGCGCCTCGTCCACTGTGTGGGCGATGTGCGAGCGCGCCACCTCCGCGCCGGCCTCGACGACCAGCTCCTTGAAGATCTGGCGGTCCTCGCCCTTCTGGATGGCCTCGAACTTGGCGCCGATCAGTTCGACGTTGTACTTCTCCAGGATGCCGTGCTCGTGCAGCTGCATGGCCGCGTTGAGCGCGGTCTGACCGCCCAGAGTCGGCAGGATCGCGTCCGGCCGCTCCTTGGCGATGATGGTCTCGATGACCTCCCAGGTGATCGGCTCGACATAGGTGGCGTCGGCGAAGTCGGGGTCGGTCATGATCGTCGCCGGGTTGGAGTTGACGAGGATGACGCGCACGCCCTCCGCCTTCAGCACGCGGCAGGCCTGCGTGCCGGAGTAGTCGAACTCGACCGCCTGGCCGATGACGATCGGGCCGGAACCGATGACGAGGACGGAGTCGATGTCGTCGCGTTTGGGCATCAGGCGTTCTCCTGGTCGTTCTTCGTTGCGGACTGACCGTGCTGTTCCTTGATCATGTCCAGGAAGCGGTCGAAGAGGTAATTGGCGTCGTGCGGACCGGCCGCCGCCTCCGGGTGGTACTGGACGCTGAAGGCGTTCAGGTCGAGGCAGTTCAGTCCCTCCACGACGTTGTCGTTGAGGGAGAAGTGGCTGACCTCGACGCGGCCGAAACCGGCGGGCGAGTCGAAGGCCTCGTCGATCGGCGCCTTGACGGCGAAGCCGTGGTTCTGGGCCGTGATCTCGACCCGGCCTGTCCTCTTGTCGAGCACCGGCTGGTTGATCCCGCGGTGGCCGAACGGCAGCTTGTAGGTGTCCAGACCCAGCGCGCGGCCGAGCAGTTGGTTGCCGAAGCAGATGCCGAAGTAGGGCAGACCCGCGCGGAGCGTCTCCTGCAGCAGGGCGACGTGCTTGTCGGAGGCCTGCGGGTCGCCGGGGCCGTTCGAGAAGAACAGAGCGGAGACTCCGAGACCGAGCACATCCTGAGCGGACACCTGCTGCGGGAGCACATGCACGTCGAGGCCGCGTCCGGCGAGGTTCTCGACGGTCGACTTCTTGACCCCGAGGTCGAGGACTGCGACCGAGCCGACCTTCTCGCCGACCGCCGGGACCGTGTACGGCTCGACCGTCGAGACCTCGGCCGAGAGGTTGCGGCCCTTCATCGAAGCGCCCGCTCGCACCAGGTCGAGCTGCTCGCTGTCGCTGAGCTCGAAGTCGTCGCCCGAGAAGATGCCCGAGCGCATGGCCCCGGCCGAGCGGATGTGACGGGTCACGGCGCGCGTGTCGATGCTGCTGATCCCGACGACGCCCTGGGCGATCAGGTCGTCGTCCAGGCTGCGCTGGGCGCGGAAGTTCGACACCACACGGCTGGGCTCGCGGACCACGTAGCCGGCGACCCAGATCTGGCGCGACTCCATGTCCTCGTCGTTGGTCCCGGTGTTCCCGATGTGCGGCGCGGTCTGCAGGACGATCTGCCCGGCGTACGACGGGTCGGTCAGGGTCTCCTGGTAGCCGGTCATGCCGGTCGCGAAGACCGCCTCGCCGAGGGTGCGTCCGCGCGCGCCATAGGCCCGGCCGACGTACCTGGTTCCGTCTTCGAGGACGAGCACCGCTGGTTCTGCTGCGAGCACGTCACACCTCCTTGTCGTTCGGGCGGGACGTGCCCGCCTCATCCGGGGCATCCGCCCGCGGGACGATCGTTTCGATGGCCGCGGCGAGCTGCGCGCGACCGGCCGGGTCGACGACCCGGAAGTAGCTGTCGGCGGCGGTGCCGCCGCTGGTGGTCCAGCCCAGGCGGAGCAGACCGTCGCGCTCGACGGCGCGGTCGATCGCGACGCTCGCCGCACCGACGCCGCTGACGACCGCCGACGGCACGAAGACGGGCGACTCTCCGGTCACCGCGAGCGTGACGCCCTCCGGACGGACGGACACGGTGGCCGCACCTCGGAAGGCCAGGCCGGGCAGCGCAAGGCGCTCCAGGTGCTGACCGGCTTTCGTCGTTGCGACGTAGAGCACGTCCGCCTCGGCGGTCGGAGCACTCAGCGTGCCCGGGGTGGAGTAGCCACCGCCGGCACCGCTGTCGCGCTGCACCCGCCGGCGCCAGCCGACGACCGCGAGAGCGAGGACGACGATGACGACCGCCAGGATGCCGAGAGCGGGGAGCAGCTTATCCACGTGCGCCCACCTCCTCGGCAGCGCGCACGACGCCGTCGAGCACCGTCGGCCGGCCCTGGTGGAACGTCGCGACGACTCGGCCCGGCAGCGTCAGACCGAGGTAGGGCGAGTTGACGCCCTTCCCGGCGAGGTCGCCGGTCGCGAACGTGCGCGAGACGGTCGGGTCGTAGAGGAACAGGTTCGCGGCGGCGCCCACCTCCAGCGGACCGCCGTGACCCTGCAGGCGGCCGATGCGGGCCGGGGTCGCGGAGAGCACGCGGGCGACATCCGCCCAGCCGAGCAAGCCGTTGTCGACCACGCTCGCCTGCACGACGGACAGCGCCGACTCGAGGCCGACCATGCCGAACGCCGCAGCATCCCACTCGCAGTCCTTCGCCTCTATGGGATGCGGCGCGTGGTCCGTCGCGACGATGTCGATCGTGCCGTCGGCGAGTCCCGCACGGAGTGCCTCGACGTCCTCACGGCTGCGCAGCGGCGGGTTCACCTTGTAGCGGGCGTCGTATCCGGTCGCCAGCTCTTCGGTCAGCGCCAGGTGGTGCGGTGTGACCTCTGCGGTGACGTCGATGCCGCGGGCCTTCGCCCAGCGGATCACGTCGACGCTTCCGGCGGTGGAGACGTGGCAGACGTGCAGGCGCGAGCCGACATGCTCGGCGAGCAGCACATCCCGGGCGATGATCGACTCCTCGGCGACCGCCGGCCAACCGGTCAGGCCCAGCTCGCCGGAGAGCGCGCCCTCGTTCATCTGGGCGCCCTGCGTCAGGCGCGGCTCCTGGGCGTGCTGAGCGATCACGCCGTCGAACGCCTTCACGTACTCCAGCGCGCGACGCATCAGCAGCGGATCGGAGACGCACTTGCCGTCGTCGGAGAAGACGCGGACCCGGGCACGGGACTGCGCCATCGCACCCAGCTCGGCGAGCCGCTCGCCGTCGAGGCCGACCGTGACCGCGCCGATCGGGCGGACCGTCGCGTAACCGGCGGCCTCGCCCAGGCTCAGCACCTGCTCGACCACACCGGCGGTGTCGGCCACCGGCGACGTGTTCGCCATCGCGAACACGGCGGTGAACCCACCGGCCGCCGCGGCGCGCGTCCCGGTGAGGACCGTCTCGCTCTGCTCGTAGCCGGGCTCCCGCAGATGCGTGTGGAGGTCGACCAGGCCCGGAAGGGCCAGCAGGCCGTCGGCGTCGATCACCGTCGCGCCGGCGGAGCTCAAGCCCGTGCCGACCTCAGCGATCCGGCCGCCGTCGACCAGCAGGTCGGCCCGGCTGCCGTCGGCCAGCGTCGCGCCGCCGATCAGAAAACTGTCCACACTCACCTCATCACCTGCTCACGACCGCCACCCGACAGCAGCAGGTAGAGGGCAGCCATCCGTACGGAGACACCGTTCGCGACCTGCTCCCGGACCGTGGAGCGCGGGGAGTCCGCGGCCGCGGCCGAGATCTCCAGCCCGCGGTTCATCGGCCCAGGGTGCATCACAATGCTATCGGCCTTCACACGCGCCAACCGCTCCTCGTCGAGCCCCCAGCGCCGTGCGTATTCGCGTGTGGTCGGGAAGAACGCCGCGTTCATCCGCTCGGCTTGGATGCGCAGCATCATCACGACGTCCGGCCCGGCGGCGATCGCGTCGTCCAGGTCGTAACCCACCTCGACCGGCCAGCCGGACACATCCACCGGCAGCAGCGTCGGCGGGGCGACCAGGGTGACGTGCGCGCCAAGGGTTTGCAACAGCCAGACGTTGGAGCGGGCCACCCGGGAGTGCAGGATGTCGCCGACGATCGCGACCCCCACCCCGTCGAGGTCCCGCCCGCGGGACGCGGAGCCGTGTAGACGGCGCCGCATGGTGAACGCGTCGAGAAGCGCCTGCGTCGGGTGCTCGTGCGTGCCGTCGCCGGCGTTCAGGATGCCCGCGTCGATCCACCCGCTCGCCGCCAGCGTGTGCGGGGCGCCGGACGAGCCGTGCCGGATGACCACCGCATCCGCGCCCATCGCCTGCAACGTCTGCGCGGTGTCCTTCAGGCTCTCGCCCTTGGAGACGCTGGAACCCTTCGCAGAGAAGTTGATGACGTCGGCCGACAGCCGCTTCGCGGCCGCCTCGAACGAGATGCGGGTGCGGGTGGAATCCTCGAAGAAGAGGTTCACGACGGTCTTGCCGCGCAGCGTCGGCAGCTTCTTGACCTCGCGCTCCTGAACATCCGCCATGTCCTCCGCGACGTCGAGCAGCTGGATGGCCTCATCGCGCGGCAGGTCGCGGGTCGACAGCAGGTGCCTCATGCGGTCACCCCGGCCGCGTGCTCGTCGGTGGTGGCGGCCTCGTCGATGGTCACCGACTCCTCGCCGTCCACCTCGGTGAGCCGCACGAAGATCCGCTCGGACGCCGCCGACGGCAGGTTCTTGCCCACGAAGTCGGCCCGGATGGGCAGCTCGCGGTGGCCGCGATCGACCAGCACCGCGAGTCGCACCGCGCGCGGTCGGCCCAGGTCGCTGAGGGCGTCGAGCGCGGCCCGGATGGTGCGGCCCGAGAAGAGCACGTCATCCACCAGCACAACGGTCTTACCGTCGATCGGGCCAGGCAGCGAGGTCGGCTGGGGGGTGCGGGTGGGATGCCGCGACAGGTCGTCGCGGTACATCGTCACGTCCAGCGAGCCCACGATGTCGGCAGGCGACGCGACCGCCGCCGGCTCGATGCGCTGGATGCTTTCGGCGATCCTCCGCGCGAGCACCACGCCGCGGGTCGGGATCCCGAGGATCACCAGATCGTCCGTTCCCCGGTTGGACTCCAGGATCTCGTGGGAGATCCGAGTCAACGCCCGGGCGATGTCAGCCTGCTGCAGCACGGTTCGCGCTGTCATGCCGACCTCCTTCCCCGCCTCACAGGACGGCTGTTAAAGGATGCCTAATCACCTCAACCCTAGCAGGACCTCGCCCGCGTCGCCGAGCCGACCCCGCTCCCCGGCGCGGCCGACGGAGGAGTTTGCCGCCGGACTCGGTCAAGACTCCTCCGCTGGCCGCCGTCGTGACCTCGCCAGCCCTGAGTTCCTCCGTTTTCCTCACGGAGGCCAAAGGAGGAGATTCGGGCCGGGCACCCCCTGAAAAACTGGAAACGGAGGAGTTCGTGGCCCGTCGGGCCGGGAACTCCTCCGTTGTCCGCCGCAGGACTGCGGACGGGCTCAGTGGTCGGCGAGGAACTCGGCGAACGCCTTCTTGTCGCTCACGCCGCCGGGGTACTGCTTGCCGTTCACGAGGACCGTCGGAGTGCCCTTGATCGTGTCGAGCGCCTTCTTGCCGTCGACGGTGATCGGGCCCTTCTTCGAGTTCGCCGTGTTGGCCTGAGCCCACGCCTGGTACGGCCCGCTGTCGGCGAGGCAGGACGAAATGTTCCCCGCGCCCGCGTCGCTCGCGCGTTTGGCGAGCTCCTTGTCGGTGAGCCCGTCGGAGTTCTCCTCCGGCTGGTGGGTGAACAGCGCCTGGTAGAACGGCAGCACGCCGTTCCGGTCCGTCACCGCGACACAGGTCAGCGCTGCGGCCGCGCGCGTCGAGTACCCGGTGCCATTGGAGGCGGCGTCGAGGAACGTCAGTGGGTGCAGCCGCAGGGTGATGGACCCGTCGTCGACCGCCCCAGCGATGGTCGCGCCGTTCGCCTGCTCGAACGCGCCGCACACCGGGCACATCGCGTCGAACCAGATGTCGACCTTCTTCGCGCCGGAGCCGACCGTGATGAAACCGCCGTCGAAGTCGACAGCGCCGTCGGTGCCTTTCGGGGGCGCATCCGTCGCCACCGGGACGTTGGATGCTCCGCCCAGCAGCGAGCAGGCCGCCACGCTGGTCACCACGCCGATGGCCAGGACGGCCGCCGCTGCGGCACGGCGCAGCCGGCCGGTCACGCGGTCCTGCTCTGCGCGATCTTGGCGAGCAGCCCGTTCACGAAGCCGGCGGAGTCGTCGGTCGAGAGCACGGTCGCCGCCTCGACGGCCTCCGAGATCGCGACGCCCTCCGGCACCTCGTCATTGAAGAGCACCTCCCAGACGCCGATGCGCAGGATCGCGCGGTCGACTGCGGGCATGCGGGCCAGCGTCCAGCCCTGGGCGTACGTCTCGATCTGCTCGTCGATCTCGTCCTGGTGCTCGATCACGCCGTCGAGGATCTCGCGGGCGTACAGCCACGACGCCTCACGTGAGGGCTGACTCGCCGCCCGCTCGGCCTCGGTCGCGAGCGCCTGCCGGAGCGGTGTCTGCCGCAGATCGGCGCTGTAGAGCACATCGAGCGCGCGCTTGCGCGCCTTCGTCCGAGCGCTCATTTAGTTGACGCGGCCGAGGTAGTCGCCCGTGCGGGTGTCGACCTTGACCTTCGTGCCGGTCTCGAGGAACAGCGGGACCTGGATCTGGTAGCCCGTCTCGACCGTCGCCGGCTTGGTGCCGCCGGTGGAGCGGTCCCCCTGCAGGCCCGGCTCGGTGTAGGTGATCTCGAGCACGACGGATGCCGGGAGCTCGACGTAGAGCGGCGATCCCTCGTGCAGCGCGACCGTGACGTTCTGGTTCTCGAGCATGAAGTTGGCGGAGTCGCCGACGACCGGGCCCGGGATGGTGATCTGGTCGTAGTCGGACGTGTCCATGAAGACGAAGTCGGCGCCGTCCTGGTACAGGTACTGGTAGTCGCGGCGGTCGACGTTGGTGATCTCGATCTTGGCGCCCGCGTTGTACGTGCGGTCGACCGTCTTGCCGGTCGTGACATTCTTCAGCTTGGTGCGGACGAACGCGCCGCCCTTGCCCGGCTTGACGTGCTGGAACTCGATCACGCTCCAGAGCTGCCCGTCGATGCTGAGGACGACGCCGTTCTTGATGTCAGCGGTTGAAGCCAAGGGGATGTTCCGTTCGTTCGGTGTGAAGATGCGGGTGGTCGCCGCGCTCCTTCAGAGGCGGCCCACGGCGGGACGCGCGCAGCGGCCCCACAAGATTCTAGACGTCAGCGCCCGTTTCGGCGAATGATCGCGAGGGCCAGCCGGTACGACTCGAAGCCGAACCCGGCGATCACGCCGGTCGCCACCGCACTGATGACGCTGGTGTGCCGGAACTCCTCCCGGGCGTGCGGATTCGACAGGTGCACTTCGATCACGGTGCCCCCCGCCTTTGTGACGAGCGACACCGCATCCCGCAGCGCGAACGAGTAGTGCGTCCAGGCGCCGGCGTTCAGGATGACGGGCGCGCCCGAGTCGGCGGCCTCGTGCAGCCAGCGCAGCAGCTGCCCCTCGTCGTCGGTCTGCCGGAGGTCGATCGCGTCGCCTGCCGCGTCCTCCTGCAGGAGGGCGCGGAGGTCGTCGAGCGTTCCCGAGCCGTAGACGTCGGGCTCACGCGTGCCGAGGCGGCCCAGGTTGGGTCCGTTGAGCACCAGGATGTCGGTCATGTCACTCCTCCCCGTCCTTCAGCGGGCGGACCCGCACGGCCGACCAGACGTCGTCGACCGCGATGTTGCTCACGGCACGCCAGCCGAACGCCCGAGCCTCCGCCGCGACGACGTCACGGTTGACATCCGCACGGCCGCCCTTCGGGTACACGACCCAGACGGCGCGGGCGTCCGCCGCGACCGGCAGCTGCTCCGCGTAGCGGGCGAGCAGTTCACCGCGCGACCGCACGACGGTCCCGACGATGGCCGCCGACGCGACGCCCGCCTCCGTCGTCCCATCCGGCAGCGGGCCGAGCAGTGCACGATCGTCGTGGCTGGCGGCGATCAGCGCGATGCCGTCACCGGCCTTCGCCTGGAACCGCTGAAGCACCGTTTTGGCCGTCACGAACCCACCTCCTGGTATGCGGCGAACAGCAGGCTCTGGTCCGGGCCGGCCAGCACGGTCGGCCGGGCCACGTCGTCGAGCACGATGAAGCGCAGCATACTGCCCCGCGCCTTCTTGTCGCGCTGCATGGTCGCCAGGAGAGTCTGCCAGCGGCCGAGCGGATACGTCACCGGCAGGGTCAGCGACTCCAGGATGCGACGGTGCCGGTCCACCACCTCGTCGCCCAGTCGGCCGCTCAGCCGCGCCAGTTCGGCGGCGAAGACCATCCCGACCGAGACCGCAGCGCCGTGCCGCCACTGGTAGCGCTCCGCATGCTCGATGGCGTGCCCGAGGGTGTGGCCGTAATTGAGGATCTCGCGCAGGCCCTGCTCGGTGAAGTCCTCCCCCACGACGCGCGCCTTGATGCCGATGGACAGCTCCACCAGCCGGCGGAACTCCGGCGACTCCGGGTCGGTCGCCCGCTCGACATCCGCCTCCAGGATGCTCAGGATCTCCGGTTCCGCGATGAAGCCGTACTTGACGACCTCGGCGAAACCGGCGAGCAGCTCGTTGCGCGGAAGCGAGGTGAGGGTGTCGAGATCGCAGATCACCGCAGCGGGCGCATAGAACGCACCGACGAGGTTCTTGCCCTCGGCCGTGTTGATCCCGGTCTTTCCACCGACCGCCGCATCCACCATCCCGAGCAGCGTGGTCGGCACCTGGATCAGCTTCACCCCGCGCAGCCAGGTGGCGGCCACGAACCCGGCGAGGTCGGTGACCGCGCCGCCGCCGAAACCGATCACCGCGTCGGACCGGGTGAAGTCGGCCTGGCCCATGATCTGCCAGAGGAACGACGCGACCTCGACGCGCTTCGCCGCCTCCGCGTCCGGGATCTCGGCCAGCAGCACCTCGTACCGGTCGACCAGCGACTCGCGCAGTTCGGCTGCCGCGGCGCCCAATGTCGGCGGGTGTACGACGAGCACCTTGCTCACACCGGTGCCCAGCTGCGGGCCGATGTCGTAGCGCAGGCCGCGTCCGATGAGGACGGGGTAGGGCTCGGTGCCCGAGACGAGGATCTCGGTGGGTGCGTCGGTCATGCGTGTCCTTCCGTATCCGCGGCCCAGGCGGCGATCTCCGCGACGATGGTGTCGATGGGGCGGGACGACGTGTCCGCGGTGTAGTCGGCCAGCGATCGGTAGAGGTCTATCCGGGAGGCGACGAGCCGCTTCCACGAGTCCAGGTCCGTGATCAGCGGGCGCTTTCCGTTGGTGATGCGCTTGGCGATCGCCTCCGGGCGGACGGTCAGCAGGACGACCCGCACGTCGGCCAGGTCTGACTGCGTGGCCGGGTCGAGCACCGCTCCCCCGCCGAGCGAGACCACACCGGGCCGGCCCAGCGCCTCCGCGACGGCGACCCGCTCCAGCTCGCGGAAGTAGGGCTCGCCGTGGCTCGCGAAGAGCTCCGGGATCGGACCGTGCCCGGCGACGACGACCGCATCGGTGTCGACGAACGGGAGGTGGAGCCGCTTCGCCAGCCGCTTGCCGACGCGCGACTTGCCCGCGGCCGGCGGACCGATCAGAGCGATGGTGGTGCGGGATGCGGTGTTCGAGGCTGCTGTCTTTCGGGAGGTCATAGCGCGCTCAGGCGTACGGAGCGCTCGTGCGCTCCGTGGTGAGGTTCTGCGGGATGCTGTCGAGGTAGCCGCGCAGGTTGCGTGCGGTCTCGGCAACGGAGTCGCCGCCGAACTTCTCCAGCACCGAGTTCGCCAGCACCAGGGCCACCATTGCCTCTGCGACGACGCCCGCGGCGGGCACGGCGCAGACGTCGGACCGCTGGTGGTGGGCCGCAGCGGCCTCGCTGGTGGACACATCCACGGTCCGCAGCGCGTGCGGCACGGTCGCGATCGGCTTCATCCCGGCCCGGACGCGCAGCACGCCGCCGGTGCTCATGCCGCCCTCAGTACCGCCCGCCTTGTCGCTGGTGCGGACGATGGTGCCGTCCTCGGCGAGGAGCTCGTCGTGCGCCTCCGACCCGCGTCGGGTCGTGGTGAGGAAGCCGTCTCCGACCTCCACGCCCTTGATCGCCTGGATGCCCATCAGGGCGGCGGCGAGCTGCGCGTCGAGCTTGCGATCCCAGTGGACGTGCGAGCCGAGCCCCGGCGGGAGGCCGTAGGCGAGCACCTCGACGACCCCGCCGAGCGTGTCGCCGTCCTTGTGGGCGGCGTCGATCTCCGCCACCATCCGCTCCGAGGTCGCCGCGTCGAAGCAGCGCAGTGGGTCGCCGTCGAGCGTGTCGACATCGGACGGACGCGGCAGCGGGGCGTCCTCCGGCACCCGGACGGGGCCGATCGAGAGCGTGTGGCTGACCAGGGTGACGCCGAGCTCGTTGAGGAACGACTTGGCGATCGCCCCGAGAGCGACGCGTGCGGCGGTCTCGCGGGCGCTGGCGCGCTCCAGCACCGGACGGGCCTCGTCGAAGCCGTACTTCTGCATCCCGACCAGGTCGGCGTGCCCGGGACGCGGACGCGTCAGCGGTGCGCCGCGACCGGAGTCGAGGATGGCCGGGTCGACCGGCTCGGGGCTCATCACATCCACCCACTTCGGCCACTCGGTGTTGCCGATGCGCAGGGCGACCGGGCTGCCGAGGCTGAAGCCATGACGCACGCCGCCGGAGATGTCCAGCGCGTCCTGCTCGAACTTCATGCGCGCACCGCGCCCATAGCCGAGCTTGCGCCGGGCCAGATCGGCGCGGATGGCGTCCAGCGACACCGGGACCCCGGCGGGGAGTCCCTCCAGGACGGCGATGAGTTCGGGGCCGTGGGATTCCCCGGCCGTGAGCCAACGAAGCATTCTTCGATTCTGGCACAGCGCGATGAGCCGCCCGCGCGCGGTGGCCCTCTGTGACGCGCCGCTGAAGGGTCTGCTCAGTCCTCCAGCGGAGCGCCCTGCTCGTCGATTCCGACCGCCTCCAGCATGGCCGCCAGAACACTCTGCTCGTCCTGGAGCGGTTGGAGCGGGTCGCCCGAGACGAAGATGCGCACCTGAAGCAGCGCCTGGTGCGCCAGCATCGCGAGACCGGAGACGACGCGACCGTCGACGGCCTCCCACTGGCGCGCCAGCGGCGTCGGCCACGGCTCGTAGGCCACGTCGAGGAGCATCGAGCGGCGGCGCGTGGAGTCGGTGTACACCGCCTCCGTCGCCGTGCCGCCCGGGAGGGTGCTGATGACGAGGTCGGGCACGTCGAGGGAGCGGTCCGCCTGCGCGAACGGACGGATGCGCGCCCGGAGGCCGAGCTCGTTGGCGAGGGGGTCGATCCAGGCGCTGCGTGCCACGTCGCGGACGTGCACGTCGACGCGCTCGGCGCCGAGCTCTGCCGCGGCGACGAGTGCGGACGCTGCAGTCGCTCCCCCGCCGAGGATGTGCACGTAACGCGTCTCGCCGAGACCCGCCGCCTGCACGGCACGGACGATGCCGGCAACGTCGGTGTTGAACCCGCGGAGATCCTCTCCGTCCAGCAGGACGGTGTTCGCGCCGCCGGTCTGGCCGGCGATGCGGTCCGTCTCCGCCAGCAGCGGGAGGACCGCCTTCTTGAGGGGCATCGTCAGGGAGAGGCCGCGCCACTCCGGGCCCAGGCCCTCGATGAAGTCCGGGAGTCCGTCTTCGGTCACATCCACGGCGTCGTACGACCAGTCCAGACCGAGCGCGTCGTAGGCGGCGCGGTGCAGCTGGGGCGACCGGGAGTGCCCGATCGGCGAGCCCAGCACCGCGAGGCGACGGCTGGCGGCCTTCGCCTTACGCGGTTTCGCGGGCGACTTCGCTGCGGACTTCGCCGGCGCTGGGGCGGGGGCGGGCGCGGTCGCGGGCTCCTCGTCCAGTTCGTCGCGCTCTTCCCGCTCGACCGCCTCCTCCGCCTCGGCCACAGCGGCCTCCTCGGCCTGGGCCTGGCGCTCCGCCTCGACGAGTTCCGCGATCGCTGCCTCAGCCGACGCCTCCGGCAGCCCGTCCTCGACCGCCGGCTCACCGTCGGCCGGCTCGCCGTCGGCCACGTCACCGCCGTCCGTTGCTTCCGTCAGATCGCCGTCCTCGAGGACGGCCGGCTCCGCCAGGTCTTCGTCGCGCGGTCGGTCATTCGTGTCATCCAAAGCCAGGGTTGTCCTTCATCCATTGCTGCCACTTCTCCACCGCGGCATCGTGCTCGGCCTGGGTGGTGGAGAAGATCGTCTCTCCGGTCTGGAGGTTCCAGGTGACGAAGTACATCCAGCTCCCGTCGGCGGGATGCTGTACCGCGTTGATCGCCAGGTCGCCCGGGTTGGAGATCGGACCGACCGGCAGGCCGGAGTGCGCGTACGTGTTGTACGGGTTGCTCGCGTCCTCACGCTCAGCGTCCGTCGTCGTCACGCGGTCGGTGTGGCCGGTGCCGTACGCCACTGTCGCGTCCGACTGGAGGTCCCAGCCCTGCGCGAGACGGTTCAGGAACACGCGGGCGACCTTGGGGTAGTCGTCCTTGAGGCCGGCCTCGCGCTGCACGACCGACGCCAGCACGACCGTGTTCCAGCGGTTCTCGGGAGCGACGCCCGCCGCGTCCAGCGACTGGTACATCCGGTCGACCATCGTCTTGATGGCCTGCTGCGCCGTCGTGCCCGGCGCGAACGTGTAGGTCGCCGGGAAGAGGAAGCCTTCGAGCGACTTCGCTTCCGCCGGCAGCCCGTACGCCGCGGGGTTCGCCGCGGCGGACTGCAGGTCGGCGAGCGGGATCTTCGTGTCGTCGGCGACCGTCTGCAGGATGTCCTTCTCAGCCGTCCCCTCGGGGATGACGGCCGTGTTCTGCACCCGGGAGCCCGGGTCCTCCAGGGAGGCCAGGGCGGCGGCCGCGCTCATCTGCTTGGCGAGCTTGAACACACCGGGCTGGAACTGGACCTCCGGCTTCTGACGCAGGAGCAGCGAATAGAAGGCGTCGTAGGTCTTCACAACGCCGGACTTCGCCAGGTTCTTCGCGATCGTAGAGCCGTCGTCGCCCGATTTGATGGTGAACATGACCTCACCACTGCCGCTGCCCTTGTAGTCGTTCGCCGGCGGGAACAGCGCGTTCTGCACCTTGACGATCTGCGGTTGGAAGATGGCGTACGCGCCGCCCCCGAGGCCGCCCAGGATGCCGAGGATCACGACGGTGACGATGAGCCGCCTCACCCAGCGGCGCTTCTTCGGCGGCTCGTCGTGCGATACGTAGTTCTGCTGCCTCCAGATGAGCGGATGCCCGTCCAGCGCGGTGTCGTCTTCGGTGTCCTCGAGCACTCCGAACACAGTACGCGCAGGATGGTCGTGGTGCGAGGGCGACTGCTCCTCGGCCCCGTGACGGACGGCGGCACCCACCGGCTGCGGCTCTTCGACCTGCGCGATCGGACCGGTGATGACGGCATCGAAGTCCAGCCCGGCCAGCGCAGCACGGTCGGACGGCGACTCCATCGTCGGTATCGGGGACGAGATCGGCGACTGCGGCTGCTGCTCCGCCTGCTGCTGCTGGGCCTGCTGCTGCTGGGCCTGCTGCTGCGCCTCGCGCGCGGCTCGGGCCTCGCGACGCGTCATCGGCGGTCGCCCCGCTCCCGAGGCCGAGTCCGTCGCGGGCGCCTGCTCGGGCGTCGGCGGCCGGTTCACGGCCGGGAAAGCGGGCGGCTCCGGCCGCTCCTGGGGGTTCTGAGACAAGCTACTGTCCAATGCTCGTTTCGACGGTGTCACCCGGCGGACGGCCTGTGGCTCGTTCCGCGTCGAGGGCGTGCTGCAAAATTATCGTGGCCGCCACCTGATCCACCACGGGACGCGCCTTCTTCGTGTTCCTGCCCGACGCGCGGAGCGCGTTCGTCGCCGACACGGTCGACAGACGTTCGTCGACGAGTCGAACGGGGACGCCCGCCTCCGCGGCCAGCGCCTCGGCGAAACCGACCGCGTCCGCCGTAGAGGCGGTGTGCGCGCCCGAGAGTGCGAGGGGCAGCCCGACGATAACCTCAAAGGCTCCGAGTTCCCCGACGATCTCGACGATCCTCCGGCGATCCGCAGCATCTTTGGAGCGCGCGACGGTCTCGACGGGGGTGGCCAGCATCCCGTGGAGGTCGGACCGGCTCACGCCGATCCGCACCTTCCCGACGTCGACGCCGACCCGCACTCCGTTGCGCACCCGGTGCTATCCGATCGCCGACACGACCGCGCTCAACGCCGCCGGAATCGCGTCAGCGTCCGTGCCGCCGCCCTGCGCCAGGTCGGCTTTGCCGCCGCCTCCGCCGCCGAGAATGCCGGCCGCAGTCTTGGCGAGCGCGCCCGCGTTGACCCCGGCGTCGCGCGCCGCCTGGTTGGTGGCGACGATGACGACCGGCTTCCCGCCCGCGCGGGCCGCCAGGGCCACGGCCGAAGCATCCGAGCCCAGCCGCTCCCGGACCGTCGTCGCCAGCAGTCGCAGGTCGTCCGCGGTGTTCAGCGCCCCCGCATCCTCGGCGACGACCATGACAGAACCGCGACGGCTGGCGGACTGCACCAGCGCAGGGACCTTGTCGAGCACGGCCCGGGCCTCGAACGCCTGGATGCGCTTCTCAGCGGCCTTGAGGTTCGCCATCAGGTCGGCGATCTTCTCCGGCAGTTGCTCGCGCGGCGTCTTCAGCGAGCCCGACAGCTGCGACACGATCGTCCGCTCCACCGCGAGGTCCTTGAACGCCTCCAAGCCGACCAGCGACTCGACACGGCGGTTCGTCGAACCGACCGACGACTCACTGACCAGGTTGATCATCCCGATCTCCGCACTCGTCGCGACGTGCGTGCCGGCGCAGAGTTCGCGCGACCAGGGTCCGCCGATGTCGACGACGCGCACGACGTCGCCGTACTTCTCGCCGAACAGTGCCATGGCGCCCAGCGACTTGGCCTCGGCGAGCGGCAGCTCGCGCGTGGTGACCTCGAGGTTCTGGCGGATGGCGCTGTTCGAGATCTCCTCGATCTCGCTCCGCGTCTCGGCCGACAGCGCCTGGTTCCACGAGAAGTCGAGGCGCAGGTAGCCGGCCTTGTTGTACGAACCGGACTGGTGCGCGTTCGAGCCGAGCACCTGACGCAGAGCCGCGTGGATGATGTGCGTGCCGGAGTGCGCCTGTCGCGCCCCGCGACGGTAGTCCGCGTCCACGATGCTGGTCGCGGGCGCCCCGACGCCGACATCGCCGCTGCGGACCAGGATCTTGTGGCTGATCAGGCCCTTGACGGGCTTCTGCACGTCGAGCACCTCGAGCTCGTAGCCCGGCCCAACGATGGTTCCGGCGTCAGCATCCTGACCGCCCGACTCGGCGTAGAGTGCGGTCGCGCCGAGGATGATCTCCGCGACCTGGCCCTCGTGCGCCCGGTCGACCGAGCGGCCGTCGACGATGAGGCCGAGCACGCTCGACTCCGTCTCCAGTTCCGTGTAGCCGGTGAAAACCGTCTCACCGAGCGAGCGGAACGAGCTGTAGACCGACAGGTCGGCCAGCGCGGTCTTCTTCGCCTTCGCGTCCGCCTTGGCCCGGGAGCGCTGGTCGGACATCAGCTTGTCGAACGCGGAACGGTCGACGCTGAGTCCCGCCTCCTCCGCCATCTCGAGCGTGAGGTCGATCGGGAAGCCGTAGGTGTCGTGCAGCAGGAAGGCCGTGTCGCCCGCGAGCTGCTTCCGGCCCTCCTTCTGCGTCGTCACGACCGCGGTGTCGAGGATGCTCGTCCCCGCCGCGAGGGTGCGCAGGAACGTCTCCTCCTCCGCATACGCCAGCTGGGAGATCCGGTCGAACTCGGTGCCGACCTCCGGGTACGCCGCCTTCATCGCGTCGCGCGAAGCCGGGAACAGCTCAGGGAAGGTCGCCGTCTCGACCCCGAGCAGGCGCATCGCGCGCACGGTGCGACGAAGCAGCCGCCGGAGCACGTAGCCGCGGCCCTCGTTCGATGGTGTGACGCCGTCGGCCATCAGCATGAGGGCACTGCGGACGTGGTCCGCGACCACCCGGAGACGTACGTCGTCTTCGTGCGCCTCGTTGCCGTACGGCTTGCGCGCGAGCGCGGCAGCACGGTCGAGCACCGGACGCACCTGGTCGATCTCGTACATGTTGTCGACGCCCTGCTTGATGAAGGCGACGCGCTCCAGCCCCAGACCCGTGTCGATGTTCTTCTTCGGCAGGTCGCCGAGGATCTCGAAGTCTTTCTTGCCGTCGCCCTCGCCACGGAGGTACTGCATGAAGACCAGGTTCCAGATCTCGACGTAGCGGTCGTCATCCGTCGCCGGACCGCCGTCGATGCCGTACGCCGGACCGCGGTCGAAGAAGATCTCCGAGCAGGGGCCCGCGGGTCCGGGCTGGCCGGTGGACCAGTAGTTGGTCTCCTTGCCGAGGTCCTGGATGCGCTCCGGCGGGAGGGTCGACACACGCTGCCAGATCTCGCGCGCCTCGTCGTCCTCCTCGTACACCGTGACCCACAGGTCCTTCGGGTCGAAGCCGAGTCCGCCGTCGTCCTCCGAGGTGGTCAGCAGGTCCCACGCGAACGTGATGGCCTGCTCCTTGAAGTAGTCGCCGAACGAGAAGTTGCCCGCCATCTGGAAGAACGTCCCATGGCGGGGGGTCTTACCCACCTCGTCGATGTCCAGCGTGCGGATGCACTTCTGCACACTCGTCGCGCGCGGGAACGGCGCCGGCACCACGCCCGTCAGGTACGGCACGAACGGCACCATTCCGGCCACCGTGAACAGCAGCGACGGGTCGTCGCTCACCAGCGAAGCGGAGGGGACGACGGTGTGGCCGCGCTGTGCGAAGAAGTCGAGCCAGCGGCGGTGGATTTCAGCGGTCTGCATGGGTTCCGGTCGATCGAAGTCGGAGTATGGGGAGGACGGGGCGTCAGTCGCCCTGGATGGCCGAACGGATCTCGGCCTCGCGCTGGCGGTAGCCGTCCGAGACGGCCTCGCCGAAATCGCGTGCCTTCTGGTCCATGCTGCTGAAGAATTCGCGACCCTTTTTGGTCTCGTTGACCTGGTGGGCGACGGCGAAGCCGACGGCGACACCGATGAGCAGCCACAGGAAACTCTTCATGCTGATCCTCCCTCTCTGGACGACGCCGCGCGCGGGCGCGCGACGCACGAGAACAAAGTCTAGTGGGAGTCGCTGCGACGCTTCCGGGAAGACGAGGCACCACGGGAGGCGAACCCGCCGGCGGCCGTGAAGGCGGCGCGGACGGCCGCACTGAATCCGGCCAGCTTGATCAGCGGACCGCCGACCGTGGCGGCGAACAGGGCCACCAGGGCGGAGACGTTGCCGGTCACATCCGCCACGTTCTTCGTGATGACGTCGACCCGGGCGAGCTGCTTGTTCGTCTCCTGCAGGGTCGTCGCCGTCTCGTCGAGGATCGGCGTGATGCCGTCGCTCGCCTCTTTGATCGCGGCGCGCGTCTGGTCGAGCACCCGCCCCAGTTTGATCAGCGGAATGGCGATGAAGCCGACGAGGACCGCGAACACGAGGGCCGCGATCAACCCTGCGATGTCTCCACCGGACATGTGGGCTCCTTCCATTCCGCCACGGGCATACCGGTCAAGCGTAGCCGTACGAACGGGCTGCGGGAACGCGGAACGGGGCCGCGGCGTGATGCCGCGACCCCGTTCCGGGAGTGAAGACGCTGTGCCTCAGCGGGCCGCGTAGTACTCGACGACCAACTGGACCTCGCAGGTCACGGGGACCTCGGCACGCTTCGGGCGGCGCACGAGGCGGGCCTGGAGCTTGTCGATCTCGACCTCGAGGTAGCCAGGGGTCTTCGGCAGGACGTCGAGGTGACCGCCGGCGGCCGCGACCTGGAAGGGCTCGGTGCCCTCCGAGCGGGCCTTGACGTGGATGAGCTGGCCCGGCTTGACGCGGAACGAGGGCCGGTCGACGAGCTGGCCGTCTACCAGGATGTGGCGGTGCACGACGAACTGACGGGCCTGCGTGATGGTGCGGGCGAAGCCGGCACGGAGCACGAGGGCGTCGAGGCGCATCTCGAGGAGCTCGACCAGGTTCTCACCGGTCAGGCCCTTGGTGCGGCGGGCCTCTTCGAAGGCGATCTTGATCTGCTTCTCGCGGATGCCGTACTGGGCGCGCAGACGCTGCTTCTCGCGCAGACGCACCGCGTAGTCGGAGTCGGCCTTGCGCTTGGTGCGGCCGTGCTCACCCGGAGCGTAGGGGCGCTTCTCCATGTAGCGCGCCGCCTTCGGGGTGAGCGGGATGCCCAGGGCCCGCGACTCGCGGGTCTTGCTGCGGGAACGTGAAGACACGGTTTCCTTTCGATTTCTCTCTGAAGTAGTGGATGCGGGCGCACATGCAGGTATAGACGCGTGCCCCGCAGAGAGAGGGATTGTCGCCAGGGACGCCCGGCTACAGGGCCAGTCCCGTCGAACTGTGTACGTGGCAGCCGCACCCCGGACACAGTTGTAGGCGGATCAATGATAGCAGAGCGCAGTCAGCGTCCGCGCACGATCCGGCGCAGCTTGGCGAGCCGCGCGGACACGTCGCGTTCGTTGCCGTGCTCTGTGGGCGTGTAGTAGGTCGTGCCGTTCAGCTCGTCGGGCAGGTACTGCTGTTCCAGCACCCCCAGCGCGTCGTCGTGCGGGTACTTGTAGCCCTTGCCATGACCGAGGCGTTTCGCACCGGAGTAGTGGGCGTCGCGCAGGTGCTTCGGCACCCGGCCGATCTTCCCGGCCCGCACGTCGGCGATGGCGGCGTCGAGCGCCAGATAGGAGGCGTTCGACTTGGGCGCCGTCGCCAAGTGCACCACAGCCTGCGCGAGCGGGATGCGCCCCTCCGGCATCCCGATCATCTGCACAGCGTCGGCGGCTGCGATCGCGATCACCAGAGCCTGCGGGTCGGCCATCCCGATGTCTTCCGACGCCAGAACGATGATCCGCCGTGCGATGAAGCGCGGGTCCTCCCCCGCCTCGATCATGCGCGCGAGGTAATGCAGGGAGGCGTCCACGTCGGAGCCCCTGACCGACTTGATGAACGCGCTGATCACGTCGTAGTGCTCGTCGCCGTTGCGGTCGTAGCGCAGCAGCGCGCGGTCGACGGCCTGAGCGACGAGCTCCGCCGTGATCACCGGCTTCTTCTTGGACGTGGCCGGCGTCGAGGACGCGGCGGTGACGGAAGCTGCCTCCAGCGCCGTGAGCGCACGTCGCGCGTCCCCCGACGCCAGGCGGATCATGGCGGCACGCGCCTCCGGCTCGAGGGTGTACTGGCCGCCCAGCCCGCGCTCGTCGGTCACGGCGCGGTCGATGACGACACCGAGGTCGTCGTCGCTCAGTGTCTCCAGCGTCAGCAGCAGGCTCCGGGAGAGCAGCGGAGAGATGACCGAGAACGACGGATTCTCGGTGGTCGCGGCCACCAGGATGACCCAGCCGTTCTCGACTCCCGGAAGCAGCGCATCCTGCTGCGCCTTGGTGAAACGGTGGATCTCGTCGAGGAAGAGGACCGTCGAGACGCCGTAGAGATCGCGGGTCGAGAGGGCCTCGTCCATCACGAGCCGGACATCCTTCACGCCGGCGGTCACCGCGGAGAGTTCGACGAAGCGGCGACCCGAGGAATGCGCGATCGCCTGCGCCAGCGTGGTCTTGCCCGTGCCGGGCGGACCCCACAGGATGACGGAGACAGAGCCGGACTGCCCCTCTTTGTCGGAGGCGAGAGCCACCAACGGCGAGCCGGGCTTCAGGAGGTGGCGCTGACCGGCGACCTCGTCGAGCGACTTCGGGCGCATGCGCACCGCGAGAGGAGTCGCTCCGGTGCGGAGCCCAGGTTGCACATCGACCACTCGTCAAGAGTAGTCGCCGCCACCGACACTGCCCCCGGGGAAGGCGCGCGCCCGATGACGGCGAGTTGGTCCTCCATAGGTCGGCCGGATAGGGTTCTCCATGATCCAGCGGGCGAGGCCTCGCGGACATCCCCCGTACGGACCGCCGGAGGACTTGACGTGGCACCGAAGCAGAACGACCGCGAAGCGCGACAGGCGCGGGAACGGCTCCGCGCCTACCAGGCGCGCCAGACCGTCCACGAGCACAAGGTCAAGCGCCGCAAGCGTGACAACTGGGTGGCCGGAATCGCGGCTGTGGTGATCGTCGCTCTCGCGGTCGGCACCCAGCTCCTCTACTTCTCGGCGGGACCGGGAATGGCCAAGGCGTCCTCCTCTGCGTCGCCGTCCGCCGCACCCACCGCCTCGCCGTCGGCCGGCGCCGTGCCGTCCAAGACGCTCGCCGAGGACCGCACCTGGACCGGCACGATGACCATCAACGGCATCCCGCTCGGAATCTCCCTCGACGGCGCCGCCGCCCCGCAGGCGGTCTCGTCGACCGTCTCGCTCGTCCAAAAGAAGTTCTACGACGGGCTCACCTGCCACCGCCTCACGAACGGCGGCTTCTACGTGCTGCAGTGCGGCGATCCGGAGGGCACCGGCGCCGGCGGACCCGGGTACTCCTACGGCCCGATCGAGAACGCACCGACGGACAACGTCTACAAGGCGGGCACGATCGCCATGGCGCGTCAGAGCAACAACGCCAGCAGCCAGGGCAGCCAGTTCTTCATCGTCTACGAGGACACCACCATCCCGGCGGACCCGGCCGGCGGCTACACCGTCATCGGGCAGGTGACCTCGGGCCTCGATCAGCTCAAGGCGCAGGTCACCGACAAGGGTGTCCAGGGCGGCACGACCGACGGGAAGCCCACGGTGCCGACCACCATCGACACCTTCACCCTGCAGTGATCCCGGCACGTGCAATAGGCTGAAACCCAACGTGGGGCGGCATCCCGCCCGCATCGCGCAGCAGCAAGGTGAGGCTCTTGGCTACTTCTGAACAGCACCCCTGGGGTCGGGTCGACGACACCGGGACCGTGTACGTCCGTGAGGGCGACGGCGAACGCGTCGTCGGCGAGTACCCCGACGGTACGGCGGAGGAGGCGCTCGCATACTTCGAGCGCAAGTACACCGACCTCGCCGGCCAGGTCGGGTTGCTCGAGCAGCGCGCCCGTCGGGGCGCTCCGGCCGCCGACATCGCCAAGTCCGTCGCGAACCTGCGGAAGTCCGTCGAGGGCGCCAACGCGGTCGGCGACCTCGCCTCGCTCCAAGTACGGCTGGATGCGCTGGGCGGCACCGTCGAAGAGCTGACCGAGCAGCAGACCGCCGAGGCCAAGGCCGCGGTGGAGGCGGCGATCGCCGAGCGCACCGCCATCGTCGACGAGGCGGAGGCCCTCGCCGCGCAGGACCCCGCACGCACGCAGTGGAAGACGACGAGCACCGCCCTGGACGAGCTCTTCGCCCGCTGGCAGGCGCACCAGCACGACGGCCCGCGCCTGCCCAAGAACGAGGCGAACGAGCTGTGGAAGCGGTTCCGTGCCGCGCGTGCGACCATCGAGCACAACCGCAAGGCGTTCTTCGCCGAGCTCGACACGCAGCACCGCGACGTGCGCAACCGCAAGAACGCGCTGATCGAGGAAGCCGAGAAGCTCATCCCCCTCGGCGCGGACGGTGTGCCGGAGTACCGCCGACTGCTCGACCAGTGGAAGGCCGCCGGTCGGGCGGGCAAGAAGAACGACGACGCCCTGTGGGCGCGCTTCAAGGCCGCCGGCGACGCGATCTACTCGGCCAAAGCCGAGGTGGACGCGCGCGACAGCGCCGAGTACGACGACAACCTCCAGCTCAAGCTCGCCCTTCTCGAAAAGGCTGAGCCGCTGCTGAAAGCGACCGACCGTGAGACCGCCCGCGCCCAGCTGCTCTCCATCCAGGAGCGGTGGGACCAGATCGGCAAGGTTCCACGCGATCAGGTCCGCCCGATCGAAGACCGCCTCCGCCGTATCGAAGCGGCGGTCCGCCGTCTCGACGAGGAGCACTGGGAGAAGAACAACCCGGAGAAGAAGGCGCGCTCGGAGGGACTGGCCAGTCAGCTCAACGCGGCGATCGCCAAGCTCGAGCAGGAGCTTGCCGACGCGCAGGCGACCGGCGACAGCTCCAAGGTGAAGGCTGCGCAGGAGGCGCTGGACGCCCGCAAGATCTGGCTCGACGCGCTGGGCTGACGTCGCGGGCATTTTGTCGGGCTGATCCGTCCACAACCCGGCTGACCGACGAGTTCTCCACTGTTTTGGTTCCTCCGAACCTTTGACGGGTGCGCCCGACGAGGCTGGAGGCATGACCTCGATATCGCCTCCTCTGCTCGATGCGAGCGTGCTTCCCATGGTGGAGCTGCTCGCCCTCTGCCTCGACGGCCACCTGTACCGGGTGGGCGACGCCTTCGCCACGGTGGAAACACCTGACGGTCCGGAGCTGCGCGCGCACGCGTTCGCCCTGTCCGCGCCGGGGTGGACCGTCGCTGACCGCGGCTCGGCCGCCTGGATCCACGGCACCCGAGCGTCCCCGCCACCCGTTCCGCAGGTCTGCGTGCCGCCGAACCGGCGAGGTCGTGTCTCCTCCCCCATGGTCGACGCCTGTCACCGCATTCTGAAACCGGAGGAGGCGGTCCTCCTGGGCCCGACACGGGTGACGACACCCCTCCGAACCGCCGTCGACCTCGCCAGCATGCCCGGCCGGTTCGACTCTGCCAACGCGCTGGAGGTGCGGCATCTGCTCGCCCTGGCCGGCGTCACTCCGGCGGAGTTCGACCAGCGGCTACGAGCGAGCCGCCGGATGGGATGCGCGCTGGCGCGCAGTCGCGTGCCCGCGGTCGCCCGCGCCACGCTGCCGTCGCCGGGTCAGCCGCCGGGTCGGCCGCCGGCTCAGCCGCCGCTGACGCGGTAGACGTCGTAGACGCCGTCGATGCGGCGCACGGCGTTGAGAACGCGGTCGAGGTGGGTGGTGTCGCCCATCTCGAAGACGAAGCGACTCAAGGCCAGCCGGTCGTTCGAGGTCGTGACCGTAGCGGAGAGGATGTTCACATGGTGCTCGGACAGCACCCGCGTCACATCACTGAGGAGGCCGGAGCGGTCGAGCGCCTCCACCTGGATCTGCACGAGGAAGATGCTCTTCGAACTCGGGGCCCACTCCACCTCGATCATCCGTTCGGGCTCCTGCAGAAGCGACTGCACGTTGTGGCAGTTCGCCTGGTGCACGGAGACACCTTGCCCGCGGGTGATGAAGCCGACGATCGGGTCGCCGGGAACGGGAGTGCAGCACTTGGCCAGCTTGACCAGGATGTCCGGGGCTCCGCGAACGAGGACGCCGGAGTCGCTGTTGCGCAGCTGGCGTCGACCCTTGACCGGGATGTCCAGCTCGCCGTCCGACTCGACGTCGGTCTGCAGCGACGCGACGATCTTCTCGATCATCGACTGCGTGGAGACGTGGCCCTCACCGATGGCCGC
Organism: Leifsonia sp. 2MCAF36; assembly: GCF_052115525.1. Lineage (NCBI taxonomy): Bacteria > Bacillati > Actinomycetota > Actinomycetes > Micrococcales > Microbacteriaceae > Leifsonia > Leifsonia sp. 2MCAF36. The sequence continues at coordinate 276,202 of NZ_JBFRGV010000002.1, read as the reverse complement.
ATAGAGCGCCGAGACGTCCGGGTACTTGAGCGAGGAGGCGACCTCGACGAGGGCATCCTGCGTCATCAGCTTCTGCAGAGGCAGGTTCTGCTTACGCATCGCGCGAGCGATGGCGTCCTTGCCCTGCTCGATCGCCTCGTCGCGACGCTCCTTCGTGAACCACTGACGGATCTTGTTCCGCGCCCGGGGGCTCTTGACGAAGTTCAGCCAGTCCTGGCTCGGTCCGGAGTCCGGGTTCTTCGAGGTGAAGATCTCCACCACATCGCCCGTGTTGAGGCTGCTCTCCAGCGGAACGAGACGCCCGTTGACCTTCGCGCCCATGGTGCGGTGGCCGACCTCCGTGTGCACGGCGTAGGCGAAGTCGACCGGGGTCGCCCCCGCCGGGAGGCCGATGACGCGACCCTTCGGCGTGAACACGTAGACCTCTTTGGCGCCGATCTCGAAGCGCAGGGAGTCGAGGAACTCACTCGGGTCGGCGGTCTCCGCCTGCCAGTCCGAGATGTGCGCGAGCCAGGCCAGGTCGGTGTCATTCCGCCCGGGTGCGCCCGCGCTCTTACCGGTCGTCTGCTCCTTGTACTTCCAGTGCGCAGCGACACCGAACTCGGCCCGCTGGTGCATCTCTTCCGTACGGATCTGGATCTCGACGGGGCGACCCTGCGGGCCGATCACAGTGGTGTGCAGCGACTGGTACAGGTTGAACTTCGGCGTCGCGATGTAGTCCTTGAACCGGCCGGGCATCGGCGTCCAGCGCGCGTGGATCTGGCCGAGCACGGCGTAACAGTCGCGCACAGTGTTCACGAGCACGCGGATGCCGACGAGGTCGTAGATGTCGTCGAACTCGCGGCCCCGCACCACCATCTTCTGGTAGATCGAGTAGTACTGTTTCGGCCGGCCGACGACCTTGCCGCGGATCTTCGCGGACTTCAGATCGTCGTTGATGGCATCGATGACGTGCTGCACCAGACGCTCGCGCTCCGGCGTCCGCTGCTTCACAAGGCTCTCGATCTCGGCGTACAGCTTCGGATACAGGACTGCGAACGAGAGGTCCTCCAGCTCCCACTTGATCGCCTGGATGCCGAGGCGGTGCGCCAGCGGCGCGTAGATCTCGAGGGTCTCTGTCGCCTTGCGTGTGGCCGACGCGGCCGGCACGAAACCCCAGGTCCGAGCGTTGTGCAGGCGGTCAGCGAGCTTGATGATGAGCACGCGGATGTCTTTCGACATCGCGACGATCATCTTGCGCACGGTCTCCGCTTGCGCACTGTCGCCGTACTTGACCTTGTCGAGCTTGGTGACACCGTCGACGAGCATCGCGATCTCGTCGCCGAACTGGTCGCGCAACTCGTCCAGCGTGTACTCGGTGTCCTCCACCGTGTCGTGCAGCAGCGCCGCGGCGATCGTCTTCGCCCCGATGCCGAGGTCCGCGATGATCTGCGCCACGGCGACCGGATGCGTGATGTACGGCTCGCCCGAGCGGCGCTTCTGGCCGCGGTGGGCCTGCTCGGCGACGGTGTACGCGCGCTCGATCAGCGACAGGTCGGCCTTCGGGTGGTGCGTCCGCACCGTGCGCATGAGGGTCTCGACCGCGCCGGAGGGCTGCGCCCGCGAGAAGATGCGCGGCACGAGACGGCGCAGGGATGCGCTCTGCGATGTCGTCGTGTCAACCATTCGCGCGCCTCCTTCGTCCATTATGGCCGTTCCGGGTCACCGTTCTTTCACGGTGAACGCCGTCAGACCTAGACGATCGCTCCTGGCGTACCGTCGTCGCGCTCGACCGATGCTCCGAGCGCGTGCCAGGCGAACATCCCGCCCGCGACGTTGGCGGCCGGGTAGTTCGCTTCGTTGAGTGCGTCCGTCACCATTCGTGACCGGCCACCGCCGCGGCAGACGACGAGGATCTGCCGGTCCTCCGGCAGTTCGTGCTGACGTGCCCCCAGTTCCGCGAGCGGGATGTGGTGCGCGTCCGGAGCGTGCCCGGCCTCCCACTCGTAGCCCTCGCGGACGTCCAGCAGCCACGCCGAGCCGGCGTCGGTCAGCTCGCGCGCCTGCGCAGCAGATACCTCGTCGACGGCGAGGAAGCCTGTGGAAGCGGCGGAGTCTGTCATCCGGCCGGGCTACTCCGCGGCCGTGGTGACGGCGTCGGTCTTGATGACGGCCTTCGGTCGGATGGAGCGCACCTTCTGGTCGTGCTTGCGGATCGCCGGTTCCTTCTCGCGGAACTGCGAGTACATCGGGGCCGCAAGGAAGATCGTCGAATACGTGCCGACGATGATGCCGATCAGCAGCGCGAGCGAGATGTCGCGCAGCGTCGCCGCACCGAGAGCGTAGGCACCGATGAAGAGGATGGACGCGACAGGCAGCACAGCAACGACCGCCGTGTTGATCGACCGGACCAGGGTCTGGTTGACCGCCAGGTTCACCGATTCAGCGAAGGTCCTGCGGGTGAGCTCCAGCTCTTCCTTGGTGTTCTCGCGGATCTTGTCGAAGACCACGACCGTGTCGTAGAGCGAGTAGCCGAGGATGGTCAGGAAGCCGATCATGGTCGCAGGCGACACCTCGAATCCGACGAGCGCATACACGCCCGCCGTGATGATGAGGTCGTGGAACAGCGAGACGATCGCCGCCGCCGACATCTTCCAGGTACGGAAGTACAGCGCCATCGCGATGAACGCCAGCAGGAGGAACACCACCAGGCCCTGGATGGACTGCTGGGTCACATCCGCACCCCACGACGGTCCGATGAACGTCGCGGAGACCTCCGACGGGTCGACGCCGTACGCGCTCGCCAGCGCATCCGAGACGTCGTGGGTCTGCGACTCGGACAGCTGGTCGGTCTGCACCCGCACCGCGTTGTTGCCGACCACGCTCACGTGGGAGACAGCGCCCGGCACCACACTGGTGACCGCTGCCTGAGCCTTGGTCGTGTCGGTGCTCGACACGTCGCTGACCTGGAACTGCGAGCCGCCGCGGAACTCGATGGAGAAGTTGAACCCGCCCCTGATCACCGGGACCAGGATCGAGAGCACCACCATGACGGCGGCGATGGAGTACCAGATCTTCCGTCGGCCGACGAAGTCGATCGAGCGCGCCCCGGTGTAGAGGTCGTTACCGAATTTCACGAGACGGTTGGCCATCAGGAGTCCTTCCCGTCGGTGGAGCGATCCGAGGACGCCGAGGCCCCGGCGAGCTCGGCCGCCTTGCGCTCGGCGATCGTCTGGCGGCGTGCCGCCTCCTTGCTGCTGCGGGCGGCCGTACCGGCGCCGACGGGGACCGTCGGAGCCCGGAACTTCGCCGCACCGCGATACACGGCGCCCAGCGCCTGCGGGTCGAGACCGGACAGCGGGTGCCCGGAGCTGAAGAACCGGGTGCGGGCGAGCAGCTGCAGAGTCGGGTGCGTGAAGAGCAGCACGACGATGACGTCGATGATGGTCGTGAGACCCAGGGTGAACGCGAACCCGCGGACGTTGGCGGCCGCGAGCACGTACAGCACCACTGCGGCGAGGAGGTTGGTCGCCTTCGACGCGTAGATGGTCCGGCGTGCCCGGTTCCATCCGGCTTCGACCGCGGATTCGAGTCCGCGTCCGTCGCGCAGTTCGTCTCGTATTCGCTCGAAGTAGACGATGAACGAGTCGGCTGTGAAGCCGATCGCGACGATCAGGCCGGCGACGCCCGCCAGCGAGAGCCGGTAGTCGTAGTGCCACGACAGCAGCGAGATCGTCAGCCAGGTGAGGACGCCCGCGACGACGAGCGAGAACATCGTGACCAGGCCGAGCAGTCTGTACTGGAAGAACGTGTAGATGGCCACCAGGATCAGGCCGATGAGACCCGCGATCAGACCGCTCAGGAGCTGAGCGGTTCCGAGCGTCGCCGAGATGGTGTCCTGGCTCTGCACCTTGAAGCTGAACGGCAGCGCGCCGAACTTGAGCTGGTCGGCCAGCGCCTTGGACGTGGTCTCGGTGAAGTTACCGGTGATCTGCGGCTTGCCGTCGGTGATCGCAGCCTGCGTCGTCGGGGCCGAGATGACCTTGCCGTCGAGCACGATGGCGAACTGGTTCTGTGAGCCCTGCAGGGCGACGAGGCGCGTCGTGACGTCGGAGAAGGACTTGGTGCCTGCGTCGTTGAAGACGATGTTCACGGCCCACTGACCGGTGGTGACGCCCTGCGAACTCTGGACGAGTCCCGCGCTGGCATCCTTGATGTCCTGACCCTTCACCTCGACCGGACCGAGCAGGTACTTGACCTGGTTCTGGTCGTCGCAGGTGATGAGCGGCTTGTCGGTCGGAGCCGAACTCGAGGTCTTGTTCGCGTTCGCCTTGCAGTCGTAGGCGTTGAACTCCGCCTGCAGTTGCGGCGTCACCCAGGCGAGGTCGCTGCCGTTCGTCGGCTTCGTGGACGGCGTCGACTCCAGGCCGGGTGCCGGGGTCGGCGCGGGAGTGGACTTGCCGTCCGCACCCACGACCTCGTTCGTCGGGCCGCCGGCGACGAGCACCGGGCGGAAGTCGAGCCGAGCGCTCGACTTGACGCGGTCGAGCGTCGCCTGGTCGGGCTTGCCCGGCAGCGAGACGACGATGTTGCGCGAGCCCTCGGTGGAGATCTGCGCCTCGGACACGCCGGACGCGTCGATGCGCTGACGGATGATCGACACCGCCTGGTCGAGCTGCTCCTGCTGCACCGACTGACCGTTCTGCACCTGAGGCGAGAGGATGATCTGGGTGCCGCCCTCGAGGTCGAGGGCGAGCTTGGGCAGCCACGTCGCGTTGGAGAACAGGACGCCCGCGGTGAGGGTGCCGAGCAGCACCACTACCAGGACGCCGAGCCACGTCAGCGAACGCCAGGCTTTTTTGACCGGGGTCGACTTTGCCACCTAGGTACTCAGCTTTCTACGAGTGCTCCGGCGCCTCTCGGGCGCCGGAGCCCAGGGAATGTGTCAGTCGTCGCTCTGCGAGCCGCGCTTCTTGGACTCGTCGAGGCGCTCACCGTATTCGGGCTGAGCGGCGTCGGAGTCCGAGGAGATCGCGTGGTCCTGGTTGAGCTCGACGCCCGGGGCGTCGGCGACTTCGTCGTCGGTCTCGGTGGCGGGCTCGGCGACCGTGGGCTCGACCACGCGGGCGAGGACCTGACGGTGCACCTTGACGACGTGGCCGGGGCTGGTCTCGATGAGCGCGGTGTTGTCGTTCTCGTCGACAGACACGAGTGTGCCGTAGAGGCCGAAGTTGGTCATCACCTCGGCGCCCGGCACCATCTTCGATTTGGTCTCATCCTGCTCACGGCGCCGCTTGCGGCTGTTCCGGAACATGAAGAAGACGAGGGCCGCCAAAATGACGACCATCACGATGGTCAACGGATCCATGGAGATTTGCCGAGCCTTTCAATGGGGGCAAGAGGTTGGCCGAACGGCCAGGTTGGATTATATGTCATCCACGAGGGTCGGAGGCTGGGAGGAAGCCACCTTGCGGCTGGGGATCCCCAAGTGGCGCCACGCCGCAGCCGTCGCCATGCGCCCGCGCGGGGTCCTGGTCAGCAGCCCGATGCGCACGAGGAACGGCTCGACGACCGACTCGATCGTCTCCGCTTCTTCTCCGACGGACACCGCCAGCGTGTTGAGCCCCACCGGTCCCCCGTCGAAGCGCTCCAGGATGATGTGCAGCACCGCGCGGTCGAGCCGGTCGAGGCCCAATGCGTCGACGTCGTACAGCTCCAGGGCGGCGCGTACCGCATCCACATCGGCACGGCCGCCGTGCACCAGTGCGTAGTCGCGCACGCGGCGCAGGAGGCGGTTGGCGATGCGCGGAGTGCCCCGGCAGCGACCGGCGATCTCGGCCAGCGCCTCCCGGTCGACGTCGAACTCGAGCATGGTCGCCGCTCGGGTGAGCACCTGGGTCAACTCGGCCTCGTCGTAGAACTCGAGGTGAGCGGTGAACCCGAAGCGGTCGCGAAGTGGATTGGGCAGCAGCCCGGAACGTGTCGTCGCCCCGACCAGGGTGAAGGGGGCCAGGTCGAGCGGGATGGACGTGGCGCCGGCTCCCTTGCCGACCATGATGTCGATCCGGAAGTCTTCCATCGCGAGGTAGAGCATCTCTTCGGCGGAGCGCGCCATCCGGTGGATCTCGTCGATGAACAGCACTTCTCCGGGAGTGAGCGACGACAGCAGTGCGGCGAGGTCGCCCGCGTGCTGGATCGCCGGCCCGCTGGAGAGCCGGAGCGGCCGCCCGCTCTCGTGGGCGACGATCATCGCGAGCGTCGTCTTCCCCAGGCCGGGAGGACCGGCGAGCAGGATGTGGTCCGCCGTCCGCTCCTGCATCCTCGCCGCGGTCAGCAGCAGCTGCAGCTGGCCGCGGACCTTGGCCTGCCCCACGAACTCGGCGAGACTGCGCGGTCGGAGGGCTCCCTCGAAGGCGAGCTCCGACTCCGACTCGACGTCGGGAGTGGTCAGGTCGTCGCTCATCGCGCCACCTGCTGCGCCGGACCGAGGCGCGCGAGGGTCAGCCGCAGCAACGTCTGAACGCTGTCGCGCTCCTTCTCAGCGGTGTCGGCGACGACGTCGGCGATGGTCTCCGCTGCCGTCCGCTCCGGCCAGCCGAGCCCGACGAGGGCGACGAGAACGCTGTCAGAGACCGAGGACGGCGCCCCCGCGGCCTTCGCCACCGGCGTGGGGCGGCGCACAGCGGCGAGCTTCCCCGTGAGCGAGACGACGATGAGCTTGGCCGTCTTCGGCCCGATTCCGGACACCTTACGGAACGGTGCGTCGTCGTCGGCCGCGACCGCGGACGCGATGTCGTCCGGCGAGAGCACGGACAGCACACCGATCGCCGACTTCGGCCCGACCCCGGAGACGCCGGTCAGAAGATCGAACACTTCCAGCTGCTCGCGGTCGAAGAACCCGAACAGCTGCAGCGCGTCCTCGCGGACGATCAGGGAAGTGTGGACGAACGCCTCCTCCCCGACGCGGAGAGACAGCACGTGGTCCGGGGTGAGCTGCACGGCGAAGCCAACGCCGCCCACCTCGATGACAGCGGTGCCGCCGCTCGCCGAGAGCACGGTACCGCGGAGGGAGGAGATCACCGTGCCAGCCTACGGGGAGCCGCCGACGCCCGGCCGGAGCGCTCTGCGGCGCGCCACGCCGACTGCGCAGGGGTGAGCGCCGTGCCCGCCCCGCCTGCGTCCGGCGCGACGGGGCCGCCCCGCCAGGCGTGGCAGATCGCGATCGCGAGAGCGTCCGCCGCATCCGCGGGCTTCGGCGCCTCGGCGAGCCCGAGGATGCGGGCCACCATCGCCTGCACCTGCTTCTTGTCGGCCGAGCCGTAGCCCGTGACGGCGGCTTTCACCTCGCTCGGCGTGTGCAAGCCGACCGGCAGGCCACGCTTGGCGGCGGCGTGGAGCGCGACTCCGCTCACCTGCGCGGTGCCCATCACCGTGCGGAGGTTGTGCTGCGCGAAGACGCGCTCGATCGCCACTGCTGCGGGCCGGTGCCGTTCCAGCAGCTCCTCGATCCCGTTCCCGACGGCGAGGAGGCGCTCCTCGAGCGGCATGCCCGGAGGCGTCCGGATGACGGTGACCTCGACGAGTGTCGCCCGGCGGTCGGGACGCACATCCACGATCCCGACGCCGCAGCGCGTCAGACCCGGGTCGATGCCGAGCACCCGGATCGTCACGGTCGCGACCTACTCGTCGTCGTCGAGCTGCGCCTGCACCTCGGGGCTGATATCGAGGTTGGTGTAGACGTTCTGCACGTCGTCCGAGTCTTCGAGCGCGTCGATCAGGCGGAACACCTTGCGGGCGACCTCGGCATCGGCGTCGACGTTGACCGTTGCGACGAACTCGGCGTCGGCCGAGTCGTAGTCGATCCCGGCCTCCTGCAGCGCGGTGCGCGCGGCGACCAGGTCGGACGCCTCGGTCACCACCTCGAAGCTCTCACCGCGGTCCGTGACGTCTTCGGCGCCGGCGTCGAGCACGGCGGCGAGGACGGTGTCCTCATCCACCCCGTCGGCGTGCGGAACAACGATGACGCCCTTGCGGTGGAAGTTGTAGGCAACGCTGCCCGGGTCGGCCATGGTGCCGCCGTTGCGGGTCATCGCGGTGCGGACCTCGGCGGCCGCGCGGTTCTTGTTCTCGGTGAGGCACTCGATCAGCAGGGCGACTCCGCCGGGGCCGTAGCCCTCGTACATGATCGTCGTGTAGTCGATCGACTCGCCGCTGAGCCCCGCGCCGCGCTTGATGGCCCGGTCGATGTTGTCATTCGGGACGGAGGTCTTCTTGGCCTTCTGCACCGCGTCGACGAGCGTCGGGTTGCCGGACATGTCGGCGCCGCCGGTCTTCGCCGCGACCTCGATGTTCTTGATGAGCTTGGCGAAGGACTTCGCGCGGCGGGAGTCGATCACCGCCTTCTTGTGCTTGGTCGTCGCCCACTTGGAATGCCCGGACACTGGTGCTCCCTCGTCTTACGCCTGAAAACTCGTCCATTGTACGCGAGCGTCGTCCCCGACCCTCTGCGCGTCGGCCACCTTCTGGAGGAAGTACTCGTGGAATCGCGTGTCGCCGGTGATCTCCGGGTGGAACGACGTGCCCAGGAGGTTGCCCTGCTCGACCGCGACCACGCGGCCGTCGGCGACCTGCGCAAGCGCCGTCGCGTTCTCACCGACGCTCTCGACGATGGGCGCACGGATGAATACCGCGTGCATCGGCTGCTCGCCGACGGCCGGAATGTCCAGGTCGGTCTCGAAGGAGTCCACCTGCGAGCCGAACGCATTGCGCCGCACCGCCACATCCAGACCGCCGAGGGTCTGCTGACCGGCGATCCCGTCCAGGACGCGGTCGGCGAGCATGATCAGGCCGGCGCAGGTCCCGTAGACGGGCAGGCCGTCGGAGATCGCAGCGCGCAGCGGCTCGGCCAGCCCGAACGCGCGGGACAGCTTGTCCATGACGCTCGACTCGCCGCCCGGGATGACCAGGCCGCCGATCTCGTCGAGCTCGGCGGCCCTGCGCACCGGAACGGCGTCGGCGCCCAGCCCGCGGAGGACCGCGAGGTGCTCGCGGAAGTCTCCCTGCAGGGCGAGGACGCCGACTTTCGGTCCGTTACCAGCCACGCTCGGCCAGGCGGTGCGGCGCCGGGAGGTCGGACACGTTGATGCCGACCATGGCCTCGCCGAGGCCGCGCGACACCTCCGCGATGACCGACGGGTCGTCGTAGAACGTGGTCGCCTTGACGATCGCGGCCGCGCGCTGCTCCGGGTTGCCCGACTTGAAGATGCCGGAGCCGACGAAGACGCCGTCCGCGCCCAGCTGCATCATCATCGCGGCGTCGGCCGGGGTGGCCACGCCGCCCGCGGTGAACAGCACGACGGGGAGCTTGCCGGTGTCGGCGATCTCGCGGACCAGTTCGTACGGCGCCTGCAGCTCCTTGGCCGCGACGTACAGCTCGTCCTTGGTCATCGAACTCAGCGCCTTGATCTCCGAGGTGATCTTGCGGATGTGCTTAGTCGCCTCCGACACGTCGCCGGTGCCCGCCTCGCCCTTGGAACGGATCATCGCCGCGCCCTCGTTGATGCGGCGGAGCGCCTCACCGAGGTTGGTGGCGCCGCAGACGAACGGGACGGTGAAGTTCCACTTGTCGATGTGGTTGACGTAGTCGGCGGGCGACAGCACCTCCGACTCGTCGATGTAGTCGACGTCGAGAGCCTGCAGCACCTGCGCCTCGACGAAGTGGCCGATGCGGGCCTTCGCCATGACCGGGATCGAGACCTCGGCGATGATCGCCTCGATGAGGTCGGGGTCGCTCATCCGCGCGACGCCGCCCTGTGACCGGATGTCGGCCGGAACGCGCTCCAGCGCCATCACGGCGACGGCTCCGGCGTCTTCGGCGATGCGCGCTTGCTGCGGCGTGACGACGTCCATGATGACGCCGCCCTTCAGCATTTCGGCGAGGCCGCGCTTGACCCGGCTCGATCCGATTGCGGTGCCCTGTTCGCTGTCAGTCATGGTCGCCCTCTCGTGCATACTCGTGCGGTACAAAAATAGTTTTGGCCTATGCCGAACGATAGCATCCTCGTCCCCTGTGGTTAGACTCGCAGGCGTCGGGAGGGACATGGACCAGCAGATCATCACTGGCGCGACAGCGTCCGAGATCGCGGCGAGCGTGCGGGCGCTGCACGAGCGCGGAGCACTCCGCACCGGCGACCCCCTCCCCCCGGTCCGCGAACTCGCCGCCCAGCTCGGGGTGAACCGCAACACGGCGGTCGCCGCCTACCGACTCCTCGCCCAGGCCGGCGTGGTCACGGCCCGCGGTCGCGCGGGCACCGTCGTCGCCGGCGTCGCGGCTGTCGCTCAGGAGGGCTACGCCCCCGACAGCGTGCTGCGCGACATCGGCACCGGCAACCCGGACCCCGGCCGCATCCCCGACCTGACATCCGCACTGGCCCGAGCGGTCGGGCGGCCCGTGCTCTACGGCGAGCCCGTGATCGACCCGGCCCTGGAAGAGCGCGCGCTCGCCTGGGTCGGCGACGCCCTCCCGGACCGTCCCATCCGGATCACCGTCACGAACGGAGCGGTGGACGCGGTCGAGCGGCTGCTCGCGCAGGCGCTGCTCCGCGACGACGCGGTCGCGCTCGAGGACCCGTGCTTCCTGGCAAGCATCCACACCGTCCGGCTGGGCGGCTACCGCGCCATCCCGGTACCGGTGGATGCCGAGGGCATGACCGTCGACGGCCTGCGCGCTGCGCTGGACGCGGGCGTCCGCGCGATCATCTGCACGCCCCGTGCCCAGAACCCGACCGGGGCCACCCTCTCGCCTGCCCGCGCCGCGGCCCTGCGCGCGGTGCTGGCCGACCATCCCTACGTGCTCGTCATCGAGGACGACCACTTCTCGATGCTCTCGCAGCGCCCGTACGAGACGCTGATCGGCCCGGACCACCGCCGCTACGCGCTCGTGCGGTCGGTGTCCAAGTCGCTCGGCCCGGACATGTGCCTCGCCGTCGCGGCGACCGACCCGGAGACGGCCGAGCGGCTCTCCTTCCGGCTCAGCCCGGGGACCACCTGGGTGAGCCACATCCTGCAGCGCCTCGTGCTGGCGCAGCTCACGGACGAGTCGGCGCTGAGCGAGGTGGCCGCCGCCGGCCGTCACTATGCCGAACGCAACGCTGCCTTCGCGGCCCGGCTGACCGAGCGCGGGCTCCCGACGGAGGCTGGCGACGGGCTCAACCTGTGGGTCGACCTCCCCGTCGAGGCACGGGTCGTCGCCGACCGTCTGATGCGACGCGGCTGGCTGGCCCGCACCGGCGACGAGTTCCTGCTGGGCGAGCATCCCGCCCCGTCGCACCACCTGCGGCTGACGGTCCACGACCTGACCGAGGACGAGACCGAGCGGCTCCTCGACGATCTGGCCGACGCCGTGAAGTGAGCGTGGGCCAGGATGAGAGGATCGAAGGATGAAGATCCTCTCGATCCAGTCCGCGGTCGCTTACGGTCACGTCGGCAACTCCGCCGCCGTCTTCCCGCTCCAGCGCATCGGCGTCGAGGTGCTCCCGGTCTACACGGTGAACTTCTCCAACCACACCGGCTACGGCGCCTGGCGCGGTCCGCTGATCTCCCCCGACGACGTCCGTGACGTGATCACCGGCATCGAGGAGCGCGGCGTGCTCGGCCAGGTGGATGCGGTCCTCTCCGGCTACCAGGGCGGCGAGGGTATCGGTGACGTCATCATCGACGCCGTCGCGCGCGTGAAGGCCGCCAACCCGCACGCCGTGTACGCCTGCGACCCGGTGATGGGCAACGCGAAGTCCGGCTGCTTCGTCGCGCCGGCGATCCCGGTGCTGCTGCGTGAGCGCGTAGTCCCGGTCGCCGACATCATCACGCCGAACCAGTTCGAGCTCGGCTTCCTGACCGACACCTCCCCCGACACTCTCGAGTCGACCTTGGAGTCGGTGGATGCGGCCCGCGCGATGGGGCCGAGCACCGTCCTCGTGACCAGTGTCGAGCGTCCCGACGCCCCCGACGACACGATCGAGATGCTGGCCGTCGACGACGCCGGCGCCTGGATCGTGCAGACTCCTCGGCTGCCGATGAAGGCGAACGGCTCGGGAGACGTCACGGCCGCGCTGTTCACCGCGCACTACGTCCGCACCGGCGACGCGGAGCTCGCGCTCCGGAAGACCGTCTCCAGCGTCTTCGACCTGCTCACCCGCACGCTCGAATCGGGCGAACGCGAGCTGCAGCTCGTCGAGTCGCAGGAGTCGTACGCGCACCCCCGCGAGCAGTTCCCCGTCCGCCAGCTCCGCTGACCCCGCACTCCCTCCGCGCCCCCACCAACGCGTCCTCGCTTAATCCGCGATCGGTCGGCGTGTCCCCGGATTAACCGAGGAAGCGATCATTACGGAGTCGGCCAGGCTTCGGCGATGGCGGCACGGACCTCGCCGAGCAGCTGGGGCAGCGCCTTCGTCTTGGCGATGATCGGCAGGAAGTTCGCATCCTGAGCCCACCGCGGCACGACGTGCTGGTGCAGGTGCGCGGCGATGCCTGCCCCTGCGATGACGCCCTGGTTCATGCCGAGGTTGAACCCGTCGTTCTTCGAGACCTCGCGGATGACGCGCATCGCGGTCTGGGTGAGGCTGCCGATCTCGGCCACCTCCTCCGGCGTCGCCTCGTCGTACAGGGCGATGTGGCGGTACGGGCAGACCAGCAGGTGACCGCTGTTGTACGGGAACAGGTTGAGCAGCGCGTACGCGTGCGTCCCGCGAGCAACGATCAGGGCATCCTCGTCGCTCATCGTCGGTGCGACGCAGAACGGGCAGTCGTCTTTCCCGGGCTGCTGACCGTTCTGGATGTACACCATCCGGTGCGGAGTCCACAGTCGCTGGAACTCGTCGGGCACACCGACCAGGTACGACGGGTCGTCGATGCGGACGCCGTCCTGCGACGCGCCGTCCTGCGACGCGCCGTCCTGCGACCCGCCCCCGTACGAGTCGAGGTTCAGTCGTGCCATGCCGTGTCGACCAGCTCGTGGCTGCGAATGCTCTCGACGATCCGCTCGATCGCCTCGTCCACGGTCACGCCGTTGCGCTGGGTACCGTCGCGGAAGCGGAAGCTCACCGTTCCCGCCGACGCGTCCTCCTCGCCGACGATCAGCTGGAAGGGCACCTTGGCCTTGGTGTGCGTGCGGATCTTCTTCTGCATCCGGTCGTCCGAGTGGTCGACCTCGGCGCGCACGCCGCGGGCGCGAAGACGCGAGATCACGTCGTCGAGGAACGGCGCGTACTGGTCGGCCACCGGGATGCCTACCACCTGGACCGGAGACAGCCAGACCGGGAACGCTCCCGCGTAGTGCTCCAGCAGGATTGCGAAGAACCGTTCGATGGAGCCGAGCAGTGCCCGGTGGATCATCGCCGGCTGCTTGCGCGTGCCGTCGGCGGCGTTGTACTCCAGCTCGAACAGCTCCGGCTGGTTGAAGTCGAGCTGGACGGTGGAGAGCTGCCAGGTGCGGCCGATCGCGTCGCGTGCCTGCACCGAGATCTTCGGGCCGTAGAAGGCGGCCCCGCCCGGGTCGTCCACGAGCTCCAGGCCGGACTCGATCGCGACCTCGCGCAGGGTCTCGGTCGCGGTCTCCCAGCTCTCGTCGCTTCCGACGTACTTGTCCGGGTCCTTCGTCGACAGTTCGAGGTAGAAGTCGGTGAGGCCGTAGCCGCGCAGCGTCTCCAGCACGAACTCGAGCTGGCGCGCCACCTCGTCCTTGATCTGCTCGTCGGTGACGTAGATGTGCGCGTCGTCCTGGGTCAGACCGCGGACTCGGGTCAGACCGGCCAGCGTGCCCGACTTCTCGTAGCGGTACACCGTCCCGAACTCGGCCAGGCGCAGCGGCAGCTCGCGGTAGCTGCGGCCGCGTGCCCGGAAGATCAGGTTGTGCATCGGGCAGTTCATCGGCTTGAGGTAGTAGTCCTGCCCCTGGCGGGTGATGTTGCCGTCGGCGTCACGCTCCTCGTCCAAGTGCATGGGCGGGAACATGCCGTCCTTGTACCAGTTGAGGTGCTGACTGATCTCGTACAGGTGCGCCTTGGTGATGTGCGGCGTGTTCACGAGTTCGTAGTCGTTCGCGATCAGACGCTCGCGCATGTAGTTCTCGATCTCGTTGCGGATGATCCCGCCCTTGGGGTGGAACACCGCCAGGCCCGAGCCGATCTCGTCGGGGAAGGAGAAGAGGTCCATTTCGGCGCCGAGCTTGCGGTGGTCGCGCTTGGCGGCCTCCTCCATGCGCGTCTGGTACGCGCGCAGCTCCTCTTTACTGGGCCACGCCGTCCCGTAGATGCGCTGCAGCTGCTTGTTCTTCTCGTTGCCGCGCCAGTAGGCGGCGGCGACGCGGGTGAGGGCCCAGCCGTTGCCGATCATGCGGGTGTTCGGCAGGTGCGGACCCCGGCAGAGGTCCTTCCACACGGTCTCTCCGGACTTCGGATCGACGTTGTCGTAGATGGTCAGCTCGCCGGAGCCGACCTCGACGCTCTCGCTCTCGTCGAACGCGGCGGTGTCGCCGTGCTGGGCGCCGCCCTTCAGGCCGATCAGCTCCAGTTTGTAGGGCTCGCCGGCGAGCTCGGCGCGTGCCTCCTCGTCGGTGACGACGCGGCGGACGAACCGCTGGCCCGCCCGCTGGATGCGCGACATCTCCTTCTCGAGTGCCTTCAGGTCCTCCAGGGTGAACGAGTCGAGCACGTCGAAGTCGTAGTAGAAGCCGTCGGTGATGGGCGGCCCGATGCCCAGCTTCGCCTCCGGGTTCACGGCCTGTACGGCCTGTGCGAGCACGTGAGCGGTGGAGTGGCGCAGGATGCTGAGGCCGTCCGGCGAGTCGATGGTGACCGGTTCCACGGTGTCCGTGGTCGTGACGGTCGTCGCGAGGTCCTTCAGCTCGCCGTTGACGCGCATCGCGACAACGGAACGGTCGGTGAAGAGCTCGAAGCCGTCGGCCACCTGTCCACTCCTTCTTCGTGGGTCGTCAGAGAACCCTCCAACTCTAGTCGGCTGCGGGATACGGCCAGCGCCGCCGTCCGCTTGGCCAAACCGCCCGTCATCGGGCAGCGAGCACGGCTTCCGCAAGCCAGAGGTACGACGCCCGCGAATCCGGGAGCTCGACCGAGTCTTCGCCATAGACCTCGTACGCAATGTCCACGAGTCGTTGCGGATCCGTGATCCCGGCGTGCCGAGCGAGGACACGCAGGTCGTGAAGATCCTGCTCCCGAGCGGCCGCCAGCTTCATCGCTATGAGCTGCTACGCCGATGCGACGATGACCTGAAAGTCGTCCACATCAGGTGACGGCGGGTCGACCTGCAGCCAGGAGGCTCCACGCGCGTTGCCGCGGACGCCGGCTCACACGCGCGCCAGCGATCGCTCATCGATGAAGATGTTGAGATCTCTCAACTCACGAGGCGTCGTCGTCTTCGCCCGCTCTCGGAGCGGCTCGAACTGGGAGACGAACCAGGGGCGTGGAAGCTTCCGCGGTACCGCCCACGACGGCTTGTCTTTGCGGGGAATGGCCTGCCCGTATACGGCCGCGAACAGCGTCTCCCACTTTCGATCTCTGATCACCGACGAACGGGACAGCTCGCGTTCGCCGAACTCGTCGCCGCGCTCCCGGAGGACTTGTGCGGCACGCGTAAGAACGCGGAACGCGTAAGCCTCGCTGCCGGAGTCGAGTGCAGCGTTGATCTCGTCGGTCACGGCCTCGGCACTGTATCGCGCGAGTGGCCCTTCCTGGATCACCGAATAGCCGAGCTTGCTTCCCATCCCGGCGAGAGCACGCTCGAGAGATTCGACTCGGATCGTCCCCTCCCGTTCCGATCTCTCCAGTTGCGATACCGCCCCAGGGGTGACACCGAGACGTCGCGCGAGTTCGGCACCGGAGATACCCAACTCCTGCCGAGTCGCCTGGATGAGATTAGACATGGCCAAAGTTTAGCTGTAGCTAAAGAAATGCACAACGATCAGCCCGCCGATTCGCGCGTACCGTGTTCGGCGTGAGCGCGAACCGCCGGAGCCTCCTGGACCGGACGTTCTTCGTCAGCCTGGTCCTCAAAGGGCTCGACGGAGCCGTCGAACTGGTCGCCGGCTTCGCGCTGCTCGTCGTCAGCCCGGCCCAGCTCGAGGCGGTCACCCGGGCGCTCACCCGCCACGAACTCCACGAGGACCCGCACGACCCGATCGCGAACGCGCTGGTGAACTACGCGGGCGGTCTGAGCGTCTCGACGACACTGTTCGGCGCCATCTACCTGCTGGCGCACGGGATCGTGAAGGTGATCCTGGTGGTCGCCGTGCTGCGTGACAAGCTGTGGGCCTACCCGTGGCTGATCGGGTTCCTGGTCGCCTTCATCGGCTACCAGAGCTACGAACTGGTCGTCCACTTCACCTGGGGCCTGGCCGCCCTGACCGCGTTCGACATCTTCATCGTCGTGCTCACGGTGCGGGAGTACCGGCTGCATCGGCGCCGGAGTCGGCATCCGGATGCGGTGGCCGCCTGACCGAACACGCGGAAATTCACCGAGCGGGGGCTGCCGCATCCCGCGCTCTCGTGCTTGCCTTACGGACAGGGCACGGTGAGGACAAGCGAGGATGCGAATGGCGTCGACACAACGGGTGATCGTGTTCATCCAGGAGAACAAGACCACCGACTTCTACTTCCCGACCATGGCGTCGTGGGGAGCGGCGGTGAAGAACTCCGGCAAGCTCCTCTCCGCCCCGCCGAACTTCGACCAGCCGCACGACCGCAACGCCTGGGTGCACTACGCGCTCGGCGACTACCCGGCCGAGGTCGCCCAGGTCGACAACGACACCGTCATCCCCTTCTACAGCTGGCTGGCGAAGCAGTTCGTGTTCAGCGACCACCACTTCGGTTCGGGGTCCAACTCGACGCCGGGTCACATGCTGGCGATCGGCGGCCAGATGCCGACGCTGAAGAACCCGCCGTTCGTCGGGCCGCACCCGGTCTGGAACCTGCCGTCGATCTTCAGCCTGGCCGAGTCGGCGAAGGTCTCGTGGGCGGCGTTCCCCGACCAGAGCGGCTACCCGACCAAGTTCTACACCTCGCTGACGCAAGCGCCGGGCAACGAGAATGTGCTGCGGCCGAACGAGTTCATCCCGATGGCGAAGGCGGGGACGCTCCCCCAGGTCTGCTACGTCTGGTCGCCGTCGGGATATGACGAGCATCCCCCTGCGGTCAGCGCGCCCGACTACATCACCAAAGGTCAGGACCTGGTGTGGCAGCGGGTGCAGGCGGTCATCGACGGCGGCGGCTGGGAGGACACCGTTTTCATCCTCACCTGGGACGACTGGGGAGGCTACGCGGACTCGGTGCCCACGCCGGACATCGAGACCGCTCCGGACGCGCTGCACCCGGACGGTTTCCAGATCATCGGCGGCTCCCGCATCCCCCTGCTGATGTTCGGCGGCCGCGTAGTGCAGGCGATCGACCCGGAATGGCACTCGCACGCGTCCATCCCGAAGACGATCATCGATCTGCTGGGACTGCCGAAGCTCGGCGTGAGCCGTGTGGACGAGGCACCCTCCCTCGCGCACCTGGTCGACCCGTCGCTGAACCGCCCGGTCCCCCCGGCCGCTGGCTCGAGCGTGGTCCAGCCGACGCCCCCGTCGCCGACCCCGAAGCCGGTCGCACCGAAGCCCTGGCGCGGACCGCTGAACACTCCCCTCCCGGCACTGGTCACCCTCGACGGGTCGGCGCTGCCCGCACCGACGGACGGAAAGGTGAACAAGAACCCGCCCAAGCCGCCGAAGAGCGCCTGAGGCGGCGAGGGATGCTGACCAGGCGTCAGCGGTAGGCGACGCTCAGGTTGAGGGTGGTGTCGCGGAGCAGCGTCGTGTCGCCGCGCCGCAGCTGCGGGTTGAGGTAGAACAGCTGATCCAGGGTGATCCCGAAACGGGCGGCCACGGCCTGGGAGTTGTCGTTGCCCCACACCGCGTAGCTGGCGAGCTCGCTGCCGAAGGACGTCACCGTGCCGCGTGCGAACGGTCGGGGACCGGAGTCCTTCAGGGTGAGCCCCGGAAAGAAGTCGGGAATGCTCCACGTGATCGGTGCCGCCGCGTACACCTTCCCGTCGCTCACCCGACGCTGTTGAAGTACGACAGGTCGCCGCGATCCCGCCGGCCGGCGGAGGGGAAGGGGAGCACAGGGTTGCCGCTGGTGGTCTCGATCTCGCCGACGGGATCGTCGCGCGCCGGGACGGTGGGCTCCCCCGTCGTCGATCCGAAGCGGTCAACGCTGAGGGCCACCGTCAGGCCGGGGCCGCTCGTCGTGCTGAAGCCGTCGATCGCGACCTGGAATCGGAGGTCCGGTGCGACACCGACCGTGACATCGCCGGTGGCGTGCCCATCGACGTCGCGGAGCGTCCCCGAACCCATGACGGTTCCTGCCGGGGGGAGGTACTCGAACTCGTCAGCGAACGGCGTCTCGGTGGCCGGAGTCGACTCCGGCACCGCCGTCTGGTGACTGCCGACCACGGCCTTCGCCGTGTGCGCCGGGTGGGCCGTCGTCTCCATCGCGGTGCACCCCACGAGCAGGGTGCTGCCGATGACGACCAACGCCGCTCCCGCGCGCAGCGCCGCCGGATGCATCCCCTGTCCCACACGGACACCCTGCCGCATCCGCACACGGCGCGCAATGACGTACGTGATGGGCTCTACCGCACGCTGATGGTTGCCGTGTAGCCGGCGCAGGACCCGAAGGTGGAGTCGGCGCAGTCGTCGTACGGGCTGCCCTTCACCACGATGGTCGCGTCGCCGGACGGGAACGTATTGGCGACCAGCACCGACGTCGAGAACGACCCGTCCTGATTCACCGCCACGGATTCCGGTGCCAAGCCCGTGCCGGCGCGGAGCAGGCTGACGTTGTACATCCGGTCCGGCGCATATCCGAGGTCGCAGCCGGCGGCCCTACTGGACACGGTGACCACCTGACCGGGCGAAACGACGGACGGTTCCACCTGCAACGGAGGCGGCAGGCACCTCGCACGCGAAAGGTCCGGCTGTTCCTTGCAGCCCAGCAGGGGCAGCGCGAGGACGGCGAGAGCTGCCGCTGCGGCCATCCGCCGGCCGATGGCCGCGGTCACCCCCACAGCCGGAAAGCCTTCGCCGTCCACCCCAGTTCTTTCCGCGCCCAGATCGGCGTCCCGTCCGGGTCGGGCTGCTGCGAAGCGTCCGCTTCGATCCGGTAACCGTCGGACGGCACCAGCGCGCGGCTGCCGGTGAACAGCAGCACAGCGGATACGGCCAGCAGCAGCGCGGCCGCAACCAGAATCCAGCCGAGGCCGTTGCCGTTCACCAGCCAGACGACACCCAACGGTCCGGTCAGGAAGACGCCCAACAGTGCCACCACCACCGCGACCATCAGCCAGCGCGCCTCGAGCACGATGCGACGCTCCCGGTCGCACTCGTCGATGAGACCCCCCACGATTCCCCCAATCGTTCGTGGGACCACTTTAGGGGCAAACTGTTGGGAGTCGCCAACAAAGCCGACCGAGCTCCCCAGTACAAGCGTTAACGGCGAGTATACTATCCGCTATTACATATTAGGAGGCAGCCACATGGTCAGCGTGCAGCCAGCAAGGGTCATCCGCGCCGCCAGGGAGATCGGCGAGGACTTCGCCGGCTGGCGAAAGATCCTGGGTCTCACCACTCAGCAGGTCGCCGAACGCGCGGACATCACGCGAGACACACTGCGCAAGCTGGAGCACGGCGACCCGTCCGTGGGCTTCCATGTCGTCCTGAAGGTCGCGCGTTCCCTGGGGATACTGGACACCCTCACGGAGGCGATGGATCCGCTGAACACCGACCTCGGCCGTGCCCGGGCGGCGCTCCTCTCTCGGCAGCGTGTGCGATGACGCATCACGAGGCACTCCAGGTGCATCTCGCGCTCGGCGGTACAACCGTGTTCGTCGGCCACGCCCAGTTCCACCGCAGCCGCGGCGCCCTGGCTTCGACCACCTTCCAGTACGACCAGAGCTACCTCGCGAACCCGACCGCCTACGCCATCGACCCGGCGCTGCGGATGGTCACCGGCACGCAGTACGTCCAGGGCCTTCCCGGGGCCTTCGCCGACTCGGCGCCGGACCGCTGGGGCCGCAACCTCATCACCAAGCGTGAGCGTGCCATCGCCAGGGAAGGATCTCGCCGTCCGCAGCAACTGGACGATGTGGACTTTCTGACGGGCGTCAGCGACATCACCCGCCAGGGCGCTCTCCGGTTCCGGCCGGATGACCGCGCTCGCTTCGTCGACCATGGTCACACCGTGCCGAGACTGGTCCGGCTGCCCGAGCTGCTGCGCGCCGCGGACGCCGCGGCCCACGACGGCGACAACCTCGACGCCGTGAAGGCCCTCCTGGACGCCGGAACCGGCTCGCTGGGCGGAGCCCGCCCGAAGGCCGCCGTGCTCGGAGAAGGCGGCGAGCAGCTGATCGCGAAGTTCCCGCACCACGAGGACGCCTGGGATGTCATGGCTTGGGAGGCCACGGCTCTCGACCTCGCCGCTGCTGCAGGAGTCACCATCCCCCCGCACCGGCTCGTCCGCATCGAAGGCCGGCACATCCTCCTGATCAACCGCTTCGACCGCACCCGCGGCGCAGACGGCGCTGATCCTGGCCGCGTCGGATACATCAGCGCGATGACCCTCCTGGAGCACCGCGACGGCGAGAGCGCCGACTACCTCGACATCGCCGAACGCCTCGAAGAGATCAGTGCCAGCCCGAAGGACGACGCCCGCCAGCTGTTCCGCCGTGTCGTGGTCAGCGTGGGCCTGAACAACACCGACGACCACCTGCGCAACCACGGCTTCCTCCGCGGCCGCGCCGGGTGGAACCTGTCACCGGCCTTCGACATCAACCCGAATCCTGACGCCGACGCCCGGCAGACCACCGTCGCCGGCGCCGACACCGCGGCCGACGAGGCTGATGGTCTGCGCGTGCTGGGCCGCGCCTGCAGACTCAGCAGCGACGAGATCGCCTCAGAGCTGGGGCGGACCGCCGAAGTGCTGGCGGGATGGCGCGAGGCTGCTGCGAGAAACGGCGTCAGGAACGCGGAACTCAGCCGCTTCGAGCGGAGCTTCGACGCCGGGATCACGACACTCCTCGAGGCCGCCGCACTGGCGCCGACCATCACCACGGATTAATTCGGCGGGATTCATACCTCCCGTCCGCGACGGCGATATTGCAGCAGCAGGCAACCGCCCGAGCGCTCGGAATCGATCAGCTCGAAGTGCTGCAACGCGCCATCGTCGGAGAACAGCCGCTTGCCGTGGCCTGCCAGACTCGGGGCGAGAACGAGGCGCACGTCATCCAGCAGCTGCGCGGCCAGCAGGTCGCGTGCCAGCGATAGGCTGCCGTGGATGCCGATGTCGCCGCCCTGTTGCCGCTTGAGTGCGGCGACGAAGGATGCGGCCGGATCGGTGATGGGGGTCGAATTCGCCCACTCGAGAGCCGATGGCGACGACGTGAAGACGTACTTGTGCGTGCCGTTGATGAAGTCCGCGAAGGGCTGCACTCGCGCTGTCGGCCAGTAGGGCGCCCACTTCTCGTACGTGCGCCGGCCGAGCAGCACGGCGTCCTGCGTCGCGATCGTCTTGCTGAGAAACTCTTCCAGGTGCTCACCCGTGTCTTGTAGCCACTCGCCCTCGCCGGGGTCGTCGGCGAAGCCGTCCAGCGACATCAGTTCGTAGAGGACGACGCGCCGGTTTCCGGCGTCAGCCTCGGTGCCGCGTGGGTCGTTGCCGCTCATGGTGCCTCCTCGTCCACGGCCTCCACGTGGAGGCCGTGAACCGAAAGCTACCGATCCGGAGCCGTTCGGGTCTTGTACAGCAGCGACAGCGGGCCATCCGGATGGGCGCCTGTCGCGAGCTCCGTCGCGGATGGGCCGATGAACCGGCGCAGCGACCGAGCCAGGTGCGGCTGGTCGAAGTAGCCGACGT
Source organism: Leifsonia sp. 2MCAF36 (assembly GCF_052115525.1). NCBI lineage: Bacteria > Bacillati > Actinomycetota > Actinomycetes > Micrococcales > Microbacteriaceae > Leifsonia > Leifsonia sp. 2MCAF36. The sequence goes on along the minus strand of NZ_JBFRGV010000002.1, from coordinate 254,267 downwards.
CGTGGGCGACAGTAGCGGGCGGCTCCCCCGCCCTCAGGCGGACGGCCGCGTGATTCGCCCGCTCTATCTGACGGACCGTACGCTGCGGGAGACCCGTGGCGGCCAGGTACCTGCGCTGTCGCGTCCGGTCGCTCGGGACCGAGCCCTCCTGAAAGGTGGCAGAGAGCAGCAACTCCGTGCGAATGAGGACCTCGATGAACTCTTCGGCCTGGTCGAAGCGGGGCAGTCGTAGCCGTTCGCCTCCGAATCGGAACGCGTCCCCGTCGACAGGAAGGCTCACGAAGCGGTCGACGAACGCCGGCACGGGGAGGCCGGCGAGGAAGGTCCCGAGTGCGAGCCGGATCCCGGTGAATTCGGAGTCGTCCGCGACCGGGGCCCGCGTCGCGCGCGATTCTGGACCGTGCACTCCGGCATGGATGCCGTCGGGCGCCTCCCAGAACACGAAGTCCCAGTGGGCTCGGGCGACAGAGGTCATCCTCGTCGTGCCGGTGCTCCTGCTTCGCCAGACCCGCTCGATCCATGGCGAGTCGGACGCCCGGTGCTCGAATTCGAGGGCCACCGCTCACCCGCTCCAGGCCCGACGCCGCATGCGCATGCAACGACTCTACGGCTGACGGTCGCTGCAGGAGCGAACCGGTCATCCCCCGGGTGGATGTCTCCTCGCACGGTCGCGCGTTAGCGTCGATGCCATGAGTGGACGAGGAGCTGCTGTGGTCGCGATGCTGCTGACGGGGGCACTTCTCTCCGGATGCAGTGCCCTCCGCGATCTGGCAACGGGCGCAACCGGTGACGACTCGACCAACCCCGGCCAGACGTGTCTCCCTCGAGGCGCGGCACCAGACCGGTCACCCACCCTGGCGCCCACCTCGACGCCGACGCCGACGCTCGACCCTCACGTCGCCGAAGAGGTCCGATCGGCGGTCCGTGCGGTTCGTGAACTTCCCGCGGTGGACAACGTCGGCGAGCGCGCCTCCAACGCACAGAGCACCTCCCCGGACCCGGAGCGACCTGACTGTCTGCTCGTCGAAAACCACTTCTCGACGATGGTCTCGGTCACGATGTCGCCTGAGGCTACTCCGGAGGAGGCGGGAGCCGTGCCCTCGACGATGGCCGAGCATCTCGCCTGGACCGGGGTGAGCCTGACCTTGACGGTGCCCGCAGGGGACGGTCACGTGGGGACCGTCGTGCATTACGACCGCACCTTCGACCAGTCCATCCCCCGGGAGACATCGACTGGTGTCGCCGAGGGACTTGCGCTGATCGCGTCGACGCCGCAGGTCACGTCCGTTGAGGCGTCCATTCCCTACACGATGCGGGTGGACTACGGATCGCTCACGGTGACCGTCGATCCAGCAGACGAGGCGACGCTCGCTGCGGTGCGCAACATCATCGACATGACAGTGTTCTCGGACACGACGCTTCACGGATCGTTCCACAACGGCGCCAAGCCGTAAGGAGCGTCTCGATCCTGGCAGCCCTAGCGCGACCCGCAGATCGTCGCGACGTCGTCGCCGGGACGTGATCCGAGAACGGCCTCGCCGGTGAGCGGCACTCCGGGCCTCTGTGCGAATCGCAGCATCGCCCGGCCGCCACGCGAGAACAGCTCGTACCGGCCGGCCGAGAAGGCGTCGTAGCCGTCAAGCGGCAGCGCGTCACCGCACAGGGCCACCTCATGGAACATCAGCCCGTCGCCTTCCAGGAGGTGCTGGCTTCGGTGGTGCCAACTGAATGTCTGTACGACGACGCTGTGCTCCGGGACAGCAAGCGGCCGATACTCGTTCACCGTGGTGATGGCCGCAGCGAACACCAGCACGTACCCGACGGGCAGCGCCGCGACGAGCACCAGACAGGAAGCCACCCGTGCGAGCACACGGAGCGGCCACCGACGCAGCCGGCCCGCGAGGATCGCCGTCTGCACCGCGGTGAAGATCCCGCATCCCACCCCGAGGAGGAGGACCAGCATCCCGGCCTGGGATCCATCGACAGTTCCCAGCAACAGCACCTCGGGCGCGCCCAGATCGAGAGCGGCGAGCGACCACCCTGCGGCGACCAGCAACGCGAAGAGCGAGGCGGGGACCCAAGCCAATATCGATCGCCAGTGCACCCCTTCACCCTCTCGCCGTGCCGGCGCGGGCGCATCGCCCGAGCGGAGGAGTCGTGTCGCCCGCTAGGACGATCCGAGGCTGTCCTGATGGCGGCGAGTCCCGGTCTATCTGCTCAGCCGGACCTCTACCGGCTCGTACGACCACGGCCCCGGGCACTGACCCGACAGGCCCGTGCGCTCGGAACGGACCGGGATGTCGTGCACACCGTCGTGAAGCACCTCCGCATCCTTCGCTACGACGACGCGGACGGTCGTCAGTTGCACGGTCGCGCTCTTGAGGTAGGGTGCCCGCTGGGGCACTCGATGGCTGCCGTACGCGCCTGCCCCAACGGCCGCCGGCTCGCAGTCGCTTCCGAAGCACGCCGAGACCGTGGCGTCCGCGGGCAGGGACCCTTCGAACGCCAGCGCCACTGGTGAGGTGTCCAGGTATCCGACCGCCGGGCATGCGTCCAGTACGCACCCCGACAGTGCAAGTGTCGCCGCGAGGGCCGCCGCCGCGGCCGTGACTCTGCTCGCGCTTCGCCGCATGTCAGAAGGGTAGCTCTGTCGCTCCGCACGTGTCGCGTCGCGCTGCTCATCAGTGTCGGTGCCGCGATGGTCGGATGGGCCTCTGGCCCAGCGGTCAGCTGATGGTGATGGGCGTGCCGAGGGGCAGCAGGCCGGCGAGTTCGGTGATGTCGGGGTTGGCCAGGCGGATGCAACCGTGGCTGGCCGCGTGGCCGATGCTACCCGCGTCGTCGGTGCCGTGGAGCCCGATCTGGCCCGGGCCGCCGCCGAAGCTGGAGAGGACGTCCGAGAAGGCGGACAGCCCGAACGCGAACGGGCCGTACCCGCCGTTCGTGGGCTCCAGCAGTTCGGTGATGTAGAACGAGCCGTGCGGCGTGGGCGTGCCACCCGTGCCGGTCGCGGCGGAGTACGTCTTCACCGGCTCCCCGTTCTTCAACAACGTGAGCGTGTTCTGTTCCGTGGAGGCCTGCAGGCTGTAAACGAGGCTGTGAAGGGCGACGGAATCCGCCTGGATCCAGCCGGTGCTGCCGTTGGGACGCTGGGCCAGGTCGACCTGCAGCCAGGCGCCCTGACTGGATGCGACGAGGAACGTCAGCGGCGCTCCGGACGGCTGGGGGTTCGCCAGGTTCTCGATGACTGAGCCGTTCGGCGAACCGTACACGGCGACCTGTGCCGAGGTCGCCGTGGCCGAGGTTCCGATCGCGGAGGGAGCCGACGGTGTGGGCGTCGGCGTGGGTGACACGCTGCGCACGGTCGGGTGCGGCGCCGGGGAGTGCGTGGGTGCTGCCTCTGATGCGCAGCCGGTGAGGAGCAGGCCGGACATGATCGCCGTCGCGATTGCGACCGACGCTACCAAGCGGTTGGACATGAGGGCTCCTCCGAAGGGGCTGCTGATGGAAAACACGTTCGCCGGGCGGGAGCGAAGGCCCCTGCCCGGCGAACGGGTGATGCGTTCGGTGCTCAGCCGGTGAAGCTCGCGACGTGCTTGACCGGGGCAGCGGGTGCTGCGACGGGGGCGGCCGGTGCTGCAGCTGGGTCCGCGGTGACCGTCAGGGTGGCGGGCTCGGCGACGAGGCTTCCGTCAGCGTTGAAGGCCGTGAACGTGTACGTTCCCGGGGTCGAGTACTGCGTGCCTGCTGTCGCGACGTAGTGGAGAGTCGCGACTCCGGAGAGGTCCACGACCACCGGGGAACCCACCGGGCCGCCGGAACCCTGGTCACCCAGGCCGAAGGAAACGGTCGAGTTGGGCGTGAAGTTGCGGAAGGTCACGGTCACACCCGTGCTGAGGTAGGCCGACAGCGCGACAGTGGACGGGCTCACCGAGCTGGTCGGCGCGGCGATGAGCGTGATCGCGGTCGCCGCCGGTCCGGTTGTCGCACCGGTAACGGTGATCGCGTGCGTGCCGACGGTCGCGGCGCTGGGGACGTAGACGGTCGCGACGTACTGGCCCAAGCCGTCCGTGGTGTCCTGCGTGTACGCGCTGTCGGGGTAGGTGGTCAGCGGGGACGAGTCGAATGTCACCGTGAGGGGTTCGTTCGCCGCGAAGCCGTCGACTGTCAGCGTCAGTTGACCGTCAGCGGTCGCCGTAGGCGCGTTGACAGTCGCGGTGGCGAGGGGGGCTGCCTGAGCAGCGACAGTGCCACCGAGGCTCAGAGTAGCGGCGATCAGCCCGGCGGAGACGATGAGCGCCGAGCGCCTCGCCTGGGAACGGGTGGGGGTGGACGAAGCGAATGGCACGGTATTTCCCTTCACAGTGCTCGACGGCCGCGACTCGGAACAGAGAACGACGGTGGGTGGCGCGCACACTCTCGAAGGTTCGCGATCGGGTAAGCGCGTAGTCATACTATGTGCGCAAACATACCGACCGGTCGGGAATGTTCGCAGAGCACACACGTCGCCCCGAACGGGGGGCAACTCGTGGCTGGCGCCCGAGCGCTTACACGAAAAACCCGCCGGGTTTCCCGGGGATTCCTTGGTGGAATCCCCACCCGTTCGGCCTAAGCGATGACGAGATGAGCGGCGCACGATCCCGTGGCAATACGCTGCGTTGTGCCCGTGACCGACGACGAAACGCGCTTAGGTGCAGTTATCCCTTGCCCGACGTGCGGACTGTCCGCGCGACCCACGTGGGCCATTCATACAGGTCCCTCGAGGGCCCTATGGGTTTGCGTTATCCAGCTGGTCGCAGCCTTCGCTGCAGTTTCGTCAGTTCCAAGCCGACGGAGGAGCTGTGGATTCCTTTGGTAGTGGAACACCTGGTTTCGGAAGATTCGAAAGTGGTCGACGAATGGATCCTTCAAGAGCTCATCGAGTGCTTCGTCCCTAAGTCCGGTCTCGTTTCACCCGTCTATGACAACGTAAAGAGCCGCGTACCAGAGACTCAAGGCAATCAGATTGTCCTTAGTCTGAGCCTCGTTGAGTTGGTCCGGAGGGGGTTGCTTCCTTACGCGGCGGAGACCTTGTTCATGGCGGAACGCTAGCCCCGACTGGGAGGGACTGAACGGAGGGTCCCGAGGACGCACCCGCAAGGTTCCACGCACGCACGTTCTTCGTTCAAGACCGCCTAATGTAAAAATAGATAGCAGATGCCGTCTAAACACCACAGAACCCACTAGAATTGACAGGAAAACACGTCAATCGCGGGAGAAATCATGGTCAGCAGGCAATCGCCCGCACGAACTCGCCTACTCAGCGAACTGGGCGCGAACATCGAACGCTGGCGGAAGCTCCAGGGCCTCAGCGCCGTGCAACTCGCTGAGCGTGCTCACGTGACCCGCGACACCCTCCGGGCACTCGAGCAGGGCACCGGAGCTCCGCGCATCGACTCCGTGCTGGCTGTCCTCACCGCTCTCGGCATCGCGAACACCGTTATCGAGAGCACCGACCCATGGAACTCCCCCGCCGGACGCGCCCTAATGGACGAGGAAGTCGGCGTCCAGTCACAGAAGCACGAGAGGAGGTAGCAATGGCCGCCGAACAGATCACCCTGCACGACATCGTCGACGTCTACCTCGACGAAGGTCCTGACGAGCCCGTCCGCGTCGGCACGCTGCGCGCGTCTTTCATGGGCGGCCGCACCCTGGCCGGCAGCTCGTTCGAGTATGCAGCGTCCTACCTGGCGAGCCAGGAGAGCTACGCGCTCTCCCCCGACCTGCCGCTCGTCGCCGGCAAGCAGTTCTCCGGCGGCGACACGACGCTTTTCGGTGCATTCGCTGATGTCACGCCGGATGACTGGGGTGTCGGTCTCATCGACGCCGAGTACGCGCTGCAGCGCGGCGACCGGCTCCCGCCCGCGATCGGTGAGTTCGACCACCTGGTGCAGCAGAACGACCTCACCCGCATGGGCGCTCTGCGCTTCACGGCGCCTGGTGTGCTGCCCAGCGCCGACCGGTGGCTCACCGCGGCGAAGCACACGGCTGCGAACACGCACGACGTGCGCCGCATCGCGGAGGCCGCTACCCGATTCGAGGAGTACGAGGCCACTGACGAGGACATCGAGATCCTCGGTTTCGTGGGCTCCAGCCTCGGCGGTGCCCGTCCTAAGGCGACGATCCAGGAGAGCGACGGCACCCTGTGGATGCTGAAGCTCCCCTCCAACCGTGACCGCCGATCAGACCTCGAGGCCTGGGAGGCCACCGCGCTGGACATCGCCCAGCAGGCAGGCCTTCGCGCGCCGCGGCATCGGCTCATCCGCCTTGCCGAGCACGAGTCGTCGCTGTTGGTCGAGCGCTTCGACCGAGCTGGTAACCCCGGCACTGCCAGCCAGCACAGGGTCGGGTTCATCTCGGCGATGAGCGCGATGCAGCTCACCCAGCAGAACCAGCAGGCCACCTACGCCGACTTCGCGGACACGGTTGATCACCTCAACCCTGGGTCGTCCCAGGCCGACCTGCGCGAGCTGTTCCAACGGGTGGCGTTAACGGTGCTGGTGGGCAACGTCGACGACCATTGGAAGAACCACGGCTTCATCCGTGAGGAGACGAGCACCGGTGGCACAGCCTGGCGGCTGAGCCCGCTGTACGACGTCAACCCGACCAGGGCTGGAAGCCGGGTGCGCTCCCGGCGGATCAGCGACCGCGATGACCCGGCGAACCGCGACATCCGCCTGCTGATTGAGTCCAGCGGCGTCTACCAGCTGAACGCAGGCGACGCCGCCGAGGCTCTACTGCCGGTCGTGAGCGCCGTCAGCAACTGGCGCGAGATCGCCGCCGGCAACGGCATTCGCGCTGCGGAGATCGAGAGCATGGCGTCCGCATTCGACGAGACGCAGCTCGAGCGCGCCGCGGAGTTCGTGTCCAAGCACGAGTCCCCCACGGGCGCGAAGAGCCTCTCCGATCGACGACGCCGGCTCCCGGAGCTGTTCACGGACGACGGGCGGCCTAACCCGTAAACCGGTGACTTTCGGTCGATCGACAGGCCGTTCTAGCTGCAGCCTGTCGGATGGGTGCGGCGAGACCATCCGCCCTATACTGCCGATTGAGCAGCCGGGAGAGAGCAATGGATCTGGTCTTCATCATCGTGTACTTGATCGGCGGCCTGATCGGGTTGGCCATCCTGTACAGCGTGATCCGCTCGGCGGTACGCAACGCCCTTGAGGATCACTACAAGGTTGTTCGGTGGTACGAGCTCACGGGTGAGTGGCACGGTAGGCGGAAGCCCCGCGAGTTCACGCCCACCTCGCCTGCTGCGACCCAGAGCGTCCCACCCACGGAAAAGTGAGCTCAGTCCGCAAAAAGTCCGCAGCAATAGTGCACGTGTAGTGCACGAGCCCCCCAGGCAAAGCGAAAACCCCCGGTCTCCCGGGGGTTTCGTGGTGGGCGATACTGGGATCGAACCAGTGACCTCTTCCGTGTCAGGGAAGCGCGCTACCGCTGCGCCAATCGCCCGAGCCTGAACGTGAAGCTCAGGATCGAGGTGGATACGGGATTCGAACCCGTGTATACGGCTTTGCAGGCCGCTGCCTCGCCTCTCGGCCAATCCACCGAACTGCCACAACACGGAAAAACCGTACCGTACCTGAGAGGCCCGATCCGAAGACCGGGCCGACTCGAGCGGATGACGAGACTCGAACTCGCGACCCTCACCTTGGCAAGGTGATGCGCTACCAACTGCGCTACATCCGCATTGTGTTCCGCAGTTCCCTGCGGCACTTGAAAGACTCTAGCCGATCCCTGGGCGCAAGACAAAACCGGTTACGCCCGCCCGGGTGTGTCGTTCGGAGGGGCCGCGTCGATGTGCATCCGGGCCCGTGAGTCGGCTAGTATCGAATCTCGCGAGCCCCGGGCGATTGGCGCAGTTGGTAGCGCGCTTCCTTCACACGGAAGAGGTCGTCGGTTCGAGTCCGGCATCGCCCACATCAGAGAAACCCCCGGTCCGCCGGGGGTTTCTTCGTGGGTGCGGTGACATCCCGCCACATCGTGCTGACCGGCGCACCGTCGATCACCGACCGGAAGCGTCCCACCACCCGGTAGCCGGCACGCTTGTAGCGGTGGTCGTTGGCCGGGTTCGTCGATTCCAGGTAGGTCGGGAGCCCGTCCGCGTCGAACCGGGCGAGGGTCTCGGTGAGCAGTTGCTGGGCGATGCCACGGCCGCGGTGGTCGGGATGCGTCGCCAGCAGGCTGAGGTACATGTGCGGCGTCTCGTGCGGGTGGGTCTGCTCGAACAGCGTCCACAGGCGCCGGTAGGCGTCGAACCGCTCGGGCGTCAGTGTCCGCTGTATCAGCGCATCCGCCTCCCGTTCTTGCGCCTTGGTCAGTTCGTCGGCGCCCGGCGGGATCCAGAGGGCGACGGTGGCCGCCTCGCCGTCGGGGCCGTCCCGCAGAAACACCGTGCGGTGCGGGATGGCTCCCTCGGCGAAGAAGCGCCAGAAGGTCTTCAGGTGCCCGGCGCCGCCGTCCGCCGCCTCGAGGGCGGGGCCCCACACCGGGTCGTCGCGGAAGGCGAGCGCCAGGGTGGCGGCGATCGCGTCCGCGTCGTCCGGACCGGCGATTCGGGTGTCCATACCGGAACTGTAGCGATCGCCCCCGACGCCAATGGCGGCCTACCGCCAGCCGTAGCGCGACGCGAGCGCATCGCGGACCACACCGAAGCGACGGGCGTCCAGCGCGGCGGCCTCGCGGCGCATCCCGGACTGCTGCACTCGGAAGACCCGGTCCAACCGCACGAAGCTGGGTCGGCGGCGGCCGTCCCAGTCCCCCGTCCCGATGGGCAGGTATTCGGGTCGGCCGGTGTGCTCCTGGCTGGTCAGAGCGACCGCGAGCACCGAGCCGGAGGGTTCCGCTGCGACGACGAGCACCGGGCGGTCCTTGCCGCGGCCGTCCGCCTCCTCGTAGGGCACCCAGGTCCAGACGATCTCGCCGGGGTCGGCCGTGCCGCCGACGCTGGGGTTGTAGGAGGTGCGGATGCGGCCGAGCGTGCGCGGGTCGACCTGCCGCGTGATACCTACGCCGGAGCGGCCGGGCTCAGCGAGCGGGCCCGACCTCCGGGGGGTCCGTGACGGTGCCGGAGACCGGCGGCGCGACGGTGCCGGCGCCCGCGACGGGCGGAACAGTGCGGTCAGGGCGGACAGGACGCTTCTCAGGGATGCCACGAGCGGCACCATAGCGGATGCGCGTCAGCCCGACGCTGAAGCGCAGCGCCAGAGCGATCAGCAGCGACATCGTCGTCGCGTACAGGAGCACCGCCATCCCGGCGATCCCCTGTGCGATGAACAGGTCGAAGTTGCCGCTGTCGATCATGCCGCCGCCGCTGGCGAAGAGCCCGGGGAACAGCAGCCCCACGAGGCCGCCGACGGTGGTCACGACGCAGAGGGTGAGCGACGGCCCGAAGCGGGCACGGGCGGCCAGGTCGACCATCGTCGCGCACGCCAGCGCGGACAGCGCGCCGACGAGCATCGCCCAGCCGAGCGTCAGCACCCCGGAGGCCGCGGTCACCGAGACGAGTCCGGCGAAGGAACCCCAGAGCGCGCTGCCGAGGGTCGGGCGGCGGAGGAGGACCGCATCCACCAGCATCCACATCAGCACGCCGGCCGCCGACGCCACGAACGCGCCGACGGCCATGAGCGACGCGTAGGCGTCGAGGGCGCCCTCCGAGCCGACCACCAGTCCCAGCCAGCCCACCCAGACGGCCGCCCCGCCGAACGCGACCAGCCCCGGGCGGCTCGCCTGCGTCGGCTGGCGCTCGCCACGGCCGCAGGCGAGGAGCACGCCGATCGCGCTTCCGCCGGCCGCGATCACGGGCAGCGCTCCCCCGAAGTCGACGACCTGGAGCCCGGCGGCCGCCCAGCCGTCGTCGAGCGACAACACGCCGTACGCCACCGGGCTGACGACGAGGAGCAGCCAGACGACGGAGAAGACGATCCACGCGCGCAAGGTCAGCCGCGACGAGACGGCCACGGCGACGACCGCGGTGCAGAGCGCGAGCACGGCGATCACGTAGCCGGCATGCGCGGCAGGATACGGCGACGAGGCGGCCGGGTCGGTCCCGCTCAGCGACGCGAAGCCCGGGTCCGGAATCCCCAGCAGGTGCGGAATGAGGGGCGCGCCCGCCACCATGCCGTACCCGCCGAGGGCCGACAGCAGGATCGTCGCCACCGCACCCAGCGCCACGAAGCGGAAAGCGCGCGCGGCGCGAGCTCCGCCCGACAGCCCGCCGACGAAGAACGCCAGCCCGAACGCAGCAAGGAGGACGAGAGCACCGCAGAAGAACAGCAGCAGCGCATCCACCTGGTCCGGCGTCGCCTGCGCCAGGGTGCTCGCTCGCCCGGGGATCACGGACTCACCCTAGCGACGACGCCGGGCACGACGGTGCCCGGCGCGGTCGAACCACATGAGAACGGGGCGCCGCCCGCAGGCGACGCCCCGTCTCGTGTCGGGAATCGAGGTGACGATCAGACCGTCTCGAGGGCGTAGCCCTCTTCGCCGTGCACCGCGGTGTCGACACCGGCCAGCTCGTCCTCGTTCTTGATGCGGAAGCCCATCGTCTTCTGGATGGCCCAGCCGATGGCGTACGCCAGCACGAACGAGTAGAGCAGCACCGCGAAGGCTCCGAGTGCCTGCACGCCGAGCTGCTGGAAGCTGCCGCCGTAGAGCAGGCTCGAGAACGGCTTGGAGGCGTCGCCGTCCACGTGGGTGAAGCCGAAGAAGCCGATCCACAGGGTTCCGATGATGCCGCCGACCAGGTGGATGCCGACCACGTCGAGCGAGTCGTCGAAACCGAGGCGGAACTTTAGGTCGATGGCCAGGGCGCAGACGGCGCCCGCGACGACGCCGAGGAGGATCGCCCAGCCCGGGGTGAGGATGTTACAGGCCGGGGTGATCGCGACCAGGCCGGCGACGGCTCCGGATGCTGCACCGATCGACGTGGGCTTGCCGTCCTTGACCTTCTCCACGATCAGCCAGCCGATCGTCGCGGCGGCGGGGGCCGCGAGGGTGTTGATCCAGGCGAGGGCGGCGACGCCGTCCACAGCGGCCTCGGAACCGGCGTTGAAGCCGAACCAGCCGAACCACAGCAGGGCTGCGCCGAGAAGGGTCAGCGGCACGTTGTGCGGCTTGTTCATGCCCTTCTGGAAGCCGACGCGCTTGCCGAGCACCAGGGCGAGGGCAAGGCCCGCGGCACCCGCGTTGATGTGGACCGCGGTGCCACCGGCGAAGTCGTTGACGTGCAGGCCCGCGACGATCCAGCCGTTGGAGAGGTTGAACACCCAGAACGCGACCGGGAAGTAGACGACCGTGACCCAGATACCGGCGAACACCATCCAGGAGCTGAACTTGGCACGGTCGGCGATGGCACCGGAGATCAGGGCGACCGTGATGATCGCGAACGTCGCCTGGAAGCCCGCGAATGCGAGACCGCCGAGGTCGGGGGTGATGCCGTCCTTGCCCATCAGGCTGGAGAGGAACCAGTCCGGCGTGCCGAGGATGCCCTTGATGGAGGCCGGGCCGAACGAGAGACCGTAGCCGTACAGCACCCAGAGGACGCCGACCAGGGCCATCGCGCCGAAGCTCATCATCATCATGCTGATGACGCTCTTGGCACGGACCATTCCGCCGTAGAAGAAGGCGACACCGGGCGTCATCAGGAGGACCAGGGCCGCGGCGACGAGGAGCCAGAGGGCGTTGACCGTCCCTGCCTCCGCGTATTGCGCTGCAGTGTGGAGCACCATGCGAATTGTTACCTCTCTGTGCAGTGCCCCGCGGGTGACGCGTCCCGATCCGGGTGGGGGGCGCTTTCGGGGTGGAGCCAGTCTCGGACGGAGAGGTTTCCGCAGAGGGTTTCCCGTGTTTCGCGAGTGTTACGCATTCCCGCCTCGTGTAAACACTGTGTTTCGGGATGCTCCCGAAGTGCTCGGCAGGGGTACCGGCGCGTCAGGCGGCGAGCTTCTCGCGCACCTGCCGTTGTGCGCGGCCCAGCAGAGCCGACATGCCGCGGAGGCGCAGCGGCGACACGGCCTGCGTCAGCCCGAGGGTCTGCGGGTAGTCGTCGGGCACGGCGAGCACCTGATCGGCGGTCAGGCCGGCGAGACCCTGGACGAGGATGGAGGCGAAACCACGCGTCGTCGGCGCCTCACGCGGTGCCGTGGCGAACAGGTGGACGATGCCCTGCGCATCCACCTCGACGAAGATGAACACCGGCGCCTGGCACTCCTCCACCCGCTCGAGCAGGTCGGGGTGGTCGCGGTAGCGGTCCGGCAGCTCGGGCAGTTCGTCCGAGAACTCCAGCAGCAGCTGGAGCCGGTCGTTCTGCTCCAGCGCCTGGAAGTCGTCGCGGATTTCGGCGAGCGCGCCCGTCAGTTCGGCCATACTCCAAGCGTACGTCTGTTTGCGGGACGCGTTCCGCGAGCAGGGACCTCAGCGGGGCAGGGACCTCAGCGAGCCGGGACCTCGCCCGGCTCGGTGCCGGTGGCGATCGGGACGCGCACGGCGGATCCCCACTCGGTCCAGGAGCCGTCGTAGTTCTTCACGTTCTCGAAGCCGAGCAGGTGGGTGAGGACGAACCAGGTGTGGCTGGAGCGCTCCCCGATCCGGCAGTACGCGATGACGTCGTCGCCGGGCTTCAGGCCTGCGCCGTCGAGGTAGACCTGCTCGAGTTCCGCGCGGCGCTTGAACGTCGCATCCGGAGCCGCCGCCTTGGCCCACGGCACGGACTGGGCCGACGGGATGTGGCCGGCGCGCAGGGCGCCCTCGGTCGGGTATCCGGGGATCTCGGTCCGCTCTCCGCTGTACTCCTCCGGCGAGCGCACGTCGATGAGCGCCGCTCCTCCCGAAGGAACGAGCCCGAGGTGGGCGAGCACGTCGTCCTTGAACGCACGTTCGACGGTGTCGTCGCGCTCGACGACCGGGTAGTCCACCGGGGTCACCGTCACGGCGTCACGGGTGAGTTCGCGGCCTTCCGCGATCCACTTGTCCCGTCCACCGTCGAGCAGGCGCACATCCTCGTGGCCGAACAGGGTGAACACCCACAGCGCGTAGGCCGCCCACCAGTTGTTCTTGTCGCCGTAGATGACGACCGTGGTGTCGCGGGCGATGCCCTTCGAGCCGAGCAGCTCGGCGAAACGCTCGCTGCTCACGTAGTCGCGGACGACAGGATCGTTGAGGTCGGTGTGCCAGTCGATCTTCACCGAGCCCGGGATGTGGCCGGTCTCGTACAGCAGCACGTCCTCGTCGGACTCCACCACCACGAGTCCGGGTTCGCCGAGGTGCGCGGCGAGCCAGTCCGTGCCCACCAGGCGCTCGGGGTGCGCGTAGCCGGCGAACTCGGGCGACGGGTCGGTCTCGATGGTCATGCTGATGTGCCTCCAGGCGTCGGTTCAGGAAGTGGTCCACATCGCGCGCGCTAGGCTTGGGGAGGCCTGCGACAGCTGCGGATCCACCTCCAGCGTAGGCGGCCGCGAGCGGCCACGGTAAGACTTCGACACAAAGGTGCACACCCCGCCATGACCCTCGAGCAGACCGACGCCCTCCCCCGCCTCGCCGACCGTTCGCCCCAGATCACGGGCGCCGAGATCGCCGCCAGCCTGGTGCCGCCGTCGCAGTTCGAGCACGCGACGTTCGAGTCGTACCGACCCGACCACGACTATCCCTCGCAGGCCGAGGCGGTGTCGATGCTGAAGCTGTTCGCGAAGACGTGGGAGCCGCAGCGTCCGGCCGGCCTGTTCAGCCGCAGCCGCCGCAAGGTGGAGGCGATGAAGCCCGGCGTCTACTTGGACGGCGGTTTCGGTGTCGGCAAGACGCACCTCCTGGCGGCCCTGTGGCACGAGGCGCCCGGCCCCAAGTACTTCGGCACGTTCATCGAGTACACGGCGCTCGTCGGGGCGCTCGGGTACGCGGGCGCTGTCGACCTGTTGCGCGGGTCCACCCTGATCTGCATCGACGAGTTCGAGCTGGACGACCCGGGCGACACCATGATGATGACCCGGATGCTCGGCGAGCTCGTCGCGTCTGGCACCCGCATCGCCGCGACCAGCAACACTCCGCCGAACGCACTCGGCGAGGGCCGCTTCGCCGCAAGCGACTTCCTGCGAGAGATCCAGTCACTGTCCGCCAACTTCGAGACCATCCGCATCGACGGGCTGGACTATCGTCGCCGCGACACCACGGGCAGCGCGATCACCGTCGAGCCGGACGTCTACGAGCGCATCGTGGCCGCCATCGCCGGCCGCGGAGAAGCGGTGACGAGCGACGGCTTCCAGGACCTGATCGCCCACCTGGCCACGGTGCATCCCTCCCGCTACATCAAGATGCTCGACGGTGTGGATGTGATCGGCCTGACCGGCGTGGAGGTGCTGCACGACCAGATGGCCGCGCTGCGCCTGGTCGCCTTCATCGACCGCGTCTACGACGCCGAGATCCCGGTGGTGCAGACCGGCGTCCCGCTGAGCGACGTCTTCGACGACGAGATGCTCGGCGGCGGCTACCGCAAGAAGTACCTGCGCTCCACCTCGCGCATGATCGCCCTCACCGCGGGCGAGCTGCCGCCGCACGACGAATAGCCGCCGCGCCGGCCGGGGTGACCAGTCTTCTTCGATAGAGGCGGCGGCACCTATCGTCGGAGAAGGAGGGCCGAATCTCCGACGCACCGCGGTGGCTAGGAGAAATCCACGGTCAGGCGGCCGGATCTCCGACGGAAGCGGCCGGATCTCCGACTGAAGCGGCCGGATGTCCGACTGAGGGGGCAGTGGCGGCGGGGGCCGCGGCCGGGATGTGGTCGGCCAGCCAGCCGGAGATGGCGGCGGTCCACTTGGCCTCGTCGTAGTTCCACAGCTTCGTGTGGAGGGCGACGTCGAACGACACCAGCGTGACGATGTCGCTGCGCGCCTCGGCGAGCGCCCGCGAGCCGGTCGACGGCACGAAGCCGTCGTCGTCGCTGTGCAGGATGAGCATCGGCAGCTGCAGCTCGGAGGCGCGGGCCACGAAGTCCATGCTGCGCAGGTCGATAGGGGCACCCTGGCCGGTGATCGGTCCGCTCCACTCCGACTCGATGAGGCGCATCGCCGCACGGGTCACCACATCCGGCAGCCGCAGCAGGTTGCCCTGGTACTCGAGCGTGTCGACCCAGTCGATGACGGGCGACTCCAGCACGATGCCGGTCACGTGCTCCAGCGCACGCGAGCGGGTGATCGTCTGCAGCACGACGGCGCCGCCCATCGACCAGCCCATCAGGACGACCGAGCGGGCGCCGTGCGCCACCGCGTACTCGATGGCGGCCTCGATGTCGCGCCACTCCGTCCCGCCCAATCCGTAGCGGCGGTCCACGCTCTCGGGGGCGTCGCCGTCGTTGCGGTACGACGCGAGCAGGCAGGTGAATCCGGAGTCGTGAAAGGTGCGGACGGCGCGCAGGCCCTCCTGGCGGGAGGCACCCCAGCCGTGCACCTGGATCACCCAGCGACCCGGGTCGACGTCGTCCGGCGCGGGGAAGATCCAGGCCGGAGCCTCACCGAGGTCGGTCGGGATGTCGACGCTCGTCACCGGGAGGTCGAGCTCCTCGGGCTGCAAGTAGTAGTAGCCGCTGATCCGGGCGCGGCCGGCACGCAGCTGCCCGAACTCGACGCGCTCCACCTCGCGGGTGACGGTTCCGTCGCCGCGTTCGATGAGGCCGCCGAGCTTGGCGAAGCTGGTCTCGCTCCCCCACCACAGCCCGAACCGGCCCGGCATGGATGCGTCGGGCGTCGCCCGCAGGGTCACGGTGCCGAGTTCCTCGTCGAACGAGCGGATGGTCTGGTTCTGCGGCCGGCGCCGCACCGGCGTGATGACCGTCCGCGCGACCCGCGTCGTCACCCACGCAGCACCGGCCGCGGTCGCCAGCACCAGGACCCCGGCGACGATCGCCGCCGTGCCGAGTGCCTTGCCGAACGCCGAACCCGTGCCGCTCTCCGCCATAGTGTGCAGCGTACCGGCGGCCGACCGGGCGTGCCCTCAGGACATCCTCAGGCGGCGTGCCTTACGGCCAGGACCCGGCAAAGGCTTCTAGTGTTCGAAGCGTGCCGACACCGACATCCCCACCGCAGAACCCGGCGGAGTTCGCCACGGCGCTGCAGTCCATTCGAGCCGCAGTGTCGCGTCCGGAGCTCGTGATCGAGGAGATCCCCGCGCCCGCGCAGCTCGCGCCGTACTCCGTCGCGCTCGCCGCCGACGTACGCCCGGCCCGGCACGGCAGCGACTCGGACCTCGGCACCGGACGCTTCATCCTGCTCTACGACCCCGACGAGCCGGAGGCCTGGGGCGGCCCGTTCCGCATCGTCTGCTTCGCGCAGGCGCCGCTGGAGACCGACATCGGGCTCGATCCGTTCCTCGCCGACGTCGCGTGGTCGTGGCTGGTGGATGCGCTGGATGCGCGGCACGCCCGCTACACGGCCGCGAGCGGCACGGCCACCAAGATCATCTCCACCGGCTTCGGCGAACTGGCTGCACAGGGCGACGGCTCGCAGATCGAGCTGCGCGCCTCCTGGAGCCCGCTGGAGTCCGACGTCTCGGCGCATGTCGAGGGCTGGGGCGAACTGCTCTGCATGCTCGCCGGCCTTCCTCCGACCGGCGAAGGGGTCAGCCTGCTGAGCGCGCGGGCGACCACGCCGAGGAAGACACCGCGTGGCTGATCACATCGTCATCGACACGCGCGCCGCCTACCTGGCGGCGGTCGAGCGGATCGCTGCCGGGAACGGCCCCGTCGCCGTTGACGCCGAGCGCGCCAGCGGCTTCCGCTACTCCCAGCGTGCGTACCTCATCCAGGTGTTTCGCCGAGGTTCCGGCACCTTCCTGTTCGACCCGCCCGCGGTCGGTCGCTTCGACGAGCTGAACGACGCCATCCTCGACGACGAGTGGGTGCTGCACGCCGCCACGCAGGACCTGACGTGTCTCCGCGAGGTCGGGCTCGACCCGTCGATCATCTTCGACACCGAACTCGCGGCACGCCTCCTGGGGCTACCGCGCGTCGGCCTCGGGACGGTCGTGGAGGAGCTGCTCGGCATCCACCTGGCCAAGGAGCACAGCGCGGCCGACTGGTCGACGCGTCCCCTCCCCGAGCCGTGGCTGAACTATGCGGCCCTGGATGTGGAGCTGCTGCCGGACCTGCGGGACGCCATTGCCGCGCTCCTGGAGGAAGCCGGCAAGGTGGACATCGCCCATCAGGAGTTCGCCGACGAGCTGGTGCGCGAGCTGGCGCCGGTGCGCAACGAGCCGTGGCGCCGGCTGTCCGGCATCCACTCCATCCGGGGGCTGCGCAACCTGGCCGTCGCCCGCGAACTGTGGCTGGCCCGGGATGCGCTGGCGCGCGAGATCGACACGGCGCCCGGGCGTCTGGTGCCCGACGCCTCTCTGACCGCCGCTGCGAAGGCGATGCCGGAGAGCAAGCGCGCCCTCTCAGCGATGCGGGAGTTCACCGGCCGCGCCAGCCGCACCGAGATCGACCGCTGGTGGGAGGCGATCGAGGCCGGCCGGCAGACGGACGACCTGCCGGTTCTGCGCGGCAACGGCGACACCCTCCCCCCGCCCCGTGCATGGTCGGACCGCAACCCGGACGCCGACGGGCGGCTCAAAGCCGCACGCATCGCGCTGACGGCGGTGTCGGAGGAGCGCTCGATCCCCCTGGAGAACCTCCTCACGCCCGAGACGCTGCGCCGCGTGGCGTGGACGCCGCCGGACGAGATCACGCCAGACTCCGTCGGCGAATCGCTCGCCGACCACGGCGCCCGGCCCTGGCAGGTTGCCGCTACCTCACAGGCGATCGCCCAAGCATTTGTGGAAAGTACCCAAAGCGCCGACGAGGGGTCCGAGCCCGTTTCGTAGGAAGGATCAAACGATTCTTTCGTGCACAACGGTGTACCTAGGATCGTTTCCGACCTTGATTTGGGAGGCACTGTGGCCGAGAAGAACGAAGTCGTGTTCGTCGACGGAGTCCGCACTCCGTTCGGGCGGGCCGGCGAAAAAGGGCAGTACTGGAACACCCGCGCGGACGACCTCGTCGTGAAGGCGATGATCGGACTGCTCGAGCGGAACCCTGAGGTGCCCAAGGACCGGATCGACGATGTGGCGATCGCCGCCACCACCCAGCAGGGCGACCAGGGGCTCACCCTCGGCCGCACGGCCGCACTCCTCGCAGGCCTGCCGAAATCGGTCCCCGGTTTCGCGATCGACCGGATGTGCGCCGGCGCCATGACCAGCGTCACTACGCTCGGCTCCGGCGTCGCGTTCGGCGCGTACGACCTCGTCATCGCAGGCGGTGTCGAGCACATGGGCCGCCACCCGATGGGCTTCGGCGCCGACCCCAACCCGCGCTTCCTCTCCGAGAAGATGGTCGCCGAGGACGCCCTGAACATGGGCATGACCGCGGAGCGCATCCACGACCGCTTCCCCGCACTCACCAAGGAGCGCTCCGACCGCTTCGCGATGCGCAGCCAGCAGAAGCTCGCCGCCGCCTACGAGGCCGGCAAGATCCAGCTAGACCTGGTGCCGGTCGCCATCCGTTCCGAGTCCGGCTGGGGCCTCGCCACGCAGGACGAGGGGATGCGCCCGCAGACCACCATGGAGGGCCTCGCCACGCTGAAGACCCCGTTCCGCCCGCACGGGCGCGTGACGGCCGGCAATTCCTCGCCGCTCACCGACGGCGCCACCGCCTCCCTCCTCGCCTCGCACGACGCGGTGAAGGAGCTGGGCCTCACGCCGAAGATGCGCATGGTCAGCTTCGCCTTCGCGGGCGTCGAGCCGGAGATCATGGGCCTCGGGCCCGTCCCGTCCACCGAGAAGGCGCTCCGCAAGGCAGGCCTGACCATCGACGACATCGGGCTGTTCGAGCTGAACGAGGCGTTCGCCATCCAGGTGCTGTCGTTCCTCGACCACTTCGCGATCGCCGACGAGGACCCGCGCGTCAACCAGTGGGGCGGCGCGATCGCGATCGGCCACCCGCTCGCCGCGAGCGGGGTCCGCCTGATGATCCAGCTGGCCGCGCAGTTCGCCGAGCACCCCGAGGTGCGCTACGGCATCACCGCGATGTGCGTGGGCCTCGGCCAGGGCGGCACCGTGATCTGGGAGAACCCGAACTACGACAAGCGCGCTGCGCGGAAGGGCTGAGCCTCAGTGACCGACTACAGCACCATCGACTTCAGTCCGCTCGAGAAGATCACCGACGACGAGGTCGTCACCCACTCGTTCGTGAAGGACGTACGGCTCCCCAGCGGCAAGACCCTCGCGCTGGTCACCCTCGACAACGGCCGCGACCACACCCGCCCCAACACCATGGGGCCGGCGACGCTGCTGGAGCTGGGTCGCACCTTCGACGCACTCACCGAGCGCGCCGCCCGCGGAGAGATCGACGCCGTGGCCGTGACCGGCAAGCCGTTCATCCTCGCCGCCGGTGCCGACCTCAGCCGCGTCGGCGACATCCCGAGCGTGGAGGTTGCCAAGCTGCTCCCCCAGCTGGGCCACTACGTCCTGGGCAAGCAGGCGACCTTCGGGGTCCCCTCGTTCGTCTTCACGAACGGCCTGGCGCTCGGTGGCGGCGTGGAGATCGGCCTGAACGCCGACTACCGCACCATTGACCGCAATGCGGCCGCGTTCGCCCTTCCCGAGGTCTTCCTGGGCCTCATCCCGGGCTGGGGCGGTGCGACCATCCTGCCGAACCTGATCGGCATCGAGAACGCGCTCAAGGTCGTCGTCGAGAACCCGCTCAAGCAGAACCGGATGCTGAAGCCGCAGGAAGTCTTCGACCTCGGGATCGCCGACGCGATCTTCGACTCGGCGAACTTCCTGGAGGACTCGCTGCTCTGGGCCGACAAGGTCCTGACCGGGTCCGTCGTCGTGAAGCGACCGAACGAACCGGGCAAGATCGAGCGGATGGTCAAGTGGGACGCCGCCATCGGGATCGCCCGCAAGATGCTGGAGTCGCGCATCGGCACCGTTCCGAAGTCGCCGTACAAAGCCCTCGACCTGCTCAAGGCCGCCAAGGCGAACGACCGCGCTGGCGGCTTCGAGCTGGAGGACGACGCGCTCGCGGAGCTCATCTCCGGCGACCAGTTCCAGGCCAGCATCTACGCCTTCAACCTGGTCCAGAAGCGGGCAAAGCGTCCCGCTGGCGCCCCCGACCGGAAGCTGGCGAAGAAGGTCACCAAGATCGGTGTGATCGGCGCCGGCTACATGGCCAGCCAGTTCGCCCTGCTGTTCGTGCGCCGCCTCCGGGTGCCGGTGGTCATCACCGACCTCGACCAGGCGCACGTCGACAAGGGCGTCGCCTACATCCACGACGAGATCGGCAAGCTGCAGGAGAAGGGACGCATCTCCCCCGACGAGGCGAACCGCCTGCGCGCGTTGGTCACCGGCACGACGGATAAGGCCGACTTCGCCGACTGCGACTGGGTCATCGAGGCCGTGTTCGAGGAGCTCGGCGTCAAGCAGGACGTCTTCGAGCAGGTGGAGCAGTACATCTCCGACGAGGCCGTGCTGGCGACCAACACCTCCTCGCTCTCCGTGGAGCAGATCGGCGCCAAGCTGAAGCACCCTGAGCGTCTGGTCGGCTTCCACTTCTTCACGCCGGTCGCGGTGATGCCGCTCATCGAGGTGGTCAACACCCCGCAGACCGACGAGGCGACGCTGTCCACCGCCATGATGACCGCTGCCGCGCTGAAGAAGAACGCCGTCATCACAGCGGACACCCCCGGTTTCGTCGTCAACCGCGTGCTGGCGAAGATCCTCGGTGACGCGATGCACGCGGTCGACGACGGCACGCCGTTCGAGGTGGTCGACGAGGCCATCGCGCCCCTCGGCCTCCCGATGGCGCCGTCCGCCCTCCTCGACCTGGTCGGGCTGAAGGTCGGCGCGCACGTGCTCGACACCCACCACGCGGCCTTCCCGGACCGGTTCTACCGCTCCGAGAACCTCCACAAGCTGGCCGAGTACGGCACGCTGCTGGAGAAGGACGCCAAGGGCAAAGTGAAGGGCCTCGACAAGGGTGCGGCGAAGATCGTCTCCGGCGGCAAGAACCCGTGGACGAAGGAGCAGATCCTCCGCACGCTGGAGGACGGCCTGGCCGACGAGATCCACCGCATGCTGGCGGACGACCACGTGGTCGAGGCGCCGGAGGACATCGACCTGTGCATGATCCTCGGCGCCGGCTTCCCGTTCCAGATGGGCGGCATCACGCCGTACCTCGACCGTGTGGGAGCGTCGGAGCGGGTCTTCGGCGACACGTTCCATCACCCGCTGGTGAAGGGCGTCGCGTAACGCGCATCCACCGTTCACCCCGTCTCCGTTCACACAGAAGGCCCGTCCCGGTTCCCCGGGGCGGGCCTTCTGGTCGTATCGTGGCGGACGTCGGGAACGCAACGAGGAGGAACGCATGGAGAAGATCACACTCGGAACCGAGAAGCTCGAGGTGTCGCGCCTGGGGCTCGGCTGCATGGGGATGTCGGCCTTCTACACCGGGGCGGGCGCCGACGAGGGCGGCTCAATCCGGACCATCCACCGGGCCATCGACCTGGGGGTGACGTTCTTCGACACGGCCGAGATCTACGGGCCGTACACGAACGAGGAACTGCTGGCGAAGGCGTTCACGGACGGCCGGCGCGAGCGGGTGGTCATCGCGACGAAGTTCGGCACCATCCTGCACCGGCAGAACGACGAGCGCGGGCTCGACGGGTCGCCCGACAACATCCGCCTGTCGGTCGAGGGGTCGCTTCGGAGGCTGCAGACCGACTACATCGACCTCTACTACCAGCACCGGATGGACCCCGGTACGCCGATCGAGGAGACGGTCGGCGCCCTCAAGGAGCTGATCGGCGAGGGCAAGATCCGCCACTACGGCCTCTCGGAGGCGGCGCCGGAGACCATCAAGCGCGCCAACGACGTGCACCCGGTCACGGCCATCCAGACCGAGTACTCGCTGTGGACACGCGACCCGGAGTCGGCGGTGCTGCCGACGGCCCGAGACCTGGGCATCGGCTTCGTGCCGTACTCGCCGCTGGGCCGCGGCTTCCTGACCGGAACCATCAGGTCGCTCGACCAGCTCTCCGACGACGACTTCCGCCGCTTCAACCCGCGCTTCGCGGGCGACAACCTGGAGGCGAACATCCGCATCGTGGAGCAGGTGGATGCGGTGGCGCGCGAGGCGGGCGCGAAGCCCGGCCAGGTGGCGCTCGCATGGCTGCTGTCGAAGGGCGACGACATCGCGCCCATCCCCGGCACCACGAAGGTCGAGAACCTGGAGCAGAACGTCGCGGCGGCCGATCTCGACCTCAGCCCCGAGCAGCTCGCCCGCCTGGACGCCGTGGCCGCCCCCGTCGGCGACCGCTACGCCGACATGAGCCCGCTCAACCGCTGAGCCCGCCGCGCGCCGCCCGCGCCCGCGCCCGCCCCCGCGCGTCGAGTCGCGAGCAGACGCTCCAATCCGCGCCGAGTGGTGACATGATGTCGCCACTCGGCGGGGGTGGCGCCGAGGGTCAGGCGCGGCGCTTCTTCGCGGGCGTTGCCTCGTCGGCTGCCGCCTCGTCCGGGAGCGGGCGCGCGATCGGTACGCGGCTGCCGAGCACCTGGGCGACCAGGTCGCGCGCGATCTTCTGGGGCGTGAGGCCCGCGTCCTCGAGGATCTGGTCGCGGGACGCGTGGTCGATGAACGCGTCGGGAAGCCCCAGCTCGTCGACCGCGGTGTCGATGCCGGCCTCGCGCAGGTCCTGACGGACGCGCGTGCCGATGCCGCCGACACGGATGCCGTCTTCGATGGTGACGACGATGCGGTGCTCCGCGGCCAGCGAGAGGATGCTCTTCGGCACCGGAACCACCCACCGCGGGTCGACGACGGTCGCCCCGATCCCCTGCGCGGCCAGCCGGTCGGCGACCTTCAGGCCGAGGTCGGCCATCGGGCCGACCGTCACCAGCAGGACGTCCTTGCGGTCTCCCTCCCGCAGCACGTCGACGCCGTCGTCGAGGCGGCGCAACGCGTCGATGTCGGGCTGCACCGATCCCTTCGGGAATCGCAGCACGGTGGGGGCGTCCTCGACCGTCACCGCCTCCCCCAGCTCCTCACGGAAGCGGGTGCCGTCGCGCGGCGCGGCCAGGCGGATGTTCGGCACCACCTGCAGGATGGCGAGGTCCCAGATCCCGTGGTGGCTGGGGCCGTCCGGGCCGGTGACGCCCGCCCGGTCGAGCACGAACGTGACGCCCGCCTTGTGGAGGCCCACATCCATCAGCACCTGGTCGAACGCGCGGTTCATGAACGTCGCATAGATGGCGACGACAGGATGCAGCCCACCGTAGGCGAGACCGGCCGCGCTGGTGGCGGCGTGCTGTTCGGCGATGCCGACATCGTGGACCCGGTCGGGGAAGCGCTCGGCGAACTTGTGCAGGCCGGTCGGGCGGAGCATCGCGGCGGTGATGCCGACGATCTTCGGGTTCTTCTCGGCCAGCCGGACGATCTCATCGGCGAAGACGTCCGTCCACGCCGGCTTGCTCGACCCGTCCGTCGGCTCGCCGGTCTCTGGGTCGATCTGGCCGACCGAGTGGAACTGGTCGGCCGCGTCGCGGAGGGCGGGCTCGTAGCCGCGGCCCTTCTGGGTGATCGCGTGCACGATGACGGGCGCGCCGTAGTTCTTGGCCTGCCGGAGCGCCTCCTCCATCGCCTCGATATCGTGGCCGTGGATCGGCCCGATGTACTTGATGTCGAGGTTGGAGTAGAGCGCCTCATTGTTGGTGAAGCGGCTCAGGAAGCCGTGCAGGCCGCCTCGCACGCCCCGGTAGAACGAGCGGCCCGGCGTGCCGAGCTTGTCGAATGCGCGACGCGACGTCAGGTACAGGCTGCGGTAGCTCTTCCGCGTCCGCACGGTGTTGAGGAACCGCGCCATCCCGCCGATCGTCGGGGCGTAGGACCGCCCGTTGTCGTTGACGACGATGATGAGCTTCCGGTTGTTGTCGTCGGAGATGTTGTTGAGCGCCTCCCACGTCATGCCGCCGGTCAGGGCGCCGTCACCCACCACCGCGATCACGTGGCGATCGTTCTGCCCGGTCAGCTGGAAGGCGCGCGAGATGCCGTCCGCCCAGGACAGCGACGAGGAGGCGTGGGAGCTCTCCACAATGTCGTGCTCCGACTCGGAGCGCTGCGGGTAGCCCGCCATGCCGCCGCGCTGGCGGAGCTGCGAGAAGTCCTGCCGTCCGGTCAGCAGCTTGTGCACGTACGACTGGTGGCCGGTGTCGAACACGATGGCGTCCTGCGGGGAGTCGAAGACCCGGTGGATGGCGATGGTCGTCTCGACCACGCCGAGGTTCGGGCCGAGGTGTCCACCGGTCTTCGATACGTTGGCGACCAGGAACGCCCGCACCTCCGCGGCGAGCTGGACGAGTTCCCCGTCCGTCAGCCGGTCGAGGTCGCGTGGACCGTGGATGGTCTCGAGGATGCCCATGGATTCGAGTCTAGGCTCGCGGATATCAAGAGAGGCTCGGAACGTTCATTCCGAGCCTCCCGTGATGTGCCGCTGCTTAGACGAGGCTCCGCAGGACGTACTGCAGGATGCCGCCGTTGCGGTAGTAGTCGGCCTCACCGGGGGTGTCGATGCGGACGACCGCGTCGAACTCGACCGGCTGCTTGCCCTCGGGCGAGTGCTCGCTCGGAGTGGCGGTGACGTGCACCGTCTTCGGCGTGGTGCCGTCGTTCAGCTCGGTGAGTCCCGTGATCGAGAAGACCTCGGTGCCGTCGAGCCCGAGCGAGTCGGCGGACTCACCGTCCGGGAACTGCAGTGGCACGACGCCCATGCCGATGAGGTTCGAGCGATGGATGCGCTCGAAGCTCTCGGTGATCACCGCGCGGACGCCGAGAAGGCTGGTGCCCTTCGCCGCCCAGTCGCGGGAGGAGCCGGAGCCGTACTCCTTGCCGCCGAGGATCACGAGCGGGGTGCCCTGCGCCTGATAGTTCTGCGACGCGTCGTAGATGAACGACTGGGGGGCATCGGGCTTGGTGAAGTCGCGGGTGTATCCGCCCTCGACACCGCTGCCCTCGTTGAACGAGCTGAGGAGCTGGTTCTTGAGGCGGATGTTCGCGAACGTCCCGCGGATCATGACCTCATGGTTGCCGCGGCGCGAGCCGTAGGAGTTGAAGTCCTTGCGGTCGATGCCGTGCTCGGTGAGGTACTGGCCGGCCGGGCTCTCCGCCTTGATGGAACCGGCGGGCGAGATGTGGTCTGTGGTGACCGAGTCGCCCAGCTTCGCCAACGCGCGAGCATCGACGATGTCGCTGACCGGGGTGGTGTCGAGCGTCATGCCGTCGAAGTACGGGGGCTTCCGCACGTAGGTCGACTTCTCGTCCCACTCGAAGATCGAGCCGGTCGGGGTCGGGAGGGACTTCCAGCGCTCGTCGCCCTCGAAAACCGACGCGTACTGGTGGACGAACATCCCCTCGTTGATGGACGAGTCGATCGTCTCCTGCACCTCGGCGGCGTCCGGCCAGATGTCCTTCAGGAAGACGTCGTTGCCCTCGCTGTCGGTGCCGAGCGGGTCGACCTCGAAGTCGAAGTTCATCGAGCCGGCGAGCGCGTACGCGATGACCAGCGGCGGGCTGGCCAGGTAGTTCATCTTCACGTCGGGGTTGATGCGGCCCTCGAAGTTGCGGTTGCCCGAGAGCACCGCGGTGACGGCGAGGTCGCTGTCGTTGACCGCCTGCGAGATCTCGTCGATCAGTGGACCCGAGTTACCGATGCAGGTGGTGCAGCCGTAGCCGACCGTGTAGAAGCCGAGCGCCTCGAGGTCTTTGGTGAGGCCGGCCTTCTCGTAGTAGTCCGTGACGACCTTCGACCCGGGAGCGAGGGTGGTCTTGACCCACGGCTTGGCCTTCAGGCCCCTCTTGGCCGCGTTGCGCGCCAGGAGGCCGGCCGCGAGCATCACCGACGGGTTGGACGTGTTGGTGCACGAGGTGATCGCCGCGATCGCGACGGCACCGTGGTCGAGCACGAACGCCTCGCCGCTCTCGGCCAGCGTCACGGGAGTGGGGTTGGAGGCCGTCTTCGGCGCGTGGCTGTGGTGCGAGTGCACATGGGTGTTGTGGTCGTCCTCCGGCTGGAGCTCGCCCGGGTCGGACGCCGGGAAGGACTCCGAGATGGTCAGGTCGACCAGGTCGTGGGAGATGTCGGCGTAGTCGACCAGGTCCAGCTCGAACTGCTGCTTGGCGCGGTCGAGCTCGATGCGGTCCTGCGGGCGCTTGGGACCGGCGATCGACGGGACCACCGTCGACAGGTCGAGCTCCAGGTACTCGCTGAACACGGGCTCCACCGAGGGGTCGTGCCACAGGCTCTGCGCCTTCGAGTACTGCTCGACCAGCTGTACCTGCTCCTCGCTGCGGCCGGTGAGGCGCAGGTAGTCGAGGGTCACGTCGTCGATGGGGAACATGGCGGCGGTCGAGCCGAACTCGGGGCTCATGTTGCCGATGGTGGCGCGGTTGGCGAGCGGCACCTCGGCGACGCCGGCGCCGTAGAACTCGACGAACTTGCCGACGACGCCGTGCTTGCGCAGCATCTGCGTGATGGTGAGCACGACGTCCGTCGCGGTGACACCGGTCGGGATGGTGCCGGTCAGCTTGAAGCCGACGACCTTGGGGATCAGCATGGAGACCGGCTGGCCCAGCATGGCCGCCTCGGCCTCGATGCCGCCCACGCCCCAACCGAGCACGCCCAGGCCGTTGACCATGGTGGTGTGGGAGTCGGTTCCGACGCAGGTGTCCGGGTAGGCGAGCAGCTCGCCGTCGATCTCACGGGTCATGGTGACGCGAGCGAGGTACTCGATGTTGACCTGGTGGACGATGCCGGTGCCCGGCGGGACGACCTTGAAGTCGTCGAACGCGGTCTGGCCCCAGCGCAGGAACTGGTAACGCTCGCCGTTGCGCTCGTACTCGATGTCGGTGTTGCGCTCGAGCGCATCCGGCTGGCCGAACAGGTCGGCGATGACGGAGTGGTCGATGACCATCTCGGCCGGCGCCAGCGGGTTGATCTTCTCGGGGTCGCCGCCGAGAGCGGAGACCGCCTCGCGCATCGTGGCGAGGTCGACGATGCAGGGGACGCCGGTGAAGTCCTGCATGATCACGCGAGCGGGCGTGAACTGGATCTCGGTGTTCGGGTCGGCCGCCGGGTCCCAGCTGCCGAGGGCGCGGATGTGGTCGGCGGTGATGTTGGCGCCGTCCTCCGTGCGGAGCAGGTTCTCGAGCAGCACCTTGAGGCTGAACGGCAGACGCTCATACCCCTCGACGGTGTCGATTCCGAAGATCGTGTAGTCGCGCGACCCGACCGTCAGCGTCTTCTTCGCGCCGAAGCTGCCGTGCCCCGAGTTGTCCGTACCAGCGTTCTCCGTAGCCGTCACAATGCCCTCTCCTTCGTTGGCAGGCGATGTTCACGCACGCCTCGTCCATCTTCGTCGTCCGTCGAAGCGCCTTTCCAGCAAGGTAAGCCTAATTCAGCCTTGAGGGAAAGTATCTTGACGTCGAGATAAATCTACCACGATCAGAGCCGGTCGAAGACCAGCGCGCGCCGCTTCGCGAAGCGGTAGAACAGTTCGACCCCGGCGGCCCCCACAGCTCCGGCGGCAATGC
This sequence comes from Leifsonia sp. 2MCAF36, assembly GCF_052115525.1. Classification (NCBI taxonomy): domain Bacteria; kingdom Bacillati; phylum Actinomycetota; class Actinomycetes; order Micrococcales; family Microbacteriaceae; genus Leifsonia; species Leifsonia sp. 2MCAF36. The sequence continues at coordinate 226,618 of NZ_JBFRGV010000002.1, read as the reverse complement.
CCCAGGCGAGTGCAGCATCCAGTTGGAGATGCATCTCGAAGAACGACGATGTGAAGGGGATGACGCAGACCAGGACGAACGCTGTGGCGACCGCTGCGAGCAGCAGCCAGCGCACCCCGGTCAGGGGCCGGGTGAGCACGCACAGGATCCACAGCGAGACGCAGAACAGTGCCACGGTCGTGACACTGCGGGCTTCATGCAGCGGAAGGCTGCGGTACAGCGGCGCGTAGGTGACGATCGCGGTGACCCCCGCGATGAGTCCGGTCGGCACGGAGTACTTCAGCACGCGTCCGAGCACGCCGGGCGTGTAGATGCGCTTGTTGGGTGCGAGAGCCAGCACGAACGCGGGGATGCCGATGGCCAGCGACGAGACCAGGGTGAGCTGGCGCGGGAGGAACGGGAACGGCCACAGCAGCACGGCGCTGACGAGCGCCAGCAGGATGCCGTACGTCGTCTTCGCCAGGAAGATGTTGGAGACGCGCTCGACGTTGGCGATCACCCGCCTGCCCGAGGCGAGAACGTCGGGCAGCCGATCGAAGCGGTCGTCCAGCAGCACAACGCGGGAGACCGCTTTCGTGGCGGCGGTGCCCGTGCCCATCGCGATGCCGAGGTCGGCGTCTTTCACGGCCATCGCGTCGTTGACGCCATCGCCCGTCATGGCGACGGTCCGCCCCTGCTCTTTGAGCAGGCGGACGGCCGCGCGCTTCTGGTCGGGGCTGACCCGGCCCAGCACGCCGGCTGTTTCGAGGGCTTCGGCGAGCGCCTCATCGGTCGCCAGCGTGGAGGCGTCGACGGTCTCGCCCTCCAGCTGGAGTTCGCGGGCGATGGCCGCGACCGTGACCGGGTTGTCGCCCGACATCACGACGACACGCACCGCCTGCTCGCGGAAGTAGCCGAGCGTGTCGCGCGCCTCCGGCCGGAGCGTCTCCGACAGCAGGACGAGCAGCGCCGGTTCCCGTCGGGTGCCGGAGAGCGGCACGTGGATCTCCTGCGGCAGCGGGTCCACTGCGCGCGCGAGAGCCAGGGTCCGCAGCCCCGTCGCGGCCAGCTCGGTCGCCCGGGCGAGCGCGTCGGGGTGCCCCTCGAGCACGCGTTCCGGCGCTCCCAGCACCCAGGCGCTCTCGGCACCGTCGACGGTCATCGCCAGCGCGCTGTATTTCGTCGCCGAGCTGAACGGGATGCGCCTGGTCACCCGGAAACGGTCGCTGCGAAAACGCGAACCCAGGATGCCGGAGGTCGCGTTGCCCGCTTCGTCCGAGCCGAACGCCGCGAGCGCGGTCTCCGCATCGACGGCCGATCCACTCTCGTCGCGGCCCACCCACTCCGTGCCGTGCAACGACAGCTCGCCGGTCGTGAGCGTCCCCGTCTTGTCGAGGCACAGCACATCCACGCGGGCGAGCACTTCGACCGCCGCGAGTTCCTGCACGAGCACCTTGCGGGTGGCGAGTTGGATGGCCGCGACACCGAAGGCGAGGCTGGTGAGCAGCACGAGACCTTCGGGGATCATGCCGACGACCGCCGCCACCGCATCGAGGAGCGCCCGCCGCCAGCGGCCGTCGACGAACACCTCGGTGAAGCCCCCGTAGGTCAGCACACGACCGATGAGCGTGATCAGGATGAGCGGCCCGAGCACCCAGGAGAGGTAGACGAGGATGCGATTGGTCGCCTCCCGCAGCTCGGACCGCACCAGCGAGTGCTTGCGGATCTCGCTGGTCAGCCGGCTCGCATACGAGTCGGCACCGACCGCGGTCACGACGGCGAGCCCGGTGCCGGTGACCACGTGCGAGCCGGACAGCAGCGGGGCGTCGTCGTCTTTGAACATCGGGTCCGACTCACCGGTCAGCATCGATTCGTCGAGCGACAGCCCGACGCTCTGCACCACGACCGCGTCAGCGGGCACCTGGTCGCCCGGGCGCAGCACCAGCAGATCGTCGAGCACCACGTCTTCGAGCGCCACCGTGACGACCTCGCCGTCGCGACGCACGCGACTGTGCGGAGCGGCCAGCAGGGCGGCGCGGTCGAGGACCCGCTTGGCGCGGTATTCCTGCACGATGCCGATCAGCGCGTTGACGATGACGATTCCGAAGAAGAAGCCGTCTCGCAGGTCGCCGAGGAGCACCACCACGGCGAAGCAGGCAGTGAGGATGCCGTTGAACAGCGTGAAGATGTTCTCGCGCAGGATGTCGCCCACCGAGCGCGAGCTGGGCTGCGTCTGCGTGTTGACCCGGCCGTCGGCGACGCGCTCCGCCACCTGCGCGGCGGTCAGCCCCTCGCGTGTCCCCGCCTCCAGCATCCGTCCCCCTCCGTCGCCGCGAGCTGCGTCGTGCTTCTACTTCTGAGACGTGGTTCGGCCCGCGTTCGTGACGGGCTTCTGCGGAAATTGACCCTTGACCACGAACCAGGTCACGAGCAGCAGCGGCGCATACAGCGGCACGCCCATCAACAGTTTGGTGAGCGCGAGCGCGCTGGTGGCCGCATCCGTGTGCGCCAGGTAGAGCGGCACCTGCACCAGGAGCCGCGCCGCGAAGAGCAGGAACCAGAGGAACGTCAGCGCCTGCATGACCCGGAACTTCCGCTTGTCGCGGCGCCAGGCCACCCCATCGCCCATCAGGTATCCGGCGGCGAGCCCGATGATCGGCCAGCGCAACAGCATCGAGATCAGGATGCCGGCCGCGTAGGCCGCGTTCGTCCAGATGCCCAGCAGGAAGTTGTCCTCGCCGCGCCCGGAGATGAGCGCGAGGATGGCCGAGATCCCGACGCCGATCAGGCCGGCGAGCGCCTGCGTGAGCGGAGTCTTTCCGATGACGCGTGCGACCGTGAAGACGACTGCCACGGCCACTGAGGACACGATGGACAGCGGAACGTTCTGCGTGAACGTGAAGAGCACGAGGAAGACCAGCCCCGGGAGGATGGTCTCGCACAGCCCGCGAACGCCGCCGAGGGCGCCGAGCAGCGCCGTGCCGGTGGAGGTCTCCGTCTCGGCCAGCTGGCCGAGCCCTGAGCGGCGGGCGGCGGCGGCGATGCTCTCGCTGAGGCCCGGGGCTGCGGCAGCGTCGGCGCCGGCGGCGTCGCGGCCGGACGCACCCGCTCCTGCGCCGGCCTGGGTCTCCGGACGGTCCTGATCGGTCATGCTCGCGCCTTAAAGAGAGGAATAGTCGTTCTCGTTGCCCGTCGTGGGCGCCGCCGGCATCCGCAGCGGGATGAGGTCGCGCGGGGGCATCGGGACGGAGCCGCGCACGACGACGATGCTGCGGAACAGGTCTTCGACGAGCGCCGCGGCTTCCGGCTGCACGGCAGCGTCGCCCGCGATGACGCCGCGGAGGAACCAGCGCGGCCCGTCCACGCCGACGAACCGTGCGACACGCGTCTCGACCGGGCCGCCCTGCGGAGCGGCGACGGGGATCTCTGCTACGAGCTCGGGGCCGAAGGCGCCGTCGCGTTCGGTCACCCGACCGCCCTGGCGCTGGATCTGGTCGGTGATCTGGTCGCGGATCTCGTGCCACAGCCCACTCGACCGGGGAGCCGCGAACGGCTGCACCTGGAGGGTGGAGTTCGCGTAGTCCAGCCCGACGGCGACGACGCGCTGCGACTCCTCCTCGACCTCGAGCCGCAGGTGCAGGCCCTCGCGCGGCAGGATCTTCACGCCGCCCAGGTCGACGTAGGGGCGGACCGGGTTGGCCTCGCTCTCGTCGAGCGGCCCCTCAGACTCGCGGTCCTCGGGGGCCGACTTCTCGAACTCGAGGTCGTCGCCCTGCAATTCGAGCTCGGCGTCCCCCTCGGACCCACGAGGGGTGTCGCTGATGTCGCTCACGCGTGTTCTCCTGACTCGGTGACGGTGTACCCGGACGAGCCGAAGCCCGCTGTGCCGCGGTGGCTGTCCGGGAGGGTGTCGACGGGGATGAACCGGGCTCGCGTGACCGGCATGACGATCAGCTGGGCGATCCGGTCGCCGACGGCGATATCGTACGGCATCGATCTGTCGGTGTTCAGCAGGGTGACCCTGATCTCGCCGCGGTAGCCCGCATCCACGGTGCCCGGAGCGTTCACGATCGTGAGACCGTGCCGCATGGCCAGACCGCTGCGCGGGACCACGAAAGCGGTGTAGCCCTCCGGCAGGGCGATCGACACGCCGGTCGGCATCGTGAACCGCTCCCCCGGACCCAGCACGACGGCCTCGGCGGCGCAGAGATCGGCCCCTGCGTCGTCCGCGTGCGCGTATGCGGGGAGGAACGAGGCCATGATCGGGACGTCGACGGTATCGGTCACGTGTCGAGGGTAGTGCAGAAGTCTGATCGAATAGGGGGCATGGACCTGTACCGAGAGCGACTGTGGGCGACGCCCTGGCTCTTCATCTCCACCCTGCTCGTCATTCCGGCCATCATGCTCGTCTTCGCGCCGATCAACCTGACCGTCGGTGTCGTGCTGGCGATCGTGGTGTACGTCGCGTGGGCGATCTTCCTGATCACCACGGCACCCGTCATCCGCGTCACCGAGGGCGAACTGGTCGCCGGGCCCGCGCGCATCCCGCTGCCGCTGGTCGGTGAGCCGACCGCCTACCGCGGCGAGGATGCGACGCTCGAGCGCGGGCGCCGCCTCGACGCGCGGGCGTGGCTGCTCATCCGCGGCTGGATCAAGCCGGTCGTGAAGGTGCCGCTCCTCGACCTCGACGACCCGGCGCCGTACTGGCTCCTCTCAACAAGAAACCCGGACCAGCTGGTCCGGGTTCTCGGTGAGGCTCGACGGTCTTCGTGACTTATGCTGCGCACTCCGCGCAGATCGGCCCGAGCTTCGTCTCGTGGTCGATCTGCGAGCGGTGCTTCACCAGGAAGCAGTTCACACAGGTGAACTCGTCCGCCTGAGGAGGCAGCACCACGACGTCGAGATCGAGGTCCGAAAGGTCGGCACCGGGCAGTTCGTATCCGCCGGGATTGTCGGCGTCCTCGACGTCGACGACGCCCGACATCTTGTCCGGGACACGCTCCTTGAGGGCCTCGATCGACTCGGAGTCGTCCTCGGTCTTCCGCGGTGCGTCGTAATCCGTTGCCATGCCCATCCACTTCTCGTCGTAACGGCCGATTCTCGCAATCGGCGGCCATAGTTTGCATCAATCGCCCCGGAATAGCAAAACCACGCAGGGGGCTCTCGGTGATTGCTCGGTGTTCAACTTCCGGCACGCCCGCCGTATTCCCCGGAATGCCCTCGTTCGCGTGGCATCCTGAGGCCGTACGAACGAGCTCGGAAGGCAATCCACATGCAGGATTTGAAGGTCATCGGGGTCGAGAACGGCGCACTCGTCGCCGTCGGCGACGACGGTGAGCGTTTCCGCATCGCCGTCGACGAAGCATTGCAGTCGAAAGTGCGGCAGGTGCGTCAGGAGACGCCGGCCGACGCCCCCAAACTCTCCCCGCGCGAAGTCCAGGCGCACATCCGCTCCGGCATGTCCGCGGAGGATGTGGCCGCGGTCACCGGCGCGCCGCTGGAGTACGTCCAACGGTTCGAGGGACCGATCCTCGCCGAACGCGAGCACATCGTCGCGAGCGCGCTGAGTGTGCCCGTGCACACCACCGACGCCGTCGACCCGCTGGGCGAGGCGGAGACGTTCGGCACGGTCATCCGCGACCGGCTCGCATCGCTCGGTGTCTCCGGCGAACGCTGGGCGAGCTGGAAGGACAGCGAGACGGGCTGGATCGTCAAGCTCGAGTTCACGGCCGACACCATCGACCACGACGCGCGCTGGTCGTACGACGCCCGCAAGCACTCGCTCGCGCCGCTGAACTCGGAGGCGACCACGCTCTCCCAGGCAGGCGAACTGCGCGGCGGGGCGCTCATCCCGCGCCTGCGCGCCGTGCTGCCCAACGAGGGCGAGCCGGACACCTCGCGCTTCGACAGCGGCGCCTTCACGTTCCCCGCCCCCTCCGTCGACCTGCTCGGCCCGGAGATCACCGCGCCGATCGAGCCGTTGCCGCAGGGCCGGACGCCGGGCGCCAACAACTCGATCGCGGTCTCCGCCATCAAGCGTGCCGACGACGGAGCGCCGCGCGACCTGCACCAGACCGCCGACCTACTGGAGGCCCTGCGCCGCCGCCGAGGCGAGCGCGAGGCAGCGACGTACGACGATCGGGCGACGTCGGCGGAGTCGCCGGTACCGGCCGAGCACCCCGTGACGCCTCCGGTGGCGCCGACACCTCACGCCTCGACACCTCACGCCTCGACATTTCGGACGCCGACAACGGTTCCGCCGACGCACGACGCTCCCGCGCACGACACCCCGGCGCCCGCCGCGCCGACGCCGTTCCGGGTCGTGACCGACCGGCCCCCGATCGCCGAGCAGCCGCCGCTACCGCTGGACGTGCCCGCTCCCCCGCCTGCGTCGTCGAACGACTCGGGGCCGCAGCCGTCCGCGCGCCGCAAGGGCCGTGCGTCGATGCCGAGCTGGGACGAGATCGTCTTCGGCGCGCGCACGGACGACGACCTGGCCTAGGAAGGTCCCTGTCGGCCTCAGCCGGCCGTGCCGAACCGCAACAGCGGAACCCGCGTCTCCTCCGGCGTGATCGAACCGTGCTGGCCGACCATATTGCGGCCGATGCGCTGCGGGTCGCGACCGTCGTAGTACGCGATGCGCTTGCGCGCGGCGACCAGCACATCCCCGATCCGCGGCGCGACCTCCGCGTCGACGGACGGCCCGAACCAACCGGCATCGGTCGCCTCGGTGCGCGTCGCCACCCAGGAGCGGTCGCCCTCCGAGTCGCGCCAGCGTTCCGCGACCGCGGTGGCCGACGCGCCCGGTTCGAGATAGATGTGGAGCAGCCGCGGCTCTCCCGCGATGCCGGCAACACCATCCAGCAGCTCCGGCGCCGTGTCGTACAGGATGTGGCCGCTCTGCGGAACGTCGACCACCCCGTGGTCGGCTGTGAGCAGGGCACCGCGTCCGGGGCCCAGGCGGCGGGTGAAGGAGGCGACCAGCGCATCCACGGTCTCCAGTGCGGCCGTCCAGTCGGGCGACTCCCAGCCGCGCGCGTGCGCGAGCTGATCGAGTTCGGCCACATACAGGTAGGTGAGGCCCGGGCCCGAGCCGGCCACGATCTCGGCCGCGGTGTCGAACCGCTGACTCAGCGACTGCACGCCGATGAACTCGGCGCCGCGCAGCACAGCTGCCGTGAAGCCGGTGCCCTCGAACTTGGGCAGGCCGATCGCACGAGCGCGCACACCCTCGTCGGCGGCGCACTCGAACACGGTGCGGGACCGCTGCCAGGTGGCGGGATCCATATCCGCGTCCCAGCCGGACAGCTGGTTGGTCAGTCGACCTGACCCGTCGCGGACCCGGTAGCCGACCAGACCGTGCTCGCCGGGGGTCGTTCCGGTCGTGAGGGTGGCCAGCGCTGCGGCCGTCGTGGTCGGGAAGCCGGCGTCGATCGTGGTCGCCTTGCCGAGAAGCGGCGCCAGCGTCCGGGCGTGACCGGAACGCGCCCGCAATGCGGCCGCGCCGAGGCCGTCCACCACGATGAGGACCAGGTGCTCCATGCGCGGCAACGCCAGGTCGTTCGACGCACCGGTGACGGCGGCCAGCGAACTCGGCAGAACCGTGGCGAGGCTCGCTCGGGTGGTGAAGGCGGCCGGTAGCATGGGTGGCATCCGGCCCAGTCTGGCACAGCCCTCACAGGCCGGCCGAGCCGCCCCCACGCTCCACCCGAACCCTGCTCCACCCGAGCCCCACTGCACAGAATGCACGAATGACACCAGCAGACGACCAGCCCGCCGCCGGAACGACGGAACGCATCGAAGACGTCGACGTCACGACCGAGATGCAGGGCTCGTTCCTCGAATACGCCTACTCGGTGATCTACTCGCGCGCCCTGCCTGACGCCCGCGACGGTCTCAAGCCGGTGCAGCGCCGCATCCTGTACATGATGACCGAGATGGGCCTCCGCCCCGACCGCGGCCACGTCAAGTCGGCGCGTGTCACCGGTGAGGTGATGGGAAAGCTCCACCCGCACGGTGACAGCGCTATCTACGACGCCCTGGTGCGGATGGCACAGGACTTCACCCTCCGCGTGCCGCTGGTCGACGGTCACGGCAACTTCGGCTCGCTCGACGACGGGCCGGCCGCCGCGCGCTACACCGAGGCGCGACTCGCCGCCGCCGCACTGGCGATGACGGAGGACCTCGACGAAGACGTCGTCGACTTCGTCCCCAACTACGACAACCAGCTGATGCAGCCCGATGTGCTGCCCGCCGCCTTCCCCAACCTCCTGGTCAACGGCGCGAGCGGCATCGCCGTCGGCATGGCGACCAACATGGCGCCGCACAACCTGATCGAGGTCGTCGGCGCCGCACGTCACCTGCTGGAGAACCCGGAGGCGACGCTCGACGACCTGATGGCGTACGTGCCCGGCCCCGACCTGCCGACCGGCGGCACCATCGCCGGGCTCTCGGGAGTGCGCGACGCGTACGCCACCGGGCGCGGCAGCTTCCGGATGCGGGCGAAGGTCGCCGTGGAGCCGATCACCGCGCGCAAGAGCGGCCTGGTCGTCACCGAGCTGCCGTACCTGGTCGGCCCCGAGAAGGTGATCGAGAAGATCAAGGACGGCGTCAACGCCAAGAAGCTGAACGGCATCTCCGACGTCACCGACCTGTCCGACCGCCAGCACGGCCTGCGTCTCGTCATCGGCATCAAGACCGGGTTCAGCCCGGAGGCGGTGCTCGAGCAGCTCTACCGGCACACCCCGCTGGAGGAGGGCTTCGCGATCAACAACGTCGCCCTGGTCGCCGGCGGCCCCCAGACCCTCGGCCTGCGCGAACTGCTGCAGGTCTACCTCGACCACCGCGTCAGCGTCGTCACCCGGCGGTCGCAGTTCCGCCTCGCCCGCCGTACAGAGCGACTGCACCTGGTCGAGGGCCTGCTCATCGCCATCCTGGACATCGACGAGGTCATCCAGGTCATCCGCACCTCCGACGACACGGAGCAGGCGCGCGGCCGGCTGATGCAGGTCTTCGACCTGAGCACTCTGCAGGCCGACTACATCCTGGAGCTGCGCCTGCGGCGGCTGACCAAGTTCAGCCGCATCGAGCTGGAGACCGAACGCGACCAGCTGCTGGCCGAGATCGCCGAGCTGGAGGCGCTGCTCGCCTCACGCCAGCGCATCCACGACCTGGTGTCGGACGAGCTGGAGCGGGTCGCCGCGACGTTCGGCACCCCGCGTCGCACGTTGCTCACCGAGGCCAAGCCCTCGATCGCCGGAACGTCGCGCAGCAAGGCCGCGAACGTCCAGCTCGAGGTGGCCGACGTGCCGACGCGCGTGTACCTGTCGACGACGGGGCGCATCCTGCGCGTGGATGCGGTGGCCGGGGCGGACGGCGCGGAGGGCGGGCTCGACCGCATCCAACCGCCGGCCCGGCGCAGCAAGCACGATGCGATCCTGTCGCAGCTGGACACGACCAGCCGTAGCGAGATCGGCGCGGTGACGAACCGGGGACGGTTGATCCGTTTCTCCCCCGTCGACCTTCCGGGCGTGCCGGCCAACTCCATCCAACTCGGGGCGGGAGTCCGGGTCGGCGACTACCTGGCGCTCGCGGACAAGAAGGAGCGCATCCTGGCGGTGGTCTCGCTCGGCTCCGACCGCACGATCGCGCTCGGGACGAAGCAGGGCGTCGTCAAGCGCGTGACCGCGGGCGACTGGGCGAACAAGCCGGAGTTCGAGGTCATCTCGCTGAAGCCGGGCGACGAGGTCGTCGGCGCGACCACGGTGACGGATGAGGACGAGTTGGTGTTCATCGCCAGCGACGCGCAGCTGCTGCGGTTCGCCGCCTCCAGCGTGCGCCCGCAGGGACGAGCGGCAGGCGGCATGTCCGGCATCAACCTTGGCGCAGACGCGCGGGTCGTCTACTTCGGCGCCATCGCCGCAGCCAACGCGGAGGAGGCGGTCGTCGCGACCATCGCGGCGAGCGACGCCACCCTGCCCGGCGCAGACCCGGGAACGGCCAAGGTGAGCGACTACGCGGAGTTCCCGGTCAAGGGGCGCGCGACCGGCGGTGTGCGTGCCCAACGATTCCTCAAGGGCGAGAACGAACTCGTGGTGGCGTGGGCCGGCCGCGGTCCCGCGCTGGCGGTCGCGCCGGACGGCGCTGCGCGCACCCTCCCCGAGGGCGGTGCCCGCCGCGACGGCTCAGGCACGCCCCTCGACACGGTCGTCGGCTCGATCGGCCGCCGCGTCGGCTGACCCCCGCGGCGGCGACGGAGGAGTTTCGCGCCGTCGCCGACCGCGCCGTCCTCCGTTTCCCGCCGTCCGGCAATCCGCGCGCGGCTTCTCCTCCGCTTCCCGCAGTGGGGAAAACGGAGGAGTCGGCGGCCGACGCGCCGCGACCGGTTGGCAAACGGAGGACCTACGGTCCGGTTCAGGCGTCGGTCTCCTCCGTAGCCGACGGGCCGTCATGGCTGGCTACACGAGCAGACAGACAGAGCACCCGACACCACGGGCGGGGTCAGGCGTCGATGCGGGCGCGGCTCAGGTCGTCGGCGCCGGCGATGATGAACTCCTTGCGCGGGGCGACGTCGTTGCCCATCAGCAGCTCGAAGACCCGGTTGGCCGCCTCGGCGTCGGGGACGCGCACCCGGCGGAGAGTGCGGTGCGCCCGGTCCATGGTGGTGGTCGCCAGCTGGTCCGCATCCATCTCGCCGAGCCCCTTGTAGCGCTGGATCGGCTCCTGGTAGCGCTTGCCGCGCTTCTTGAGGTCTGCGAGCACCGCCTGGAGCTCCGCCTCCGAGTACGTGTAGATGGTGTCGTTCGGCTTCGAGCCGGGATTGATCGCGACGACGCGGTGCAGCGGCGGAACCGCCGCGAAGACGCGCCCCTCCTCGATCATCGGCCGCATGTACCGGAAGAACAGGGTGAGCAGCAGGGTGCGGATGTGCGCACCGTCCACATCCGCGTCCGACATGATGATGACCTTGCCGTAGCGGGCCACCGACAGGTCGAAACTGCGACCGGAGCCGGCGCCGATGACCTGGATGATGGCCGCGCATTCGGCGTTCGACAGCATGTCCGAGATGGATGCCTTCTGCACGTTCAGGATCTTGCCGCGGATGGGCAGCAGCGCCTGGTACTCGCTGTCGCGTGCCCGGCGCGCGGTGCCGAGAGCCGAGTCGCCCTCGACGATGAACAGCTCGCTGTTGGCGACGTCGTTGGAACGGCAGTCGACCAGTTTGGCCGGCAGGGAGGAGGTCTCCAGCGCGTTCTTGCGGCGCTGTGTCTCCTTGTGTGCGCGGGCGGAGATCCGCGACTTCATCTCGGCGACGACCTTGTCGAGCACCAGGGCAGACTGTGCCTTATCGTCGCGCTTGGAGGAGCCGAAGCGCTCCGCCATCGCCTTCTGCACGACGTTCGCGACGATCGCCCGGACAGCCGGGGTGCCCAGGATCTCCTTCGTCTGACCCTCGAACTGCGGCTCCGGGAGGCGCACCGTGAGCACGGCGGTCAGGCCCGCCATCACGTCGTCCTTCTCCAGTTTGTCGTTGCCGGCCTTCAGGCGGCGGGCGTTCAGCTCCATCTGCTGCCGCAGGAACTTGAGCATCCCCTGGTCGAATCCGGCCTGGTGGCTGCCGCCCTTCGGCGTCGCGATGATGTTGACGAAGCTGCGCATCACCGTGTCGTAACCGGTGCCCCAGCGCAGGGCGATGTCGACCTGGCAGTCCCGCTTCAGCTCGGTCGGCAGCATCGCCCCCGAGTCGGAGAGCACCGGGACGGTCTCGGTGAAGTGTCCCTCGCCGGTCAGGCGCCAGGTCTCGGTGATCGGGCTGTCCGGCGCGAGGAAGTCGACGAACTCCGAGATCCCGCCCTCGTAGCGGAACGTCGTCAGCCCGGTCGGCTCGCCGCCCTCGGCCGCGGGACGCTTGTCATCGATGGAGATCGAGATGCCCGGCACCAGGAACGCCGTCTGACGGGCGCGACCGATGAGATCGGAGGTGGAGAACTCGGCGCCCTTGGTGAAGATCTGCCGGTCGGCCCAGTAGCGGATGCGCGTTCCCGTCACGCCCTTGCGCACCTTGCCGACGACCCGCAGCTCGCTGCCGCTGACGAACGGCGTGAAGGTGCTGTCCGGGCTCGGCACGCCGTTCTTGTCGTCGAAGGTCCCTGGCTCGCCGCGGTGAAACGACATGGCCCAGGTCTTGCCGTCGCGGTCGACCTCGACGTCGAGTCGCTCGGAGAGGGCGTTGACGACGGAGGCGCCGACGCCGTGCAGGCCGCCCGACGCGGCGTACGACCCGCTGCCGAACTTGCCGCCGGCGTGCAGCTTGGTGAAGACGACCTCCACCCCCGACAGTCCGGTCTTGGGCTCGATGTCGACGGGGATGCCGCGAGCGCTGTCGTGGACCTCCACGCTGTCGTCGGAGTGCAGGATGACCTCGATGGAGGTTCCGTGCCCGGCGAGGGCCTCATCCACCGAGTTGTCGATGATCTCCCAGAGGCAGTGCATGAGCCCGCGGGAGTCGGTGGAGCCGATGTACATGCCCGGTCGCTTGCGCACGGCCTCCAGCCCCTCGAGCACCGAGAGGTGCCTGGCCGAATAGTCCGAACTCGCCACGGGCGCTCCTTGCAGGATCGAAGGCGCCCAGCGGGCGCATGCTCCCTCAAGCGTAAGCTGCGGGCGCGGCAGCCTACGCCACCGACACCCGGGGCTCCGGGATGCTACGCGTTGAGCGAAATAGCAGCCAACACGCGCCTGGTTGCCGAGTATCCGTGGTTCTATAGAGGTACCGAGTTCATCGGTTGCGACGGAAGGAGCATCACATGTCGACACTTACCTCGGAGAACGGGGCCGTTGACGAGCTCGCATCGGGGCCGCAACTGACGGCCGCGGACCGTTGCGACAGCTGCGGAGCGCAGGCATACATCCGGGTCGTCGTGAACAACGGCGAGCTGCTGTTCTGCGCCCACCACGGCAAGAAGCACCAGGAGAAGCTCTCTCAGATCGCCCACAGCTGGCACGACGAGACCGCTCGCCTGTTCGAAGAGCAGCGCGCCTGACCCCGGGCTCCCATCGCGAAGCGCGAGGCCGACCGGAAAGACGAGCTGACCTGAGCATGGCGAACAGGACGAGTGTGCGCCGACGCGCCCACATCGATCTCGACGCCATCCGCTCGACGGCAGCCTCCGCCGGTTCCCCGCTTCCCGACTGCACCGCCGATCTCCGCGCCGACGCGTACGGACACGGGCTCATCCCCGTGGCCCGTGCGCTGACGGATGCGGGGGTCGGCGGTTTTGTCGTCTCACGGGTGGAAGATGCGGCCAGCATTGCGGACGAGGGTTTCCCGGTCCGCGTTTCGGTGGGCGCCCCGCGTTCGTCAGCCAGCCGTGACGGCCGGCTTCTCGGCCCCGAGCTCTTCGGCCTCGACCCGGTACAGGCTTCGGCGCCGGCCATGCGACTCGAGGGCGAGGTCATCGCCGTGAAGCGCGTCCCTGCCGACCGTGGTGTCTCCTACGGCTACACCTACCGCACAGCGCGGGCGAGCACGCTCGTGCTGGTCGCGCTCGGCTACGCCGACGGCATCCTCCGGGTCGCATCCAACAGGGCGCCGGTGAAGGTCGGCGACACGGTCGGCCGCATCACCGGGCGCATCGCCATGGACCAGTTCGTCGTCGACATCGGCGACGACTCCGCTTCGCCGGGCGACCCTGTCATCCTGTTCGGAGACCCGGCCCGGGGTGAGCCGACGGTGCTGGACTGGGCACGCGTGCTGGGCATCGCGGCGCCGGTGATCACCAGCCGGCTCGGCCGGCGCATCGAGAGGATCACCACCGGATGAGGACGCCCGCATGACCATCGTGGACGCCGTCGCCGAGCCGCTCCCCCGCGCCGTCGTCGACCGTGCAGCCGTGCGCCACAACGTGGCGCACCTGACACGGCTGATCGCACCGGCCGAGACGATGCTGGCGGTCAAAGCCGACGCCTACGGGCATGGGCTGCTGCCGGTGGCCGAGGCGGGGCTGGAGGCCGGGGCGACCTCGCTCGCCGTCCTCGAGATCCCCGCCGGGCTCGTCCTCCGGCACGCCGGCATCACGGTTCCGCTGCTCGCCTGGCTGCACGGCCGCGACACGGACTGGCGCGCGGGTATCGAGGCCGACATCGAACTCGGCATCTCTGCCACCTGGCAGCTGGAGGCGATCGCAGCCGCGGGGGCCGACCGTCCCGCCGTCGTTCATCTCAAGGTGGACACCGGGCTGAGCCGAAACGGAGCGACCCGCGAAGAATGGCCCGGCCTCGTCCGGACCGCGCTCGACCTGGAGCGCCGCGGCGTGGTCCGCATCCGCGCCGCCTGGTCGCACCTGGCCGACGCGTCGATCGCGGACGACGAGGCAGCGCTGGAGGAGTTCCGCGATGCGGTCGCCGAAGCCGAATCCCTCGGCGCCCACTTCGAGGCGCTGCACCTGGCGGCGAGCTCCGCGGGCATCCGGATGCCGGAGGCGCGGTTTTCGTTCGTGCGCTTCGGGATCGCGGCGTACGGCTTCTCGCCGTTCGACGACTCGACCGGCGCCGAACTCGGGCTCATCCCGGCGATGCGGTTGGAAGCGCCGGTGATCGAGGCGCACGTCGCTGGCACGACTCGGGCGCGCCTTGGCATCGGCTTCGCCGACGGCGTCCCGACACTCGGCATCGCGAAGACCTCGATCCAGCTCAATGGACGGCGCTGCCCGGTCATCGAGGTCGCCGCCGACAGCATGCTGGTGGATGCGGGACCTCACCGCGTCGAGGTCGGCGACACCGCCATCCTCTTCGGACCGGGCACCGACGGTGAACCGACCGCGGAGAAGTACGCCGACTGGGCGGAGACGATCGCCGACGAGATGATCACGGGCGTCGCCGCGCGCGTTCCGCGCGTCTACGTCAACTGACCGGTCGCGCAGCGCCGAAAGGCTAGAGCGAGACGCCCAGTCGGTCCGCGATCGCGCGGCGCGCGTTGTGGGCGTAGCGATCCACTCGCTCCGTCTGCGGAATCGGCGGAACCTCGCCCCGCAGCGCCGCCCCGAGCAGCCGGTCGGCCAGCGCCGGGTTCATCGGGAGCACCGGGCCGTGGAGGTGGGTTCCGATCGACGAACCGAGGGCCACGCCTTCGGCCCCGTCGCCATTCCCGGTACCGCTGGCGACGCGCCCGAGCGGTTCGGCGCCGTCCAACACGGTGCGCGCGGAGTGGTTCTCGAAGCCGGCGACCGACGAGCCGTCCGCCAGCCGCACGACGATCTCGCCGACGTGACGCTTGGCGCCCAGTGCGGCGCGGGTCGGGAACACGCCGGCACCCGCCAGCAGGTCGCCCTCCGGCGTCTCCAGTCCCGTGCCGAGCAGCTGCCAGCCGCCCGCGATCGCGAGGAACGGCACACCGGCGTCGCGCCACGCGCGCAGTTGCGGAGCAATGCGCAGAACGTCCTCGTGGACGGCACGCTGACCGGAGAGCGGACCGGAGCCGATGTGCACGATGTCGACACTCGCGGGCAGCGTGGCGCCGCTTGCGTGAGAGACGACCTCCACGTCGACGCCACGCCAGCGCGCACGCTCGGCCAGCGCCAGCACATTGCCGGCATCGCCGTTGATCCCGAGCTCGGCCGGGTACAGGTGCAGGATGCGCAGGACGGTCACCGCTTGCTGCCCTCCAGATCGAGGAAGCCCAGCTGCTTCCGGATGAGCATCATCTGCTCGTAGTTCACGATCATCGTCTTGGTGCCACGGGTCGGCTTCGGGAGGGCGAGGAAGGCCTGCAGCGCGGGCTTCAACTCGGGGACCACCTGATCCACCGCGATTCCCGCGTAGGCGAACCGGGTCGCGAACTGCCAGGCCTTGGTACCGGACACCACGTCGACCCTGGCGAGCTTGGTCAGGTCGATGTCGTAGATCCAGGACGGGTCGGGCGTCCCTTCGTCGACCGCGACGAACACCTGCTCGGGCGACTCGGCCAGATAGTCGAGATTCAGCTGAAGGCTCGGCGGGTTCTTCATCATGATGATCTCGACGTCCTCGTCGCCCACCCGCAGGGTCTCGCCACGGCCGTAGACGGTCCGCAGCGCCGCCATCGCGGCGACCACGGTGTTCGCCCGGAACCGGTCGCCCAGCAGGCGACGCGCCATCGCGGTGGCGCCGGCCGCATCCACCGCGTAGTGCAAACCACGAGCAGGCAGGCCGATGCGGACGCTCTCGCCGCCGATGCTGAGCTGCGCGCTCTGCACTTCCAGTTTGCTGACGAACACCGACGGAACGGGAAGGGAGCCTTCGGCCGCGCCGGACAGGTCCTTCACGTTCGCAAGGCCGTTCGGAGACGACTCGATGATGGAGGGCGCGACAGCGAACGTCGTCACGTCACGACCCTGCGCTGTGAGCTCGGCGCCGACGCGCGCGAGGCTGTCGTCGTCCGCGTTCACGACGACGAACTCGGACGAGCCCTCGGCGATGGAGCGCAGCATCCCGATCACCCTGGTCGGCTCGAAGAAGCGGTTGAGCTGGTCGATCTGCACGTTGAGGAGCAGCGACCCGCGCGGCTTCAGTACCCGCGCCAGGTCGACCCCGTACGCCTCGTCGACCTCGATCACACCGACGTCGCCGCGGACGAAACCGTCGAGCGGGACGTCCGCGAGCAGCGCCGAGGCGATCCCCTGCGGGAGGTTGCCGCCGGACGGGTTGGTGAAGACATCGAGGCCGTGCTCGCGCAGGATCGCCGTGAGCATGTTGGTGGTCGTGGACTTGCCGTTGGATCCGGACACGAACACCACGCCGAGCGGAAGTCGACTGACCGCACGCTCCAGGAACTTCGGAGCGATCGCCAGTGCGACACGGCCGGGGACCGCGGAGCCGCCTCCCCGCAGGCGCAGAAGCCAGCGGGCGAGGCGGCCGGCGATGACCGCCAGTCGGTAGCGCACCGGTTTACTCGAGGTAGTCGCGCAGCGACTGCGAGCGCGACGGGTGACGCAGCTTCGCCATCGTCTTCGACTCGATCTGACGGATGCGCTCGCGCGTCACGCCGAAGGTGTCGCCGATCTGGTCGAGCGTCTTCGGCATTCCGTCGCCGAGGCCGAAGCGCATGCGGATCACGCCCGCCTCACGCTCGGAGAGCGAGTCGAGCAGGCTCTCCAGCTGCTTCTGCAGCATGGTGAAGCCGACCGCGTCCGCCGGGACGACCGCCTCGGTGTCTTCGATCAGGTCGCCGAACTCGCTGTCCCCGTCTTCACCCAGCGGGGTGTGCAGGGAGATGGGCTCGCGACCGTACTTCTGCACCTCGATGACCTTCTCCGGGGTCATGTCGAGTTCCTTCGACAGCTCCTCGGGGGTGGGCTCGCGGCCCAGGTCCTGCAGCATCTGGCGCTGAACGCGCGCCAGCTTGTTGATGACCTCGACCATGTGGACCGGGATGCGGATGGTGCGAGCCTGGTCGGCCATCGCACGCGTGATCGCCTGACGGATCCACCAGGTGGCGTAGGTGGAGAACTTGAAGCCCTTCGTGTAGTCGAACTTCTCGACGGCACGGATGAGGCCCAGGTTTCCCTCCTGAATGAGGTCGAGGAACTGCATCCCGCGACCGGTGTAGCGCTTGGCGAGGCTGACGACGAGTCGCAGGTTGGCGCCGAGCAGGTGGCTCTTGGCGCGCTGGCCGTCGCGGGCCACCCACCTCAGCTCGCGCTCGAGCTCCTTGGTGAGGTTCGGCGTGTTCGCGAGCTTGTCCTCGGCGAAGAGTCCGGCCTCGATCCGCATGGCGAGCTCGACCTCTTCGGCCGCGTTCAGCAGGGGGACCTTACCGATCTGCTTCAGGTAGTCCTTGACCGGGTCGGCCGTCGCACCGGTGATGGTGCTGGAGTAGACGGGGATGTCGTCGTCTTCGTCGACCGCGCGCAGCACGAGCGCGTCGGTCGGCAGCGGAAGGTCGCCGGCCGGAGCGACGACAGCGGGCGCGGCGCCCCCGGTCGCTGCGTCACCGTCGGAGTCCTCCGCGTCGTCCGACTCGGTGTCGTCCGTCGCTTCGGTCTCCTCCGCGACGTCCTCCGCCTCGATCTCGACCTCGGCGTCGTCGTCGACCTCGACATCGTCCTCGTCCGTCGCGCTGCCCTTGGCCGCGGCTGAGGTCTGCTTCTTCGCAGCCGCCGTCTTGGCCGGGCCCTTCGCGGCCGTCTTCTTCGCAGCCGGCTTCTTGGCTGCGGGCTTCGTCGTCTCGTCCGCCGCGACGGTCGTGGTCTCGTCGACCTCGACCTCCGCTTCGCGGGTCTTCGTTGCTGCACGGGTTGCCATGTGAACACCTTTCATACCAAGCAGAGGGGCCGGATCCTGACGGCCGAGCCTGGCTCAGGGTTGCGTGCGGACACTACTAAGACCCGAGTCAAGTCCTGGTGGTGGCGTCGGGCATCGTCGAATGCTCCGACCCAGGGACATGAACGGGTCCAGACACTAATTATTGCACGTTCTGCACGAGCCCCCGACCACGTTCGGCCATTTCGGAACCGGATTCGCCTCAGCGCCCTCAGCGCCGGCTACAGCGCTTCGTGCCCGCCGCGCCTCCTCCACGCTCCGACGAGTGCAACCCAGAGCGGGGCCACTTCTATTCCCTCTTCCTCCTGCAGACGACGGCGGGTGCGGCGGCGCGCACGCACCAGGAAGCCGACGCCGATCCCGACGATGACGTACTGGATGGCGAACGCCCAGCGGAAGTGGTCCAGCTGGTAGAGCTGGGCGTCGCTGCCGGCTCCGTGGGCCTGCAGGTCGAGGGAGACGCCGATGAGGAACATCATCACGAAACTCGCCAGGAAACCGCCGACATTCACGATGCCGTTCGCCGAACCGAGGCTGTGCAGAGGGTTGAAGGTGCGCGCGAAGTCGAAACCGATCAGAGACCCGGGCCCGCCGATCCCGATAGCCGTGATCAGCACGATCACCGTCCACAGCGGCGGCTTGCCCGGCCAGAGCAGGACGAGCGTCCACGCTGCGGCCATCATGACCACGATGCCCAGGACGAGGTTGCTGCGCCGGAGCGGGAACCGCGCGGTCAGGATGCCGAGGATCGGACCGGAGATGAGGCCTGCGCCGACCAGCACCGTGAGCAGTGCGGACGCCTCCGCCGGCTCGATCCCCATGGCGAAGACCAGGAACGGAATGCCCCACATCAGGCTGAACACGGTCCCGGACGACTGGGTGACGAAGTGCGACCAGAAGCCGAGCTGTGTGCCCGGACGGGCCAGGCTGATCCGCAGTTGCCGCAGCGAGTCCGACCAGGTCGCCGGCCGTGGCCCCTCGCTCGCGCCGACCGGGCGATCGGAGACGGCCACCGCGACCCCGATCAGGGCGACGACCGACAGCGCCGCAGCGGACAGGAAGGCGACCGTCCACCCCGACAGGTGCAGGAGCAGGGCGAAGGGTATGGCCGAGAGCACCTGCCCGAGCTGGCCGACATTCCCGATCCATTGAGAGAGCTGCGGAACGATGCGACCGCGGAACCAGGAATTCACCAGGCGCATGAGGGAGGTGAAGACGGTGGCGTCCCCGGCACCGACCAGGATGCGGCCTACGATCGCGATCGCGATGCTCGGCGCGAACGCCACAGCCACCTGCCCGACCACCATGAGGGCGGTGCCGATGAGCATGAGAACGCGGGAGCCGATGCGGTCGATGAGGACGCCGACCGGCACCTGCATCCCGGCATAGACGATCAGCTGCACGACGGCAAGCGTGGAGAGGACGGACGCCGAGACGTGGAAACGTTCGGTTGCTGCGACGCCCGCGACACCGATCGTCGTGCGCTGCATGACGGCGATCAGGTAGGCGAAGACGCCGATCCCGTAGACGACCCAGGAGCGACGCGAATTCACCGGACGATCCTACGCCCGGCTATGCACTCCCGCCGTCCGCAGCGGTCGGCCGGCCCACGCGGTGTGCGCTCACCGGTCGCCTCGCCCGTTCTCCTCGTCGCCGTGACGGCGGAACGCGAGGAAGTTCTCCAGTTCGGCCGCGATCTCGTCGGCGCTCGGAAGCTCCCCGTCGCTGTCGGTCAGCGGCGAGCGCAGCTGCGTGTCCTCCATGTAGGAGTCGTGGCGCTCCTCCAGCGTGCCGACCAGCCGGCCCAGCTCGGTGTTCCCGGCGACCTGCTCGTCGATGTTCGCGATGAAGTCGCGGTCCTCCTGGCGCAGGCGGTCGGTCGGGAAGATCAGCCCCGTCGCCGCGCTGATCGAGTCGAGCGCCGCGACCGCGGCCGCCGGGTACTCGGTGTCGGCCAGGTAGTGCGGGATGAGCAGGATGAAGCCGGCGATCGGGTACGACAGCTGCTGCAGCCGGTACTCCAGCAGGTGCAGCGCGTTCGCAGGGACCTGCGTGTTCGGCTTCCAGATCGACATGGAGTCGATCAGGTCCTGTCGGTTGCCGCTCACCGTCACGCCGATCGGGCGGGTGTGCGGAACCGGCATGGGGATCGAGTGCACCCAGGTGATGCTCTTCACCCGGAAGCGCTCGATCAGGCCGAGGACGGCCTCCGTGAACGCCTCCCAGCGGAAGTCCGGCTCGAACCCGGAGAGCAGGAGGAACGGCTGGCGGAGCTCGTCGTAGGCCAGGTACAGCTTCAGGGTGGCGGGCTGGTAGTCGGTCAGGTGGTCCTGGTCGAAGTAGATGATGGGGCGGCGCGCGCGATAGTCGAGAAGGATGTCCGCGTCGAAGGTCGCGACGACTTCGCTGTCCAGCGTCCCGAGCAGGTAGGTGCCGAGCTGGCTCACGCCCGAGCCCGCGTCGGCGAAGCCGGTCAGGCCGGCGACCAGGGGGAGCCCCTCCGGCACCTCCAGTGCCGGATTGAGCTCGAACAGTTCGCGGGGGTCACGCATGGTTCAACTCTAGAGCGGACCTCGCCGGACGGCCCCCGTCGAGGCTCCGCCGTGGCAACGCCCACAGCGAACACCCGCGTTAGGGTCGAGACATGACCGTTCCCACGCTGACCGTGACCGACTCCCCTACCCCTACGACCTCCGCCGACGTCGTCGTCGTCGCCGCCCGGGTCGCGCGCGATGGCGTCACCGTGCTGTCGGGAGATCGTCGGGACGAATTGGCGCAGCAGCTCCGCGAGGTGGGCTTCTCGAGCGGCAAGGACGAGCTGGTGCGACTCCCCGGCCACGGCGACGGCCCCTCACTGGCGGTGATCGGGCTCCCTGAGGGCGGAGAGGACGCGCTGCGGTACGCCGCCGGCAGTGCGGTGCGCCAGCTCGCCGGGACCGCCGCCGTTGCGCTCGACCTGCCGGCCGGGAGCGGATCGGAGCTCGCTGCGGTGCTGGAGGGCGCGGCTCTCGGCGCGTATGCCTTCACGGAGTACCGCGAGAAGAGCCGCGCCGCCGCGAAGGACCCCGTGGGGTCGATCGAGGTGCTCGGCGGGGGCACCGACGCGGACATCGATACGGACGTGCTGGTCGCCCGTGCGACCGCTGTCGCCGAGGCGGCCTCCCTGGTGAAGGACCTGGTCAACATGCCACCGCTCGACCTCTACCCGGAGACCTTCGCGGAGCGCGCGACCGCCGCCGCGTCCGACCTGCCGGTGACCGTGACGGTGTGGGACGAGCAGAAGCTGGCCGCCGACGGGTTCGGCGGCATCCTGGGCGTCGGCCAGGGCTCCGCCCGGCCGCCCCGGCTGGTCAAGGTGACCTATGCCCCCGAGGGCGCGGAACGTCACCTGGCCCTCGTCGGCAAGGGCATCACCTTCGACTCCGGCGGCCTGTCGCTGAAGCCTGCGGGTGGAATGGTCGGCATGAAGTACGACATGACCGGCGCTGCGACCGTCCTCGCGGTCGCGCTCGCTGCCGCGCGCCTTGCTCTGCCCGTGCGGGTGACCGCTTGGCTTTGCCTCGCCGAGAACATGCCGTCGGGTTCTGCCATCCGCCCGAACGACGTGCTCCGCATCCGTGGCGGTCGCACCGTCGAGGTGCTGAACACGGACGCCGAGGGCCGGCTCGTGCTCGCCGACGGCCTCGTCGCCGCGAGCGAGGAGCAGCCGGACGCGATCGTCGACGTGGCGACCCTGACCGGCGCCGCCATGGTGGCGCTGGGCACCCGCTACGCCGCGCTCATGGGGTCGGATGAGCTGATGGATGATCTGCTCACGGCAGCGAAGGAGACCGGCGAGCTGCTCTGGCCGATGCCGCTCCCGGCCGAGCTGCGCGCCACGATCAACTCGGATGTCGCGGACATCGCGAACGCCAACCCGGGTAACACTGCGGGCGGCGCTCTGCTCGCCGGTGTGTTCCTGCAGGAGTTCGTCGGTCGCACAGGCGACGAGGACGACGCGCCGCGCATCCCGTGGGCGCACCTCGACATCGCTGGGCCCGCGAAGAGCCCCGCGGCGCCGTACGGCTTCACCGGCAAGGGACCGTCCGCCGTCAGCGTAAGGGCGCTCATCCGCCTGGCCGAGAGCTTTTCCGGGAAGTAGTAGGGTCGTATGGGCGGGAAAACCCGCCCATCAACACGTCTCCCGGAGCAATCCATTCCGGGTGGCTTCGTGTCAATGATCCTGATGCGCGAGGGAGTAGCTGGGTGTCCGAGCAGAACTTTGACATTGTGGTGCTCGGCGGTGGGAGTGGAGGCTACGCAGCAGCGCTGCGTGCGGCCGAGCTCGGTTTCACCGTCGGGATGATCGAGAAGGACAAGGTCGGCGGCACGTGTCTGCACCGCGGCTGCGTCCCGACGAAGGCGCTGCTCCACGCGGCTGAGATCGCCGATTACTCGCGTGAGTCGTCCAAGTACGGCATCGTCACCCAGCTGCAGGGCATCGACATCAATGGCGTGACCGAGTACCGCCAGGGAATCGTCGCCAAGAAGTACAAGGGCCTGCAAGGCCTGGTCAAGGCTCGCGGCATCACGGTGATCGAGGGCGAGGGCCGCCTCGTCTCCCCCACGACCGTCCAGGTCGGTGAGGACAACATCGTCGGCAAGAACGTCATTCTCGCCACTGGCTCCTACTCGCGCTCGCTCCCCGGTCTGGAGATCGGCGGCCGCGTGATCACCAGCGAGCAGGCGCTCGAGCTCGACTTCGTCCCGAAGAAGGTCGCCGTTCTCGGCGGCGGTGTCATCGGCGTGGAGTTCGCCAGCGTCTGGAAGTCGTTCGGTGCGGACGTCACCATCATCGAGGCGCTCCCCCACCTGGTCCCGAACGAGGACGAGGCCATCAGCAAGTCGCTGGAGCGCGCGTTCCGCCGCCGCGGCATCGACTACCGCCTGGGCATCCGCTTCCAGGGCGTCACCCAGAACGAGAGCGGCGTGGTCGTCACACTCGAGAACGGCGACACCGTCGACGCTGACCTGCTCCTCGTCGCCGTGGGCCGCGGCCCGCTGACCCAGGGTCTCGGCTTCGACGAGGTCGGCGTGACCATGGACCGCGGCTTCGTCATCACCGACGAGCGCCTGCACACCAACATCCCGGGCGTCTACGCCGTCGGCGACATCGTCCCCGGCCTGCAGCTCGCGCACCGCGGCTTCCAGCAGGGCATCTTCGTCGCCGAGGAGATCGCGGGCCTGAACCCGATCATCGTCCCCGACGTCAACATCCCGAAGGTGACCTACTGCGACCCCGAGGTCGCGTCGGTGGGCCTCACCGAAGCCAAGGCGGCCGAGAAGTACGGCGCCGACAGTGTCTCGAGCTACGACTACAGCCTCGCGGGCAACGCGCGCAGCGAGATCATCGGCACCAACGGCAGCGTGAAGGTCGTCCGTCTGAATGACGGCCCCGTGCTCGGCGTGCACATGATCGGCGCCCGCGTCGGCGAGCTGATCGGCGAAGCGCAGCTGGTGGTGAACTGGGAGGCGTACCCGGAGGACATCGCGCCGCTCGTGCACGCGCACCCCACGCAGAACGAGTCCCTCGGCGAGGCGTTCCTGTACCTCGCGGGCAAGCCGCTGCACACCCTCTAGGACCACCGGGCGGGTCCGCCTCTCGCGGGCCCGCCTGCAATAAGCTACTGAACGATCAGGTTTGAAGGAGAGAAGCTCATGAGCGAATCCGTCAGCCTCCCGGCGCTCGGAGAGAGCGTCACGGAAGGCACGGTCACCCGCTGGCTGAAGAATGTTGGCGACCGTGTCGAGGTGGACGAGCCTCTGCTCGAAGTCTCGACCGACAAGGTTGACACCGAGATCCCGTCGCCGGTCGCCGGCGTCATCGAGGCGATCCTGGTGCAGGAGGACGAGACGGTCGAGGTGGGCACCGCGCTCGTGACCATCGGCGACGGCTCCGGCGCGGGCGCCGAGGCACCGGCCGCTCCGGCTGCCGAGGCAGCTCCTGCAGAGGCCGCTCCGGCCGAGGAGGCCGCACCGGCCGAACAGGCCGCGCCCGCTGAGGAGTCCGCTCCCGCCCAGGCCGCACCGGCCGAGCAGGCCGCCCCTGCACCTGCTCAGGAAGCGCCGCAGGCTCCGGTCGCACCGGCGCAGCCGGCCCCCGTCGAGGAGGCTCCCGCTCCGCAGCCGGCCCCCGTCGAGGAGGCTCCGGCCCAGCAGGCCGCACCCGCTCCGGCGGCCGCACCCGCTCCCGCTCAGCAGGCTCCCGCACAGGCGGCGCCTGCCACCCCGGCTCCGGCCTCGTCGGGCGCTCACGCCGGCAACGCCGGCTACGTGACCCCTATCGTCCGCAAGTTGGCGAACGAGCAGGGTGTCGACCTGTCGACCATCACGGGCACGGGAGTAGGGGGTCGGATCCGCAAGGAGGACATCCTCCAGGCCGCAGCACCGGCCGCGTCCGAGTCCGCGGCTCCCGCCGCCGCTGCACCTACGCCTGAGGTCTCGCCGCTCCGCGGCACGACGCAGCCGATGTCGCGACTCCGCAAGGTCGTCGCCGAGCGCGCCGTCGTCTCGATGCAGTCGACCGCTCAGCTCACCAGCGTGGTTGAGGTCGATGTCACCAAGGTGGCCGCATTCCGCGACCGGGTGAAGGGCGACTTCCTCTCCAAGACCGGCGTCAAGCTGTCCTTCCTGCCGTTCTTCGCCCTGGCCGCGGCCGAGGCGCTGAAGACCTACCCGGTCATCAACGCCACCGTCGACGGTGACAGCATCGTGTACCCGGACCACGAGAACCTTTCGATCGCCGTGGACACCGAGCGCGGCCTGCTCACCCCCGTGGTGCGCAACGCGTCCGAGCTGGACCTCGCGGAGCTCGCGAAGCAGATCGCCGACCTGGCGGGCCGCACGCGCGACAACCGCCTGAAGCCGGACGAGCTCGCCGGTGGCACCTTCACGCTGACGAACACCGGTTCGCGCGGCGCCCTGTTCGACACCCCGCTGGTCTTCCTCCCGCAGGTCGCGATCCTGGGTACGGGCATCGTCGCGAAGAAGCCGGTCGTGGTCTCCGCGGACGGTTCCGACTCCATCGCGATCCGTTCCACCGTCTATCTGGCGCTCTCGTACGACCACCGCATCGTTGACGGCGCCGACGCGGCCCGCTTCCTCGTCGCGGTGAAGAACCGCCTCGAGGGCGGCAACTTCGAGGGCAACCTCGGTCTCTGACCCCGTCACGGGAACACCGCCCGCAGTCGCCAACCGGCCTCGCCCCTCACCAGCAGGAGCGAGGCCGGTTCGCTGTGCGGGGTCCGCATCGTGTCCGGCACCACAGCGATCAGCGCCGCGTCTCCCCACCGCTCGACGAGGCTCAGACCGGCCCCGGTGTAGTCCCGAGTCGCACCTGCTCCCTCAGCCTCCAATGCGTGCGTCTCCTGTGCGACGAACGCGGGCTCGCCATCCAGGACGTCCTCAAGGCACGCCTCCACGACCGGCCGGGCGGTGTAGCACGCATGTCGCGCGTCGAGCACGGCGCCGGCCGCCACCACGGGGTCATCCGACTGTGTACCGCCGGCCACGAGCGGGCGTCCCTCGGATGCAGGGCGAACCGATGGTTCCCCCTTCGGGGTCGGCGGTGCTGTCGCGTGAGAACTCCTCGTCGGGTGCGCTGCCGGCAGCGGCGACCCCATCGGCGACCGCGATGCCGATGTCGGACTCGTGCCAGAGGGGGACGGTAGGAGGGCGACGAGGGCCAACCCGGCGGCCAACGGAACAAGCCCGGCGACCACCACCGCCGGGCGGCGTTTGAGCCACGCGCCCAGCCGCTGACCCACCGCGCGAGCGGGATCGCCGTCGAGGAAGGCCAACGCCGTCTCCCACGGGTCTCCAAGCCTCCGTTTCGGCAACCGGCGAGCGACGACCGACTGCGTGTCGCCGGCCGGATCCTCCCGGCTCTCGGCGGGATCACAGAGCCTGACCGGTTCGGGCCCGATCGCGGACAGCACGGCCTGCTCCACCGACGGCCAGCTCCCCTGCCGCAGGCCGGCTTCGAGTGCCGACAGCAACGTCATTCCGGAGCCGTCCGTCACCTTCAGGCAGATGCTGTGAGCCAACGAATAGAAGGCCTCTGCGTCCGCCACGGCCGCCTCCGGCCCGTAGGGCACCACCCCGTCGAGCACATCGAGCGCAGGGCAGCCGTCCGCAGCGAACACGATCGCGCCAGTGGTCAATCCGGGGCGCGCCCATCCGCTCGCGTGCAGCGCCGCGAGACCGGCGGCCACTCCCAGCAGCACGGTCGCCGCCTCACCGCCACGCAGGCCACCGTCGCGGCGCAGGAGCTCATCGAACCCGCCGGCGGGGGCGTGCTGGAGGAGGACCGCATCCCACTCCCTTCCGCGTACACGACGCACCGGAAGTTCCCGCACCACCCCGACCACGTGCTCGGAGGCGGCGTCACGGCGAGCCCGGACATCGCGCGGCTCCTCCCCTCGTCGTTCGCGGACGCGCAGGAGGCAGGGACCGGGCAGCCCGCTCCCGGATACCACGACACGCGCTTCGGGCGGCCCCTCCGCTGGGTCGGCACCCTGCCGTGCGTCGCGCACCTCGACGACCCGCCACCCTTCGGCATGAACATGGAACGTCGCAGCGCGGTGGAGCTCGACAGAGGTGGGACACAGGGAGCGAGTGGAAGTCGTTCGGATCATGAATCCATTCCAGGCGACACCGCAACGGTGCACCGGGCCATCGCTGAATCTGTGGAGAGCCCGACTCTTCCCTGTGCTGTGAACGCATCGCCCGATCGCGCTTAGACTGAACCCGTGACCACGTATGACGTCACGGGGCTAAGCGCCAACTCCGTGCCGTATCTCGAGGCCCTTCAACAGCAGCGTGCACTTCACGCCGCTGTCGTCGCAGGCCGGGCGCCCGATACCGTCATCCTCCTCGAGCACCCGCCGGTGTACACCGCGGGCAAGCGGACCGCCCCGGACGAACGTCCGACCGACGGAACACCCGTCGTCGACGTCGACCGCGGCGGGAAGATCACCTGGCACGGGCCGGGGCAGCTCGTGGGGTACCCGATCCTCCGCCTCCACGAACCCATCGACGTGGTCGGCTACGTCCGCGCGCTCGAACGGGTGCTCATCGACGTGCTCGCCCGGGTGGGCGTCACCGGCGTGCAGATCGAGGGCCGCTCCGGCGTGTGGATGCGACCTGAACACAATCCCGGAGCCGTCAACGACGAGAAGATCGCCGCCATCGGCATCCGTGTCGCTGAGGGCGTCACCATGCACGGCTTCGCGCTCAACTGCTCCAACAGCCTGGACGCGTACGAGCAGATCGTCGCCTGTGGCATCCGCGACGCCGGTGTCACGACGATCTCGCGCGTGCTCGGCCGCACCGTCACGCCGCAGGACGTCGCGCCCCTCGTCATGGACGCGTTCGACCTCGAGTTCACCGCCGCCGAGGCCGTCGCGTGAGCGCCGTACCCGAGGGGCGCCGGATGCTGCGCCTGGAGGTCCGCAACGCCCAGACGCCGATCGAGCGCAAGCCCGAATGGATCAAGACCAAAGCCAAGATGGGCCCGGAGTACCGCCAGCTGCAGAGCCTGGTGAAGTCGGAGGACCTGCACACGGTGTGCCAGGAGGCCGGCTGCCCCAACATCTACGAGTGCTGGGAGGACCGGGAGGCGACCTTCCTCATCGGGGGGTCGCAGTGCACCCGCCGCTGCGACTTCTGCCAGATCGACACCGGTAAGCCGGCCGAGTTCGACCGGGACGAGCCCCGGCGCGTCGCCGAGTCGGTGCAGCGAATGGGCCTCCGCTACGCCACCGTCACCGGTGTCGCGCGCGACGACTTGGAGGATGAAGGCTCCTGGCTGTACGCGGAGACCATCCGGGAGATCCACCGCCAGTCCCCCGGGACCGGTGTCGAGATCCTCGTCCCCGACTTCTCCGGCAACCCCGCCTACCTGGGTGAAGTGTTCTCGGCGAACCCGGAAGTCTTCGCGCACAACGTGGAGACGGTGCCCCGGATCTTCAAGCGCATCCGGCCGGCCTTCCGGTACGAGCGCTCCCTCGACGTCCTCACGCAGGGACGCGCCGCCGGCCTGATCACGAAGTCGAACCTCATCCTCGGGATGGGCGAGGAACGTCACGAGGTCAGCACAGCCCTGCGCGACCTCCACGACGCCGGCACCGACATCATCACCATCACGCAGTACCTGCGACCAAGCCCGCGTCACCTGCCGGTGGCGCGCTGGGTGCACCCCGACGAGTTCGTAGAGCTCAAGCAGGAGGCGGAGGAGATCGGGTTCCTCGGCGTGCTGGCCGGCCCACTGGTGCGTTCGTCCTACCGGGCGGGGCGGCTGTGGGCCCAGTCGATGCAGGCCAAAGGACGGCCGGTCCCGGACGAGCTCCGGCACCTCGCGGACGCATCACTCGGTTTCGCGCAGGCGGTCTCCTGAGCACCCTCTCCCCGTAGCGAACGGGTCATCTGAAACCCCGCCGAACCGGTATCCTTGGACTCATGGCAAAGGACAAGTCCACCAAGGAGCCCGGCCGTCTGAAGCAGATGTGGCAGGTGTTCCAGATGACCCGGCGGTACGACAACCGCGCGGTGCTCTACATCGTCCTCGGGGCTGTCCTTCCGATCATCCTCGGCGTGCTGCTCGCGGTGTTCCTCTCCGGCGGCAACGTCTTCACGATGGTGCTGTGGATCCTCGCGGGCGTGCTCGCGGGTGTCCTGATCGCGCTCATCATCCTGGGTCGTCGCGCAGAGCGCGCCGCCTACTCGCAGATCGAGGGCCAGCCGGGCGCCGTGGGCGCCGTGCTGCGCTCGTCGCTCAAGAAGAGCTGGCGCGGCTCCGAGATGCCGGTGGCCGTGAACGGCAAGACGCAGGATGCGGTCTATCGGGCGACCGGCCGCGGCGGTGTCGTGCTCATCAGCGAGGGCCCCGCCACGCGGACCAAGCGCATGGTCGACGAGGAGCGCCGCAAGGTCAACCGGGTGCTTCCGAACGTTCCCGTCACCGTGATCACGGTCGGACCCGACGCCGACTCGGTGCCCTTGCACCGCGTCCCGCGCACGCTGGCCAAGATCAAGCCGACGCTGACGAAGGCCGAGGTGCTGGCGATCAGCAACCGCCTCCAGTCGATCGAGAACCAGATGCCGATCCCCAAGGGCATCGACCCCATGAAGGTCCGCGCGCAGCGAGCCCGCTGAGCCGCCCAGGCCCCAGCTGCCGAGTACACAAGAACTGCACGGAATCCGCTCGATTCCGTGCAGTTTCTGTGTACTCGACGGCGTGGAAGTGCGCGGACGGGACCGCGTCAGGCGCGGATGAGGACGGTTCCGGCGACCTTGTCGTGGAAGCCGCGCTGGTCCGAGTCCCAGACGAGCGCCGGGATCGCGAGGCACAGGAGCAGTGTGCGCACGCCCGGGCGCCACACCCCGACCCAGCCGCCGCGGACCGCGACCACACGCATCCCGAAAATA
Source organism: Leifsonia sp. 2MCAF36 (assembly GCF_052115525.1). Lineage (NCBI taxonomy): Bacteria > Bacillati > Actinomycetota > Actinomycetes > Micrococcales > Microbacteriaceae > Leifsonia > Leifsonia sp. 2MCAF36. The sequence continues at coordinate 196,876 of NZ_JBFRGV010000002.1, read as the reverse complement.
CGGTGGCCGATGCTGCCGCCGATGGTGGGGATGAAGACGATCTGCAGGAGAGCGAAGATGCCGATCGTCGCCCACGAGTCATAGCGGAAGAACGCGAACGACAGGAACGACGCGATCGCCCAGTCGACGACGATCGCCCCGATCCGGCGACCCAGCCGACCGACCGAGCGCGGACCGGCCTCCGGCAGACCGAGGCGCTCCCCCGGGTAGCGGCTGGGGGCGACGTCTCCGGGGCGGTTGGCGGGGTTCTGCGGCACCCGCCGAGTCTACCGAGCGCCGCGCGGCGCATCCCGCACCATCTCATCCCCGACCCGGGTACGCGTAACATGCTGGAAACATTTGCGTCACCCCGGGGAAACGGCCTCCCCGTACCTTTGACCCGTGGGCTGCACGTGCAGCCCCTCACCCGCAAAAGCCATTTGGGAGTCGTCCGCATGTTCCGTGATTCTTCCGAGGTGCTCAAGTTCATCAAGGACACCGACGTCAAGTTCCTTGATATCCGCTTCACCGACCTTCCCGGTGTGCAGCAGCACTTCAACATCCCCGCCGCGACCGTCGACGAGGAGTTCTTCTCCGTCGGTCAGCTGTTCGACGGCTCATCGATCCGCGGCTTCGCGTCGATCCACGAGTCCGACATGCAGCTCATCCCGGATGTGTCGACGGCGTACGTCGACCCCTTCCGCGCCGAGCGCACGCTGATCATGGTGTTCGACATCTACAACCCGCGGAACGGCGAGATCTACGCGAAGGACCCGCGCCAGGTCGCCAAGAAGGCCGAGAAGTACCTCGCCTCCACCGGCATCGCCGACACCGCGTACTTCGCCCCCGAGGCGGAGTTCTACATCTTCGACGACGTGCGCTACGAGGTGAAGCAGAACTCCAGCTTCTACTCCGTCGACTCCGAGGAGGGCGCCTGGAACTCGGGCCGCGTCGAAGAGGGCGGCAACCTGGGCAACAAGACCCCGTACAAGGGCGGCTACTTCCCCGTGAGCCCGGTCGACAAGCAGGCCGACCTGCGCGACGACATCTCGCTCAAGCTGATCGACGCCGGCCTCATCCTGGAGCGCGCGCACCACGAGGTGGGCACCGGCGGCCAGGCGGAGATCAACTACCGCTTCGACACGATGGTGCACGCGGCGGACGACATCCTCAAGTTCAAGTACATCGTCAAGAACACGGCGAACGAGTGGGGCAAGACGGCGACGTTCATGCCGAAGCCGCTGTTCGGCGACAACGGTTCGGGGATGCACACGCACCAGTCGCTGTGGAACGACGGTAAGCCGCTGTTCTACGACGAGGCGGGCTACGGCGGCCTCTCCGACGTCGCGCGCTGGTACATCGGCGGCCTGCTGAAGCACGCCCCGGCCGTCCTCGCCTTCACGAACCCGACGGTGAACTCGTTCCACCGTCTGGTCCCCGGCTTCGAGGCCCCGGTCAACCTGGTCTACTCGGCCGGTAACCGCTCGGCGTCGATCCGCATCCCGATCACGGGCAGCAACCCGAAGGCGAAGCGCATCGAGTTCCGCGCGCCCGACGCCTCCGGAAACCCGTACCTGGCCTTCGCGGCCCAGCTGATGGCCGGCCTCGACGGAATCAAGAACCGCATCGAGCCGCACGAGCCGGTCGACAAGGACCTCTACGAGCTTCCGCCCGAGGAGGCCAAGAACATCCCGCAGGTGCCGGCATCGCTCGGCGAGGCCCTCGACGCGCTCGAGGCCGACCACGACTTCCTCACCGCAGGCGGCGTGTTCAGCCCGGAGCTCATCGAGACCTGGATCGAGTACAAGCGCGAGAAGGAGATCAAGCCGCTCGCGCAGCGTCCGCACCCGTTCGAGTACGAGCTGTACTACGGCGTCTAACCAGAAACCCGCGGCAACACGCGGTTTCTGAGATGTCGCGGGCTCGCTAGTCCGCATAAAGTCCGCACGAGTTGCAGGACGGTCCGCGAAAGCGACCGAAACCGCAGCTCGTGCGGACTTTTCTTTGTGCAGGCAGACGTTCGATCGTCGCTCGCGATCACCCAGCCGGATGTGGGTTCGGCGGCCCCTTCCAATACCCATCCTTGGGCGTGTTGTCGTACCGCACGAGATCGTCGGCGCGCTCCAACGTCTCGCATACAGCCATGAGCCGGCGCTGTGCCGGGTCGAGATCCCACCTGATCACCAAATACTGGTCGGCACCGCGCTTGTCGGTGTACCGGCGGATGACAGCTTTCGGCAGCACAGGATTGTCGCGCATCACCAGCCAGGTGTCCCTGTCGTAACGGATGGGCTTCGGACGCGTCACATGATCATTAGAACATACGTTCGAATGCGCGCAACTATGGAACCATTCCGGCCCGTCCGGACATTAGTAGGTGAGGGCACCCGCCCATCAACACCTTGGGGGACCACATGAAGAAGCTCACGCTGCTCGTAGCCGCGGCCATCGTACTGACCATTTCCGGCTGTTCGGCACCGCCGCTGTCCGGTACTGCGCCCGTGGCGCTGGTCTCTGCGCGGCCGAGCGTGAGTGCTCCCGCGAGTGCGACACCGGCGACACCGGGAACCAGTACCAACTCCGCAACTCCGACCGCAGCCGCCCCCACGCCTTCCGCCGCAGCGCCGGCCGACGGCGGAGCGGTCAGCAACACCACCCCGGACCCGCAGCGTGTGCAGCCCGTGCAGCCCACTCAGCCGGCTCAGCCCTCACCTGCGCCTGACCCGAACGGTGTAGACCCCGCGGGCTATGCTTCGCACGCCATCGACCCCGGGAACGGTGGCGTTGCACTGCCTGGCCTCGAGTTCATGACGGCTGACGGGAATGTCATCTGCGGGATCAAGCCGACCACCGACGGAGCTCCCGGTTTCGCGACCTGCACACCGAGCACCTGGCGCACCGTCATCCCGCAGAACGGTAACGGTATGCCGGAGCACGCGGTCATTCTTTTCACATCCAACGCCGCAGGTTGGCTGTTCCCGGACTTGTACTCACAGCCGGCGCGCACGATCCCCGTCCTTCCGGAAGGGAAGAGCATCCGCCTGGAGAGCATCACCTGCTCGGTCAGCGGCGGAGCGGTGACGTGCGTGAACGCCCCAGGGGGCGCTGACTTCGTCGTGTCGACGGCCGCGGTTACCTACCACAACTGACCCCGTTTCCATCTGTTGCGGTATGTTTCCGGCCGCCTGGGAGAACGCCGTGCGCCCACCTAGCGTGGAAGCATGACTTCGCTCTCCACATCCTCACCAGGCCAGGTGACGCGCCGCCGTCCGCGCTGGTTCCGCTCGTTTGGCGTCCAGGTCACCGCCGCCCTCATCCTCGGTGTCGTCGCCGGACTCGTCGCCCGCCAGCTGGGCGCGCCGGGCGGCCAGCCGAACGCCCTCACCGCGACCCTGAACACGATCGGGCAGTCCTACGTCTCCCTGCTGAAGGCGGCCGTCGTCCCCCTGGTCTTCCTCGCCATCGTCTCCAGCATCGGCAACCTGCGCCGGGTCTCCAACGCCGCACGGCTCGCCGGTCGCACCCTGCTCTGGTTCGCCATCACCGCGTTCATCGCCGTGAGTATCGGGATCGCGCTGGGCGTCGTCATCCAGCCGGGCAGCCGGGCGTCGCACGGCGAACTCGCGGCCTCCGACCCTGGAGTGACCGCCACCTGGTGGAACTTCCTGCTCGGTCTGGTGCCGTCGAACTTCGTCGGCGCGCAGGTGAACACCCACGTGGATGTGGCGGATGGCGTCGCGACCGCCACCTCCGCTGTCAGCTTCAACGTGCTGCAGGTGATCGTCGTCGCTGCCGCGATCGGCATCGCCGCGCTGAAGGTGGGCCGTCGGGCGGAACCGTTCCTGGCCTTCACGGATTCGGCGCTCAAGATCGTGCAGCGCGTGCTCTGGTGGATCATCCGCCTCGCGCCGCTCGGCACCTTCGCCCTCATCGGCAACGCCGTCGCCACCTACGGCTGGACGACGATCGGCTCGCTCGCCTGGTTCGTGTTCGCGATCTACCTGGGCCTCGCCATCGTCCTCTTCGTCGTGTACCCGATCATCGTCCGCAGCAACGGGCTTTCGATCCGCCAGTACTACTCGGGCGTGTGGCCCGCCGTCCAGCTCGGCTTCGTCAGCCGGTCGTCCATCGGGACGCTGCCGCTCACGCAGCGGGTCGTGGAGCGGAACCTCGGCGTCCCGAGTGCGTACGCCTCGTTCGCCGCTCCGCTCGGCGCGACCACGAAGATGGATGGCTGCGCCGCCATCTACCCGGCGATCGCCGCGATCTTCGTGGCCCAGTTCTACGGGCTCCACCTCAACATCCTGCAGTACGTGCTCATCATCGTCGTCTCCGTGGTCGGCTCGGCGGCAACGGCGGGGACGACCGGCGCGATCGTCATGCTGACCCTGACGCTCTCGACACTGGGCCTGCCGCTGGACGGCGTCGGCCTGCTCCTGGCGGTCGACGCCATCCTGGACATGGGCCGCACGGCGGTCAACGTGGCAGGGCAGGCGCTGGTGCCGACGATCGTGGCCAAGCGCGAGGGCATCCTCGACCTGGAGCTGTACAACGCGCCGCGCACCGGCGACCCGTTCAACGACAGCGACGAGGCGACCGCTGAGGGTGCCGAGCCCGACGCGACCGTGCACGGCGGCGAGTCGGAGCCGTCTCGCGATGAGGTCGCTCAGCCCGCCTGACCCCACCCGATTCCCACAAAGGGCCGCTCCTGAGGAGCGGCCCTTTCGTGCGTCACCGGTTGCGTGTTGATCCGCAAGAAAATTTCCCGACCCGTGTCGACCTCCACGCGCGCCGTTCGACACGAAGATAGGAGGGTGCGAGAAGCGCACCCCGGACGTTGAAGGAGTCACCCATGAAGTACATGCTGATCATGCGATCGACGGATGCCGCCAAGGAGGCCTACGAGGAGATGGACTTCAACGAGGTCATCACCCGGATGGGCCAGTACAACGAGCAGCTCATCTCCGCCGGCGTGCTGCTGGCCGGTGAGGGGCTCTCCGACGATGTGGAGACCACCGGCTTCGTCGTCGACTTCTCGACGACGCCGCCCGCCGTCACCGATGGACCCTACGGGGAGACGCACGAGCTGTTCAACGGCTTCTGGATCCTCGACGTCAGCTCGAAGGAGGAGGCCGCGGAGTGGGCGAGCCGCTGCCCGCTGGGGCCGGGGTCGAAGCTGGAGGTGCGACGTGTCACCGACGAGAGCGACTTCGCCGCGTTCGCCGACAACGAGTACATCCAGAAGGAGGCCGAGTGGCGGGCGGCCGCCGACAAGGCGTGACCGGCGCGACGACGAGGAGCGCAGTCCGGTGAACGGGATCCCGGCCCGGGTCGACGCCGTCTGGCGCATCGATGGGGCGCGCGTCGTTGCGACGCTCGCCAAGATGACCGGCGACGTCGGCCTGGCCGAGGATCTCGCCCAGGAGGCTCTCGTCGAGGCTCTCCGGCAGTGGCCGAGGGATGGCGTCCCGGACAACCCTGGCGGCTGGCTGACGGCGGTGGCCAAGCGCCGCGCCATCGACCAGTGGCGCCGCCGGGACCGGCTCGACGATCGCTACCGGGCGATGGCGGCGACCCTGGAGGAGGCAACCGAGTCGGACTGGGAGCCGATCGACGACGACGTCCTCCGCCTCGTCTTCACCGCGTGCCACCCGGTCCTCTCGCGGGAGGCGCAGGTCGCGCTCACGCTGCGCATCGTCGCCGGTTTGAGCACGGAGGAGATCGCCAGGATGTACTTCGTGCCGGTGGCGACGGTGCAGCAGCGGATCGTCCGGGCGAAGAAGACCATCTCTGCCGCGCGCATCCCGTTCGCCTCCCCCGAGCCGGCCGAGTGGAAGGACCGCTTGGCGGGCGTACTCAGCGTTGTCTACCTGGTCTTCACCGAGGGGTACGCGGCGACCACCGGGCCCGAGTGGATGCGCGCCGACCTCGCCACCGAGGCGCTCCGCCTCGGCCGGACTGTCGCAGCGCTGCTCCCCCGCGAACCGGAGGCGCACGGCCTGGTGGCTTTGATGGAATTGCAGGCTTCGCGATTCGCCGCGCGGACGAGACCCGACGGCACCCCGATCCTGCTCACCGACCAGGACCGGACGCGGTGGAACCGTTCGCAGATCGTGCGCGGCCGGGCGGCGCTGGAGCGTGCGGATGCGCTCGGGCGCGGGCGCGGTCCCTACGCCCTGCAGGCGGCCATCGCCGAGTGCCACGCGGTCGCCCCGAGCGCGGACGACACCGACTGGGACCGCATCGTGGTCCTCTACGAGGCCCTCGGCCGCATCGCGCCGAGCCCGGTCGTCGAACTCAACCGCGCGGCTGCGGTCTCGATGGCGACGGGCCCCGCCAGCGCGCTCCGGATCGCCGACGAGCTGGCCGCCCAGGGCGCCCTGCGCGGCTCGCACCTGCTCCCGAGCGTCCGTGGGGAGTTGCTGGCACGCCTGGGCAGGACCGAGGAGGCGGTCTCCGAGTTCACGGCAGCGGCGGCGCTCGTCGGAAACGACCGCCAACGGCAGGTGCTGCTGGACAAGGCCGCACGCCTCCGCACCCTCTGACCGCCGAGCGCCAGGCCTGGGACGGTCAGCCGGCCAGAAGGGGCCGGATCTCGTCGAAGTCGGACGCGTGAGTGGACAGCGCTCGCTCCAGGTCGTAGTGCGCCTGCAGGTTCAGCCAGAACTCTGCGGTCGTCCCGAACGCCCGCGAGAAGCGCAGGGCCGTGTCCGGAGTGATCGCCCGCTTTCCTGCAACGATGTCGCCGATGCGCTGGGCAGGAACGTGCACCGCCTTGGCCAGGGCGTACTTCGTGAGGCCGAGGGGCCGCATGAACTCCTCGTAGAGAACCTCGCCCGGAGTGATGAAGTCATTCATGGCGCCCTCCTCGATAGGTGACCCGTGGGCTCTGGGTCAGTGGTAGTCGACGATTTCGACAGGTCGGCGGCGGCGTTGAGCATCGTGAGCTTCCGTCGTGCGACCCGTCGAAGGTCTGGCCCGAAGCGCTTGACGGCGATTCCCTGCCACACCGCCTCGATATCGCGGTCGGCGAAGGAGTGGAGCATACGCAATAGTAACGCGGTGCATTAATAACGTCAAGCGTTACTATCTACGCGGTGGGCGGCGGGCGCAAGGGCAGGCCGTAGAAGCCGCGCTCGAAGACCTGGCGGGCGCGGCGGGTCACGGCCAGGTAGTCCTCCTCCAGCCGCGAGGCGGAGCCGGGAGGGTACTCCATCAGCCGCGCGACGCCGTCGAGGGCGACGCGGTCCGAAGGCAGCACGTCAGCTGTCTTGTCGGTCCAGAGCGTCATCGCCGAGCGGGTGCGAGAGGCGAAGAGCCACGCGTCGCGCAGGCGGGCCGCATCCTCCTCGGTCACGAAACCGTGCGCGGCGGCCGCCGCCAGCGCGTCCAGAGTGGAGGTCGTGCGCAGGGCGGTGACCTCGGCGGCGTGCTCCAGCTGGATGAGCTGGACGAACCACTCCACGTCGCTCAGCGAACCACGCCCCAGCTTGAGGTGGCGGGACGGGTCCGCGCCCTGCGGGAGGCGCTCGTTCTCGACCCTGGCCTTGATGCGCTTCACCTCGCGCACCTGCTGTTCGCCGATGTCGTCGGGATACCGGACCTCGTCGGCCAGCTCGGCGAAGTCGGCGAGGAGTGCGGCGTCCCCGGCGATTCCTCGGGCGCGGAGCAGCGCCTGCGCCTCCCACGTGAGCGACCAGCGCCGGTAGTAGGCGCGGTACGACTCCAGGGAGCGGGCCGGCGGGCCGTTCTTGCCTTCAGGCCGCAGACCGATGTCCAGGTCGAGCGGGAGGCGGTTGTCCTCGGTGAGACGGTTGAGCTCCGACACGATCGCCAGGGCGCCGCGGTTGGCCGCGTCCTGCTCCGCATCGAGCGGACGGAACACGTACATCACGTCGGCGTCGGAGCCGAAACCCAACTCCCGGCCGCCGAACCGGCCCATCGCGATCACCGCGAACTCGAACTGGTCACTCTCGCCGCGAGCCGACCGGACCGCCTGCAGCACGCCGCCGATGATGTTCTCGTTGACGTCGGTCAGGCCGTGGGCGAGCTCCTCGATGGTGGCGAAGCCGAGGATGCCCGAGATCGCGAGCCGGAGGACCTCCCGACGGCGCATCGCGCGCAGGGCGGAGGCCGCCGCGTCCACCGACTCGTGCCGCGCCAGGATCGCGGCGGTCTCATCCCGGAGCAGGGCAGCCGGTCGCGGACGGAGCTCGTCCTCCGACTCCAACCATGCCGCCGACTCGGGGATACGCCCCAGCAGCTCCCCGGCGAACCGTGACCCCGACAGCACCCGGGTCAGACGCTCGGCGGCGCCGCTGGAGTCGCGCAGCATCCGGAGGTACCAGTGGGTGCCGCCGAGCTCCTCGCTCAACCGGCGGAAGGTCAGCAGCCCGTAGTCGGGGTCCGGGCCGTCGGCGAACCACTGCAGCATCACAGGCAGCAGGTGCCGCTGGATGGTCGCCCGCCGTGAGACGCCGGAGGTGAGCGCGCCGATGTGGGCCAGCGCACCCCGAGGGTCGCGGAAGCCGATCGCCGCGAGCCGCGCCTCCGCCTGCCCGCTGGTCAGTCCGGCTCCCCCGGCCAGGCGGGCGTCCTCGCTGGAGGTCGCCGCGACAGCGCTCAGCAGCGGGCGGTAGAACAGGCGCTCGTGGAGACCGCGCACGCGGTGCTTGATCTCGTTCCAGGTGGCCAGCAGCTGATCCGCATTGGCCGCCAGACCGGTTGCCCGCGCCAGGATGCGGACGTCGGCCTCCTCGCGCGGCATCAAGTGTGTGCGAGTCAGGCGACGCAGCTGGAGGCGGTGCTCCATGAGCCGAAGGGAGCGGTAGTCGTGCGAGAAGGCCGCTGACTCCTCCCGCCCGATGTAGCCCTGGGCGGCCAGCGCCGCGAGCGCACCGAGGGTGTCCCGTTGCCGGACCCGTTCGTCGGTCTGCCCGTGGACCAGCTGCAGGAGCTGGACCGTGAACTCGACATCGCGCAGCCCGCCCGGCCCCAGCTTCAACTGGTAGTGCACCTCGTCGTCCGGGATGTTCTCGGTGACGCGAACGCGCATGCGCTGCACGGACTCGACGAAGTTCTCGCGGGAGGCGCTGCTCCACACCTTCGGGGCGAGGGCGTCGACGTAGCGCTCCCCCAGTGCCCGGTTGCCGGCGAGGGGACGCGCCTTCAGCAGCGCCTGGAACTCCCACCCCTTCGCCCACCGGTCGTAGTAGGCGAGGTGCGATTCGAGCGTGCGGACGAGCGCGCCGTCCTTGCCCTCGGGCCGCAGGTTGGGGTCGACCTCCCAGAGGCCCGGCTCGATCGCGGGCTCGTAGATCCCGCGCATGGTCAGCATCGCCAGCCGCGTCGCGATGTCGACGGTACGACCCGGCTCGAGGCCCGCATCCTCGACACCTTCGGTGACGAAAATGACGTCGACGTCGCTCAAGTAGTTCAACTCTCGGGCGCCGGCCTTGCCCATCCCGATGACGGCGAACGGTGTGGCCCGCACCTGCGCCTCAGGGAAACGGCCCGGACCGGTGCCCACCGTCATGCGACGGGCGACGGCGAGGGATGCGTCCAGCGCCGCCGCGGCGAGGTCGCTGAGGGCGGCGGCCACCCCGTCGAAGCCTGCTACGGGGTCCACCTGCTCGAGGTCGAATGCAGCCAGTTGAACGAGGCGGCGGCGGTACCGGATGCGCAGGGCGGTCCACCCGCTCTCGTCGGCTTCGGCGGCGACGCCGTCGACCGCATCGACCGCGTCCAGGAGGTCGTTGCGCAGATCGTCTGCCGACGGAAGGTCGCGCGTCGGACGAGCGAGCGCCTCGAGCTGGTCGGGCTGCCGTAGAAAGAACTCCGCGATCCCCTCCGACGCCCCGATCACCCGGAACAGGCGCCGGGCGTCCTCTTCGGAGCGGAACGACTCGGCCGCCCTGTCGGGCGCCTGCCGCACCAGGCGGAGCGCCCAACTCAGCGCGGTATCCGGGTCGGCGGCCACGGAGATCGCGCCCGCGAGGGTCTCCGCGGGCAGACCGGTGAGGTCGGCGAGCTCGTCCAGCTCGGCCCGGACGGAGCTCAACCCGACGAACCCGGCGCGCGCCAGGGCGGTGAGGGAGAGCTGTTGCCGGGTCACGACGAACGGGTCAGAGGATCTCGAGGTTCGACCGCAGCTCGTACGGGGTGACCTGCGCCCGGTACTCCGACCACTCGCGGCGCTTGTTGAGCAGGACGTAGTTGAACGCCTGCTCCCCCAGCGTCTCGGCGACGAGCTCCGAGTCCTCCATCAGCGAGATGGCGTGGTCGAGGCTCGCAGGAAGCTGGCTGTAACCGAGCGCACGACGTTCCCCATCGGAGAGCGCCCAGACGTTGTCCTCCGCCTCGGGCGGGAGCTCGTACTGGCCCTCGATGCCCTTGAGCCCGGCTGCGAGCAGCAGCGAGAACGCGAGGTACGGGTTCGCCGCCGAATCCATGGCGCGATATTCGACGCGCGAGCTCTGACCCTTGTTCGGCTTGTACAGCGGGACGCGGACCAGCGCGGAGCGGTTGTTGTGCCCCCAGCTGACGAAGCTGGGCGCCTCATCCCCGCCCCACAGGCGCTTGTAGGAGTTGACGAACTGGTTGGTCACCGCGGTGATCTCCGGCGCGTGGCGCAGCAGACCGGCGATGAACTGGCGGCCGATCTTCGACAGCTGGTATTGGGCGCCCGCCTCGAAGAAGGCGTTTGTGTCGCCTTCGAAGAGCGACATGTGCGTGTGCATCCCGGAGCCCGGGTGCCCGGACAGCGGCTTCGGCATGAACGTCGCGTAGACGCCCTGCTCGATCGCCACCTCCTTGATCACCGTGCGGAACGTCATGATGTTGTCCGCCGTGGTCAGCGCGTCGGCGTAGCGCAGGTCGATCTCGTTCTGGCCCGGACCGGCCTCGTGGTGGCTGAACTCCACCGAGATGCCCAGGTCTTCGAGCATCCGCACCGAGCGGCGGCGGAAGTCGTGCGCGGTGCCGCCTGGCACGTTGTCGAAGTAGCCGGCGGAGTCCACGGGCTCAGGACCCTCCTGGCCGAACGCCGACGACTTGAGCAGGTAGAACTCGATCTCGGGATGCGTGTAGAAGGTGAAGCCGCGGTCGGCCGCCTTCTCGAGCGTCCGCTTCAGGACGTTGCGAGGATCGGACACGGCAGGCTGGCCGTCCGGCGTCGTGATGTCGCAGAACATGCGGGCCGTCGGGTCGATCTCGCCGCGCCACGGCAGGATCTGGAACGTGGTCGCATCCGGGAGCGCGAGCAGGTCGGACTCGTAGTTGCGCGTCAGGCCCTCGATGGCGGAGCCGTCGAAGCCGAGCCCTTCGCTGAAGGCCCCCTCGACTTCGGCAGGGGCGATGGCGACGGACTTGAGTGTGCCGACAACGTCGGTGAACCACAGCCTCACGAACTTGACGCCACGCTCCTCGATCGTGCGAAGAACGAAGTCGCGCTGCTTGTCCATCCTGCCCCTTTCCTCGGCCGCTCCCAGACTAGTGGGACAGCGAGCTCGATGAGGCGGTGCAACACCATTGTGTGGGGTGGTACACTTCGAGCCATGCCTACGACTCTGCTCCGCACCCAAATAACCCACACTCCGTCGGTGACACGTGCGCTGCAGGCCGCTCGCGAGACCTGGTCGGCCGAGACGGACGGCAAACTCCTGTTGCACCTGATCGAGGTGGGCGAGCGAGCACTCCGTGAGCAGCGCGACCGCGATGATGAAGGACGACGGGCGGAGATAGCTCGGATCAGCGGCCGATACGCACACGCGTTCATCGAAGGGACGTCGAGCTTTCGCGGAGGTCGGGCCGAATGACCTTGGTCCTGGATGCGAGCGTGCTCATCGGATTGCTCAATCCGAAAGATGCGCATCACGCAGCATCCTCGGAAGTGTTCGCCCTGGAGCGCCGGTTCTTGGTCCATCCCGTTAACGTCGCGGAGGCACTCGTACACCCGCATCGGGTAGGGCTCGGGCTGGAGGCCTTCGAAGACCTGCGAAGCCTGGGCGTCGTCCCCACACATCTCGGCGAGCGGGGGCCGCTCATCCTGGCGGGGGTCCAGGTGACTGACGGATTGAGCGAGATGGACGCCTGCGCGCTCGGCCTGGCGATGGACAACGACCTACCGCTGGTCACCTTCGACAGGCAACTGGCCTCAGCAGCTAGTAAGCGCGGACTGCTCCAACCGGCTCCCGCGTGACTCGGGCCGCGCGTCGCGCCGTCACTAGACTGGCCGCATGAGCGAGCAGTCACCGGTGCCCTCCGTCCATCCCGCCACGTCATCGATGGAGGCGCTCAAGCGCGTACGCACCCGCCACTTCCAGGCGGCGAAGGAAGAGGGCTCGCCGTTCACCGGGCTGACCAGCTACGACATGCTCACGGCGCAGATCTTCGATGAGGCCGGGATCGACTTCCTCCTCGTCGGCGACTCGGCCGGGAACAACGTTCTGGGCTACGACACGACGCTTCCGGTGACGGTGGACGACCTCATCCCGCTCACCCGTGCCGTCGCCAAGGCTGTGAAGCGCGCCTTCGTCGTCGCCGACATGCCGTTCGGCTCGTACGAGACAGGTCCGCTGGAGGCGTTGCACACCGCCGTGCGCTTCATGAAGGAGACCGGCGCGCACGCGGTGAAGCTCGAGGGCGGACGGCGCAGCGCCGAGCAGATCCGGCGCATCGTGGACGCGGGCATCCCCGTCATGGCGCACATCGGCTTCACACCGCAGAGCGAGCACGGCCTCGGCGGTCACCTCGTGCAGGGCCGCGGCGACAGCGCCGACGAGCTCCTGGCCGACGCGCACGCGGTGGAGGAGGCCGGCGCGTTCGCCGTCGTCCTCGAGATGGTGCCGGCCGAGGTGGCGAAGCGGGTCACGGCGGAACTCCGCATCCCCACGGTCGGCGTCGGAGCCGGCCCGCACGTCGACGGGCAGCTGCTGGTGTGGACGGACTGGGCCGGCTTCACGACCGGGCGCATCCCCCGCTTCGTCAAGCAGTACGCCGATCTGAAGACGGTGCTCGGCGATGCCGCCGCCGCCTACAAGGCCGACGTCCAGGGCGGGACGTTCCCCGGCCCGGAGCACAGCTTCTAGCGGTTGTCCTCCGCGTCCTCCTCCGCCCACTTGGCGGAGTTCTCGCGAAGCTTCTCGAGCGCGTGCTCGGCCTCCTCGCGGGTGTCGAACGGGCCGACGCGGTTCGGTGCGGGAGACAGGAAACCCTGCTCGACCTCACCGGTCTTCATGTTGTACCAGTACTTGTGCTCGGCGTCCTGCTTGATGCCGTACTCGTCGCTCGTCATAGAGTTGATCGTATGCCCAAGGATTCCGCCGGTCACCTCCTCCCTGGCCGCGTCACCGCGATGCGCCCGGTGCCCAGCCGCATCCCGCGACCGGAGTACGTTGGCCGGCCGGGACCGGCGCCGTACACGCGCGGCGACGTCTACACGCCCGGCGAGGTGGAGTTGATCCGCGAGTCGGGGAGGATCGCCGCGCAGGCGATCGCGACGGTCGGCGAGGCGGTGCGCCCGGGCGTGACGACCGAAGAGCTGGATGCGATCGGGCACGAGTTCCTGCTGGCCCACGACGCCTACCCGTCGACCCTCGGCTACCGCGGCTTCACGAAGTCGATCTGCAGCTCGGTCAACGAGGTCGTCTGCCACGGCATCCCGGACGACACCGTGATCGAGGACGGCGACATCGTCAACATCGACATCACGGCCTACAAGAACGGGTTCCACGGCGACAGCAACCAGACCTTCATCGCGGGCACAGCCTCCGAGGAGGTGACGCAGCTGGTGGAGCGGACCAGGGAGGCCCTCAATCGCGGCATCAAAGCGGTCGCACCGGGTCGTCAGGTCAACGTCATCGGGCGCGCGATCGAGTCGTACGCGAAACGCTTCGGATACGGCGTCGTGCGCGACTTCACCGGTCACGGGGTCGGAGCGGCCTTCCACTCCGGCCTGATCATCCCCCACTACGACGCGGCACCCGCCTTCGACGACGTGATGGTGCCCGGGATGGTGTTCACCATCGAGCCGATGCTCACGCTGGGCACGCACGAGTGGGAGATGTGGCCGGACGACTGGACGGTCGTCACCCGCGACCGCAGCATCACGGCCCAGTTCGAGCACACCCTGGTCGTGACCGAGCGCGGGGCGGAGATCCTCACCCTCCCCTGACGCCGAGCCGCGGAGACGCGGAGCCGCGGAGCCCCCGCCGCCGTGACCGGCGAATGCGCGGTAGATTCGTGCCATGACTTCGCAGAAGCACGCGATCGGCATCGACATCGGCGGCACCGGGATCAAGGGAGGGCTGGTCGACCTGACGACCGGCGAGCTGGTCAGCGACCGGGTCAAGCTGCCCACCCCGGACGGCGGCAAGCCGGACGACATCGTCGAGACGACCAAAGAGATCGTCGACCAGCTGGCGAAGGCGGAGCCCGACGCGCCGGTGGGCGTCTGCTTCCCCGCGATCGTCAGTCACGGCGTCACCCTGTCGGCAGCGAACGTGGCGAAGGACTGGATCGGCCTGCACGCCGAGAACCTGTTCGAGAAGGCACTGGGGCGCGACATCCACTTCGTCAACGACGCGGACGCGGCCGGCTACGCGGAGACCCGCTTCGGCGCGGCTAAGGGCAAGGACGGCCTCGTCATCATGACGACGCTGGGCACCGGCATCGGCTCGGCACTCATCTACGACGGCATCCTCATCCCCAACGCCGAACTCGGCCACATCGAGATCGACGGTCACGACGCGGAGTCGCGCGCGGCGTACTCGGCCAAGGAGCGTGACGACCTCAGCTGGGAGAGGTGGGCCAAGCGCCTGCAGAAGTACTACTCGGCCGTCGAGTTCCTGTTCACCCCCGACCTCTTCATCGTCGGAGGCGGGGTGTCGAAGCACTACCAGGAGTTTCTGCCGCTGCTGAAGCTGAAGACGCCGATCGTGCCGGCCGTGCACCGCAACAACGCCGGCATCCTGGGCGCCGCCGCGCTCGCTGTCCGCAGCGAGCGCCGGCAGGCCGGCCACCGCGGCCGCAGCGGCGAGGTCGGCACGCCGGACGACGCTCCGACGCCCGCCGGCGTCACGCCGGGCACCTGACCCGGCCTCCCGCGCCAGCGTCCCGCAGAGATTCGTGGCCGGGGCGTTAGGGATGCGTTAGGACGCTCCTCCCGCACCGTGCGCGGGTGTGGACTCTCTCCTGCTGCGACCGATCGGTCGCAGCGTCCAGATGGATGGAGAGAGTCGTGCTCGACGTCGTCTACCTCCTCGCCGTGGCCGTACTCGCGCTCGTCGTGGGTCTGGCCGGCCGGGGGGTCGAGAAGCTGTGATCGTGATCACTCTGATCGCCGCGCTGCTGGGGGTGGCCGCGATCGGCTACCTGGTGGTCGCACTGGTGAGACCGGAGCGGTTCTGATGGCGCCGGGAGTACTCCTGTTCGTCGCCCAGCTGGCGACGGTCGTCCTCGTGCTCGCCGTCGCCCACCGACCGCTCGGCGACTACATGGCGCGGGTGTTCACCTCGCCCACCGACCTGCGGGTGGAGCGCGGCGCCTACCGGCTGATCGGTGTGGATCCGCGCTCGGAGCAGTCCTGGCCCGCGTACCTACGGGGCGTGCTGGCGTTCTCGGTGGTGGGCATCCTGTTCGTGTACGGGATGCAGCGGCTGCAGCAGTTCCTGCCGTACTCGCTGGGCATGCCCGCCGTGCCGGAGGGGACCGCCTTCAACACCGCGATCTCATTCGTCACCAACACGAACTGGCAGTCGTACTCCCCCGACGTCACCCTCGGCTACACCGTGCAGGCGGTGGCGCTGGTCGTGCAGAACTTCGTGTCGGCCGCCGTCGGCATCGCTGTCGCGGTGGCGCTGGTCCGCGGGTTCGCCTCCCGGTCGACCGGCACCATTGGGAACTTCTGGGTGGACCTGCTGCGCGCCACCGTCCGCATCCTGCTGCCGCTGTCGCTGGTGGCTGCGGTCGTGCTGATCGCCGGCGGTGTCATCCAGAACCTCAACGGTTTCGAGCACGTGACCACGCTGACAGGGGCGACACAGTCGATTCCCGGCGGGCCGGTCGCATCGCAGGAGGCCATCAAGCTGCTCGGCACCAATGGAGGCGGCTTCTTCAACGTCAACTCGGCGCACCCGTTCGAGAACCCGACAGCGTGGACCAACCTGGTTGAGATCGTGCTCATGCTGCTGATCCCGTTCTCCCTCCCACGGACCTTCGGGACGATGGTCGGCGACAAGCGTCAGGGGTACGCGATCCTGGCGACCATGGGGCTGCTGTTCGCCGTCTCTCTCGTCGCCATGACGGTGTTCGAGTCGACCAGCGGATCCCTGGAGGGCAAGGAGACGGTGTTCGGCGACCTCGGCTCGACGCTGTTCGACACGACCAGCACGGTCACCTCGACCGGCGCGGTGAACTCGATGCTCGACAGCTACAGCCCGCTCGGCGGGATGATGGCCCTGATCAACATGATGCTCGGCGAGATCGTACCGGGCGGCGTCGGCTCGGGACTGTACGGCATCCTCGTCATCGCGATCATCGCCGTGTTCGTGGCCGGCCTCATGGTCGGACGCACGCCGGAGTGCCTGGGCAAGAAGCTGGGGCCGCGGGAGATCAAGCTGGCCAGCCTCTACATCCTGACCACCCCTGCGATCGTGCTGATCGGCGCCGGGCTGACGTTCGCCGTTCCGGCGATCCGGGCGGATGTCGAGAAGACCTCGATGCTCAACCCCGGTCTGCACGGCTTCAGTGAGGTGCTGTACGCGTTCACCTCGGCGGCCAACAACAACGGCTCGGCGTTCGCCGGGCTCACCGCTGCGACGCCCTGGCTCAACACGGCTCTCGGAGTTGCGATGTTCTTCGGACGGTTCCTGCCGATCGTGTTCGTGCTCGCCCTCGCCGGCTCTCTCGCCGCGCAGGGCCGCGTGCCCGCGAACGCCGGCACGCTCCCGACGCACCGCCCGCAGTTCGTCGGGCTCCTCACCGGGACGATCGTGCTCGTCTCGGCCCTGACCTACTTCCCCGTTCTCGCGCTGGGCCCCCTGGCGGAAGGACTGAACTGACATGACCACCACCCTCCCCACCTCCATTCCACCGGCTCCCCCTTCGGCCCGGAAGAGCGCGGCGCCGCCCCGGGCCTTCACCGGACGGCAACTCCTCGCCGCCCTCCCCGGCGCACTGCGGAAGCTCGATCCCCGCTCGATGTGGCGCAACCCTGTCATGTTCATCGTCGAAGCAGGCGCTGCGCTGACGACCGTCGTCGCCGTCGCACAGCCGTTCGTCAGCTCGCCGGCGACCGGCCCCGCGGCGGCAGGCCCCGCCGGACTGGCCTTCACCTGGTCCATCGCCGTCTGGCTCTGGCTCACCGTCGTCTTCGCCAACCTGGCGGAGGCGGTGGCCGAGGGCCGCGGGAAGGCGCAGGCTGCGACACTCCGGCAAACCCGCTCGACGACGCAGGCCAACCGCGTCCAGCGCTACGACGAGGCCGACCCGGATGCCCGGGAGACAGCGGTCGAGCAGGTGGCGTCGAGCGACCTGCGGCTCGGCGATGTCGTCGTCGTGACCACCGGTGAGCTCGTCCCGGGCGACGGTGATGTCATCCACGGCATCGCGACCGTGGACGAGTCGGCGATCACCGGCGAGTCCGCGCCGGTGGTACGCGAGTCGGGCGGCGACCGCAGTGCCGTCACCGGCGGCACCCGCGTGCTCTCCGACCGGATCGTGGTGCGCATCACCAGCAAGCCGGGCGAGACCTTCGTCGATCGGATGATCGCACTGGTGGAGGGCGCCTCACGCCAGAAGACGCCGAACGAGATCGCGCTGAACATCCTGCTGGCCAGCCTGTCGATCGTGTTCGTGGTGGTCGTGCTCGTCGTGCAGCCGGTGGCCGGCTACTCGGACGCCGCACCGACGGTGCCGGTGCTGATCGCGCTGCTGGTCTGCCTCATCCCCACCACCATCGGCGCTCTGATCTCGGCCATCGGCATCGCCGGCATGGACCGCCTGGTCCAGCACAACGTCCTCGCCATGTCGGGTCGCGCCGTCGAAGCGGCGGGCGACGTCACCGCCCTGCTGCTGGATAAGACGGGCACCATCACCTACGGCAACCGCCGCGCGAGCGACTTCGTCGCGGTCGGCACGACCTCCGCCGACGAGCTCGTGCGGGCGGCGGCGCTGTCGTCGCTCAGCGACCCGACACCCGAGGGCGTCTCCGTCGTGGAGTTGGCGGAGACCCGCGGCTACAGCCGGTCCGACCGGGTGAGCGGTGAGATCGTGCCGTTCACCGCGCAGACCCGGATGAGCGGTCTCGACCTCCCCGACGGGACGCAGATCCGGAAGGGTGCCGCGAGTTCGGTCATCTCCTGGGTGCGCACGGCCAGCGAACCCTCCGATGCGGTCCTGGGCGAGCTGGAGGCGCAGGTCGAGCGCATCTCTCAGGACGGCGGCACCCCGCTCGCCGTCGCAACGCGGGTGGCCACCGGCGAGGCGTCCCTGCTGGGCGTCATCCACCTCAAGGACGTGGTCAAGGAGGGGCTCGCCGAGCGCTTCGCGGACCTGCGCCGGATGGGCATCCGCACGGTCATGGTCACCGGCGACAACCCGCTCACCGCCCGCGCGATCGCGGCGGAGGCCGGCGTCGACGACTTCCTGGCCGAGGCGAAACCCGAGGACAAGCTGCAACTGATCCGGAAGGAGCAGGAAGGCGGACGGCTCGTCGCGATGACGGGAGACGGCACCAACGACGCTCCGGCGCTCGCCCAGGCGGATGTCGGTGTGGCGATGAACACCGGGACGTCGGCGGCGAAGGAAGCCGGCAACATGGTCGACCTCGACTCCGACCCGACCAAGCTGATCGACATCGTCCGGATCGGCAAACAGCTCCTGATCACGCGCGGAGCGCTGACCACCTTCTCCATCGCCAACGACGTCGCGAAGTACTTCGCGATCATCCCGGCGATGTTCGTGGCGACCTTCCCCGGCCTCGGGGCGCTGAACGTGATGGGTCTGCACTCCCCCGCGTCGGCCATCCTCTCGGCGGTGATCTTCAACGCGATCGTCATCGTCCTGCTGATCCCGCTCGCCCTCCGCGGGGTCCGCTACCGGCCGGTCGCCGCCTCCCAGTTGCTCAGCCGCAACCTCCTCATCTACGGTCTCGGCGGGATCGTCGCCCCGTTCATCGGGATCAAGCTGATCGACCTCGTCGTCTCCCTCCTCCCCGGCTTCTGACGCTCAGAACCTGAAAGGCACTCCGCACATGAATCGTCTCCGAGGCGCCTGGCGCCACTACTGGGTCGCGCTGCGTGCCATGGTCGTACTGACCGTGGCGCTGGGCATCGGCTACACCCTCATCGTCACCGGGATCGGGCAGCTCGCGTTGCCGGCGCAGGCGAACGGCTCACTCGTGACCGAGCGCGGCACGGCCGTCGGCTCGGCGCTGATCGGGCAGTCCTTCACCGACGCGAAGGGCGCACCCCTCGCGCAGTGGTTCCAGTCGCGCCCGTCCGCCGCGACCGCGAACGGTCCGGCCGGCTACGATGCCTCCGCCTCGTCGGGCAGTAACCTGGCGGCCTCCAACCCCGCACAGGCGAAAGCCGTCCGTGAGCGGACAGCCGCGATCGCGGCGTCGGACGGCGTGCTTGCCTCGCAGGTTCCGGACGACGCGGTCACCGCCTCCGGCTCTGGCCTCGACCCGCACATCTCCCCCGCATATGCGCTGCTCCAGGTGAAGCGCGTGGCCGAGGTGCGCGGGCTTCCGGAGGACGCCGTCCGGAAGCTCGTGACGTCTAGGATTCAGGGACGGGACCTCGGCTACCTCGGGGAACCGACCGTGAACGTGCTCCAGCTGAACCTGGCCCTGGCCGCGCTGGACCGATAGCAGAGGGCGGACGCATGCCTCGTGGTCACCTCCGGGTGATGCTCGGCGCCGCCCCCGGCGTGGGCAAGACCTACGCGATGCTCGAAGAGGGCAGACGGCTGAGCGCTCTGGGCAAGGATGTGGTGGTCGCCATCGCGGAGACGCACGGCCGCGCCGCCACCGCTGCGATGCTCGACGGCCTCGAGATCACTCCCAGGTCGACGACCGAGCACCGCGGTGTGACCCTGGACGAGCTGGACCTGGATACCGTCCTGCGACGTGCACCGCAGGTCGCACTGGTCGACGAACTGGCTCACACCAATGCCCCCGGATCGCGCAACCCGAAGCGCTGGCAGGACGTCGAAGCCATGCTGGACGCGGGCATCGACGTCATGTCGACGGTCAACATCCAGCACATCGAGTCACTGGGCGACGTCGTCCAGCAGATCACCGGTGTGCAGCAACGGGAGACGATCCCGGACGCGGTCCTGCGGCGTGCGGACCAGATCGAAGTCGTCGACCTGGCCCCGCAGGCGCTGCGCGACCGCCTCGCCGAGGGCGTCGTCTATCCCTCCGCCCGGATCGACGCAGCACTGTCGAACTACTTCCGGCTGGGCAACCTGACCGCTTTGCGTGAGCTTGCGCTGCTCTGGCTGGCCGACGAAGTGGACAGCGCGCTGCAGCGCTACCGTGCCGAGCACGGCATCGCGGGCACCTGGGAGGCGCGCGAGCGCGTGGTCGTCGCACTCACCGGCGGCCCCGAGGGCGAGACCCTGCTGCGGAGGGGAGCCCGGATCGCGGCACGCAGCGCCGGTGGCGACCTGATCGCGGTGCACATCACCAGCCCGGACGGCCTGCGCGAGGCGGCACCAGACGCCCTTGCGGCTCAACGTTCGCTGGTCGAGCAGCTCGGCGGCAGCTACCACCAGGTCGTCGGCGACGACATCCCGAGAGCGCTGGTGGAGTTCGCCCGAGGTGAGAACGCGACCCAGCTCGTCATCGGGGTCTCCCGTCGTAGCCGGCTGGCCGCGCTCCTCACCGGGCCCGGGATCGGCGCGACCGTCATCCGCGCATCCGGCGACATCGACGTTCACATCGTCTCCCACGGTCGGGCGGGGGGACGATTCTCGTTGCCGCGACCGCGCGGCGGCCTGACCGCTCGCCGCCGGGCGTATGGCTTCGCGGTCGCCCTCGTCGGCGGCCCCCTGCTGACGCTGGCGCTCGCGAACTCACGCTCTCCCGAGTCGATGACCGCGGATGTGCTGAGCTACCAGCTGCTCACCGTGGTGGTCGCGCTGGTTGGAGGCATCTGGCCGGCGCTCTTCGCCGCGCTGCTCTCGGGACTCACGCTGGACTACTTCTTCGTGGAGCCGCTCTACACGATCACCGTTGGCGAGCCGCTGCACCTGATCGCCCTCATCCTCTACGTGGTCATCGCCGCCCTGGTCAGCCTGGTCGTCGATCTCGCGGCACGACGCACCCGCGAGGCGCGGCGCGCGGCGGCGGAGGCGGAACTGCTGGCGACCGTCGCGGGCGGTGTCATCCAAGGCGAGGATGCCGTGCAGGCGTTGGTGACGCGGACCCGCGAGGCGTTCGGCCTCACCTCGGTGCGGTTGTGGTCCGCCGACGGCGCCGAGCTGATCGCAGCCGACGGCGACGCGACGGGCGCGGACACGGCTAACACGGCTGGCTCGACTGGCACAACCGGCATGCCTGATGAGGCCGACGCCGAATCGGGGACGCAGCGCCTGCCGGTCGGGTCGCGGGCGGTTCTGGAGCTGTCCGGCCGGGACCTGGAAGCCGGGGATCGACGCCTCCTCGCCGCGATCGTCGCGCAACTGGACGCCGCCCTGGAGCATCGGATCCTCGCCGCAACCGCCTCCGAGCTGGACGCGCTCGCCGAGGCCGACCGGGTACGGACCGCGCTGCTGGCCGCCGTCGGGCACGACCTGCGCCGACCGCTCGCTGCGGCCACAGCCGCGGTCACCACGCTGCGTCAGCCCGATCTCCCGCTCAGCGTCGACGACAGGGAGGCGCTGCTGGAGACGGCCGAGGACAGCCTCCGCGGGCTGGCCGGCCTCGTCACCGACCTGCTCGACGCGAGCCGGATCCAGGCAGGCGTCCTCGCGGTGTCGCTCGCCTCGACTGAACTCGACGACATCATCCCGCCCGCGCTCGACGAGCTCGGGATCGGTCCAGGCGATGTCGAGCTGGAGCTGCCCGCCGACCTCTCACCCCTGCTCGCCGACGGCGTCCTGCTGCAGCGTGTGGTCGTCAATCTGCTGGGCAACGCCCTCCGCTACAGTCCGGTGGGTGTCCACCCGGTCCTCGCCGCGAGCGAGTTCGCCGGCACCGTGCAGCTACGTGTCATCGATCACGGTCCGGGCATCCCCGCCGAACGCCGGGAGGCCGTCTTCGCGCCGTTCCAGCGACTCGGCGACACCGACAACGACAGCGGCATCGGGCTGGGCCTCGCCCTCTCCAAGGGTTTCGTGGAGGGCATGGGCGGGTCGCTCGAAGCGGAGGACACCCCGGGCGGCGGACTCACCATGGTGATCGCGCTCCCGGCATCCGGGGAGGACGCCGCATGAGGATCCTGATCGCGGACGACGACCAGCAGATCCTGCGCGCGCTGCGCATCCTGCTGACCGCCCGCGGCTACGAGGTGCTGACGGCCCGCACCGGCGCCGAAGCCGTCACCGAGGCCGTCGAACACCACCCCGACCTGGTGATGCTCGACCTGGGGATGCCGGAGCTCAACGGCATCGAGGTGATCGAGGGGCTGCGCGGCTGGACGAGCGTGCCGATCCTGGTCGTCTCCGGCCGCACCGGGTCCGGCGACAAGGTGGATGCGCTCGACGCCGGCGCGGACGACTATGTGACGAAGCCGTTCGCGGCGGATGAGCTTCTCGCCCGGATCCGCGCCCTTACCCGGCGACAGCAGGCCGTTCCGGACGAGCCGGTCGTCATGTTCGGGGACGTGACGGTCGACCTGGCCGCGCGCCAAGTCACCCGGCGGACCGCGGACGGGTCGGACACCGTGCGGCTGACACCGACCGAGTGGACGATCCTCGAAGTGCTGCTGCGGAACCCCAGCCGCTTGGTGACCCGCCAGGCGCTGCTGACGCAGGTGTGGGGGCCGCAGTACACCAGCGACACGGGCTACCTGCGGCTCTACCTTGCGCAACTGCGCAAGAAGCTGGAGCCCGAGCCGTCGCGACCCCGCTACCTGCTGACCGAGCCGGGGATGGGGTACCGGTTCTCTCCGGACTCCGCCTGAGGCGGCGGAAGGGAATGGGCCGGCTGATACGCCGGGTTCTGTCACGGTGCGCTGCACCGCGGACGGCCATCTATCTCGGGACGACGTTGCCGCCGCCCTCCAGCGGTCTACCCGGGGACGAGACGAGCAGCCTCATGGTCCCCTGTCCGACCTTGCTCCGGGCGAGGTTTACCCAGCCGGCCGGGTCACCCCGGCCGCTGGTGGTCTCTTACACCACCGTTTCACCCTTACCGCGGGCCGGAGCCTGCGGCGGTCTGCTTTCTGTTGCACTTTCTCGCGGGTTGCCCCGGGTGGGTGTTACCCACCGCCCTGCTCTGCGGAGCCCGGACGTTCCTCGGCGGCCCGCTGACGCGAACCGACGCGACCGTCTTGCCGACCCATTCCGGGCTCCACCCTAGCGCAGGCGCCGGTGGGCGGATGGGCCGATCAGCGTGAAGTGACGAGTCCGGGGTCAGAGCCCGGATTCTTCGCCGCGAACCAGGATCGCACTGCTGTCCGGGCAGAGCACGACGTCGTCCGCGGCGGCCTTGCGGATGTCCGAGAGGTCGGACTCGGTCAGCTTCACGTTCGATCCCATCGAGACGCCGCGCACGAGTGCCGCGGCGCCGAGGCCGTAGCGGGCGCGTTGCCGCTCGTACAACTCCACCAGATCGGCCGGCAGCGCCTCGGCGATGGTGGCCCGGTCGGCCGCTGCCGCCTTCCGCTGCACCTCCAGCTTCGCGCCCTCCTCGGCGCGCTGCGCCTCCAGCGCCTCGACCCGGCCGCTGAGCTCGGCGCGCTCCCCCTCGACGGCGGCGAGCGCCTCTTCTAAGCCCTCGACGCGTTCCATGACCGTGAGCTCGATCTCTTCGAGGTCGTCCTTGCGCTTGGCGAGGGACGCGAGCTCGGACTCGAGCGCCTGCACATCTTTCACGGACGACGTCTGCTGAACGCGGTCGCTGTCGCGCTTGACGCGTGCCTCGACGATCTCGACGTCGGATTCCACCCGCTTGAGTTCGGCGCGGGCGTCCTCCAGTTCACCGGTCGCGGCGATCCAGCGCGCGCGCAGGGCGTCGACCTCCGGCTGCAGCTTCGCCAGTTCGGCCGACTGCGGGAGGTTCTTGGTGGCGTGCGCGAGCTGCGCCAGGCGGGTGTCGGCGGCCTGGAGGCGCAGGAGCTCGTTCTGGTCGGCGGGACTGGCTTTCACGATGCGGTGCTTCCTTCGGGGAGGGTGGTCATTGGAGGATGGCGAAATCCCAGGGGTCGGTGCGCAGCTCGCTGACGACGACCTCCGTGCCGGGGAGCGCCGCGCGGAGCTGTTCGGCGGCGGTGTCGAGCCACAGCCATTCACTCGCCCAGTGCGAGACGTCGAGGAGCGCCGGCCCGCCGCCGAGCGCCGCCTGCTCGCGCGCTTCGGACGCCGGATGGTGGCGGAGGTCGGCGGTGATGTAGACATCCGCAGCGCGGACGGCGTCGCTGCCCAGCAGGGAGTCGCCTGCGCCTCCGCAGACGGCGACACGGGTCACCGGCTGGTGGTAGTCGCCTGCCGCTCGCACACCGCCGGCGGTCGGCGGCAGGAGGTCGGCGACCGCGCGGGCGAGCAGCCCGAGGGTCGTCGGCTGGGCGAGGTCGCCGACGCGCCCGATTCCGGTCACGCCGTTTGTAGCGGGCGCGATGGGACGCGTGTCGCGCAGTCCGAGACGCGCGGCGAGCACGTCGCTGGTGCCGTCGGCGACGACGTCGGCCGTCGTATGCGCGGCATAGAGAGCAACGCCGCCGCGGATCAAGCGTGCGAGCAGAGCGCCCTTGTACCGGTCTTCCGCGACGCTGGTCACCCCGCGCAGCAGCAGCGGGTGGTGCGCGATCAGCAGGTCGGCGCCCACCTCGACGGCCTCGTCGACGGTGGCGGCAACCGCGTCGACGGCGAGGAGGATGCGCTCGACGGGCGCCTGCGGATCGCCCGCGACGAGACCGGGCGCATCCCAGCTCTCGGCACCGGCGAGCGGCCAGAGCTGCTCGATGGTGTCGCGGACGGAGGTGAGGGTGTTCGGCACGTCGATCAGCCTAAGGGATGGGTCCCGGCCGACGCCGGGCGGAATGGTTTCTGTGGAGAAGCGGCCGTGCTGTGGGCAACCGTCACACGGCGGCCTGCTCCTGCCGGCGCACAGCAGGTGCCGCGGATACGAGAACACCGACCAGGCCGATGACCAGGGCGATCAGGACACCGATGTTGCTGGTGCCCACACCGGCGTGCGGGTCGATGCCCACCAGAGTGAAGAGGTAGCCCTCCCAGCCGAGCCACGGCAGAGGAGAGCTGACCGTGCCCCACCCCACCACCGTGCCGACGGCCAGCAGCGCGAGATTGATCCAGCGCCAATCCGGGTAGACGCCTCCGCTCTTCAGAAGCGACGGCTGGTGGAAGCGCCGGGTCCGCAGCATCATCTCGCCCGAGAACACGCCGACCCAGGCGGCCACCGGCACGGACAGCGCTGTCGGCACACCCCGGATCACCGCGGACAGATCGCTGACCGTGGCGGCGAGCACCCCGCCGGCGATCGCGACCACCACGCCGGCGGCCACTGTGCTCCAGCGCCGTCCGAGTCGCACCCCCAGCGCGTCGATCGTGAAGCCCGTGGAATAGAGGGTGAGCACGAGCGCCGACACCAGCGACAGCCCGACCGCCAGCAGCAGCGGTACCGGGTACCAGTCGGGCAGGCCCAGACGCACGAGAGCCGACACCGGATCCCGCGCCAACTCCCCCGCGAAACCCGGGTTGGAGGCGGCGAGCAGGCCGCCGTACGACACCAGCACGAACGGCGGCACGGCCGCACCGAAGGTCGCCCACAGCATCGCGGCGCCACCCGACGAGAGCGGCCGCTGGTAGCGCGCCACCTCCGCGCTGCTCATCGCCCACGCCAGGCCGACATAGCTGAACACCAGGACGGCTCCGGTCACGGCGTGCGTCCACAAAGCGTCCGGGGTGTTGAGCGCCCTGGTCATATCCACGTGCCGCCAGGTCGCCATCACCATCAATCCGATCAGCACGGCGGAGGCGATCGTCAGAACCAGCTGCACCCGGGCGACGAGCCCGTAGCCGACGTACGCGACGGCGACGGCGAGGATGATCGTGGCGGCGAGCCCGACCGACGTCTCGACGAACACGTTGCCCGGCCACCGCTCGGCCCGCGTCAGCGAACCGGCCGCGGACCCCGCCAGCCAGAGCAGCACGGCGCCCCAGAACAGTTTCACGATCAGCGCGAGGACGGTCGGGACGACATTCCCCCGGACTCCGAAGGCCGCTCGCGACACGACCAGGGTCGGCTGTCCGCTCCACTTGCCCGCCAATGTCCCGAGCCCGAGCGGAAGGAAGCTCAATGCGACACCGACGAGCGTCGCGACGAGCAGCTGACGCAGGCTGAGGCCGAGGACGAACAGTGTTGCACCGACGCCGACACTGATCAGGGAGGAGGTGCCAGCGAACCACAGCCAGAACATCCGCGAGGCCCGGCCCAGCCGGCGCTGGACGGGCACCGTCTCGAGGTCGGTCGTCTCGGGCGTGAGGATGCCGGAGCGGATGTGACGGCCGGCGACGAGCGCGGAGGCTTCGCCTGATTGCGGATCGGATGCCGGGGTGCCCGCCGGGGCGTCGGCGCCGGCGTCGCGAGCCTGGTCGGGGTCGCCGTCGGGTTCTTTCGCGGACTCGGCCTCCGGTTCGGACGGCGAGGCGGGTGTCGGCGGGATGGGCAGGAGGGGCACGGGTTCGGAGTCTCGCGGAGCCATGTCGGGCGGCACCAGGTCGAGCGGCTCGGCACGGGCGACACGCTGGAAGGTCGGCGGTTTCACCGGATCCGCGGTCTGTTCGGGTTCGGCGATGGGAGTGGACTCCGGCTCGGACGTGTTGACCGGCTCGGCCCGCTGGACCGGGGTGGCCGCCGTCGCGACCCACGGGCTGAACGTCGGTTCGGGTCCGGTCGGCTCGCGCTTCGCCGGGAGGTCGTCGAAACTGATTCGCTCCGCCGGCTCCGTCGGCGGCCGGACGACGATCGGGATGGCGGATGTGATGCGCGCGACCTCCTCCTCCAGCGCGCTGGCCAGCTCGTCGTCGCTGTGCCGGTCGTCGCTGTGCCGGTCGTCGCTGTGCCGGTCGTCGCTGTGCCGGTCGTCGCTGTGCGGACCACCGCCGTTCTGCCGGTCCTCGCCGTGCCGGTCGCCACGCGCTGCCGAGTCCATGACGCCAGACTACGACGCGCCGCGCCCTCGCGGAGAGAGGCGACCCGCCCGGCGAAGTACGATCGGAGCGTGAGCCAGATTCCCACCCCGTACGAGGACCTCCTGCGCGACGTGCTGGCCAACGGCACGCACAAGTCCGACCGCACCGGAACCGGCACGCGCAGTGTGTTCGGGCGCCAGCTGCGGTTCGACCTGGCCGACGGTTTCCCGCTGATCACGACGAAGCGCGTCCACTTCAAGTCGATCGCCTACGAGCTCCTCTGGTTCCTGCGCGGCGAGAGCAATGTCGGCTGGTTGCGCGAGAACGGCGTCACCATCTGGGACGAGTGGGCCGACGAGGATGGCGAGCTCGGCCCGGTCTACGGCGTCCAGTGGCGTTCCTGGCCGACGCCGGACGGCCGCCACATCGACCAGATCCAGCAGGTGATCGACACCCTGCGAACCGACCCGGACTCCCGACGGATCATCGTCTCCGCCTGGAACGTCGCGGAGATCCCCGATATGGCGCTCGCGCCGTGCCACGCGTTCTTCCAGTTCTACGTCGCCGACGGCAGGCTGTCGTGCCAGCTGTACCAGCGCAGCGCCGATATGTTCCTCGGCGTTCCGTTCAACATCGCGAGCTACGCCCTGCTGACCCTCATGGTCGCCCAGCAGGTGGGTCTCGAGCCGGGCGAGTTCGTGTGGGCCGGCGGGGATGTCCACATCTACGACAACCACCTGGAGCAGGTGACCGAGCAGCTCACGCGCGACCCGTTCCCGGCGCCGACGCTGCGGTTCGCCCGCACGCCGGACAGCATCTTCGACTACGACTTCGAGGACTTCGTGGTCGAGGACTACCAGCACCACCCGGCCATCCGCGCCGCCGTCGCCGTATGACGCTCGGTCTGATCTGGGCGCAGGCCCGCGACCGCATCATCGGCGCCGACGGTGTCATGCCGTGGCATCTGACCGAAGACCTGCGGCACTTCCGCGCCCTGACCGGGACCGATCCGGTCGTGATGGGACGCCGCACCTGGGAGTCGCTGCCCGAACGCTACCGGCCGCTGCCAGGTCGCGAGAACGTCGTGGTCACCCGCCAGCAGGGCTGGCAGGCTCCGGGCGTCGCCGTGGCGCATTCGGTCGAGGATGCCCTGGCTGCCGTCGCCGACGCAGCCACCGTCTGGGTGATCGGGGGCGCCGAGCTCTACCGGCAGACTCTTGCCGCCGCCGACCGCCTGGAGGTCACCGAGATCGACCTCGACGTGCCCGGCGACACGCGCGCTCCCGAGCCCGGTCTGGGATGGAGCGTCGACGCCGGCGAGTGGCTCACCGCGTCGAACGGCCTGCGCTACCGCTTCCTCACCTACACCCGCTGACGGCTGCGTGGGGTCGGAGCGGAGGATTTGCCGCCCATTCGCGCTTCCGACTCCTCCCCTACCGGCCCTCGCCCGGCGCGCCGGCCACGACATCCTCCGTTCCCCACATTCCCGACGCCCGGGCTCGAGTGCGGGAATGGGAGGAGGGACGACCCGAAACACCGGCGAATGTCTCCGAACGGAGGAGAATCTCGCTATCGAGGGCCCCGAGACCTCCGCCACCTGCCGCGGTCAGCCGAGGCCGGCGACCAGGTTCACCGTCGCCGCAACGATGACCGTGCCGAACAGGTACGACAGCAGCACGTGATGCAGGATCGACCGGCGGATGTATGAGCTGGAGATGTCGGTGTCCGACACCTGGAACGTCATGCCGAGTGTGAACGACAGGTACGCGAAGTCGCTGTACTGCGGCAGCTCCTTCTGGTTGAAGTCGATTCCGCCGCCGGAGCGGTAGAACATGCGGGCGTAGCGGAGGGCGTACAGCGTGTGCACCAGCGTCCACGACAGAGCGACGGACACCACCGCCAGCAGCGCGACGCCCAGCTGTTTTCCGCCGCTCAGGTGTTTGGCGTCGACCAGGATGTAGACCACGGCCACCACACTGGCGGCGGCGGCGAGGATCAGGATCAGGTCGGCGGTGCGGCGTCCCGGATCCTCCAGGGTGGCGTGACTCTGGGTGGACTCGCCGTCCAGTTTCCAGACGGCCGACCAGACCCAGGTGACGTAGACCAGGCAGGCCGCCGCCCATCCCGCGATGATCGCGTAGTGCCAGGCGTTGAGGAGGCCGACGACCACACCGACCACGAGGCCGGCGCCGAGCGCCGTCGTCATCTTGACAGCGGTGCGCCCACGCCGGTGCTTCAGTTCGTTCGTCACAGTTCGGATGTTCGCACACGTCGGCCGAGCGGCCCGGCCAGCACGCCGGTACGATCGATGACGTGACGTCCGCTACTCTCTCGCCCTCCCCCCTGGCCGACCTCGACACCGCCTCCCTGCGCGAGGCGCACTCCGCCTTCGCCCGCGCCTACGACGAGCTGAAGGCCGCCGGTCTGAAGCTCGACCTCACCCGCGGCAAGCCGTCCGCCGAGCAGCTCGATCTCTCGAACGACCTCCTTCACCTGCCGGACGGCCGGTTCCGCGACGCCGCCGGCACCGACCTCCGCAACTACGGCGGCGCCTCCGGGCTGCCGGAGCTGAGGGCGATCTTCTCCGACGCCCTCCGCGTCCCCGTCGACCAGCTCCTGGCGCTCGGCAACTCGAGCCTCACCCTGATGCACGACACGATCGCCTTCGCGATGCTGCACGGCGTCCCCGGCGGCGAGCTGCCCTGGGGCAGCCGGGGCATCTCGTTCCTCGCGCCGGTCCCCGGCTACGACCGCCACTTCACGATCGCCGAGCGTTTCGGCATCCGTCTGATCCCGGTGCCGAGCGACGAGAACGGGCCCGACATCGAGGCCGTCGCATCCCTGCTCGAGACCGACGACAGCATCCGTGGGATGTTCTGCGTGCCCGTGTACTCGAACCCCTCCGGGGCGGTCTACAGCGAGGAGGTCGTCCGCGCCCTCGTCTCGCTGCCCGCGGCCCCCGACTTCCGCCTGATCTGGGACAACGCCTACGCCGTCCATCACCTGACGGATGAGCGCCCCGAGCCGTTCGACGTGCTCGCTCTCGCAGCCGAGGCCGGCAACCCGGACCGCCCGCTGGTGTTCGCCTCCACCTCCAAGGTCACCTACCCTGGCTCCGGCGTCTCCTTCTTCGGTGCCTCCCCGGCGAACGTCGAGTGGATGCTGCACCACCTCTCCGCACAGAGCATCGGCCCGGACAAGATCAACCAGCTCCGCCACGCCGAACTGCTGAAGGACGCCGACGGGCTGGCGGCCCACATGGAGAAGCACCGCGCCATTCTCGCGCCGAAGTTCGCGGCCGTGGATGCCGCCCTCCGCGACCGGCTCGCGCCGTGGGGCGCCGGTGCGTGGTCGCAGCCCAAGGGGGGCTACTTCGTGAGTCTCGACGTCCCCGACGGCGCCGCGAAGCGGGCCGTGCAGCTCGCGAAGGAGGCCGGCATCGCGGTCACCCCGGCGGGTGCCACCTTCCCGTACGGGGATGACCCTCGCGACGCCAACATCCGCATCGCGCCGACGTTCCCGCCGCTGGGCGAACTGACGACCGCGCTCGACGGCCTGTGCACGGCGATCCTGCTCGCCACCGCTGAGGCGCTACTCGCCGACCGGGTCTGACCGATGGCCGGCTGGGTCGTCCGCGCGAGCACCGAGGACGACTGGCAGGCGTACCGCGCCCTCCGGTTCGAGATGCTCGAGGATGCGCCGATCGCCTTCCTGGAGACCCTCGAGCAGGCGCGGCAGCACCCCGATGAGCACTGGCGGCGCCGCGCATCCAACATCGCCCGCACCACCCGGCTGTTCGCCGCGGTCGCAGAGGACGGCCGGTGGCTCGGCAGCATGGGCGGCTTCCAGTCCGCCACGTCGCACGACCCGTACCTGGTCGGCGTGTACGTCACCCCGACCTGGCGCGGCCGCGAGCACGGGGTGACGGATGCGCTCCTCGACGCGGTCATCGACTGGGCACGTGGGCGCGGTGAGCGGCTGCTGCTCGAGGTGCACGAGGACAACGAACATGCCATCCGCTCCTACCTGCGCCGCGGCTTCGTCTTCACGGGACGGACGCAGCCCTACCCGCTGGACCGCACCGCCAACGAGCTCGAGATGGCCCTGCCCCTCGCGACGCGCTCCACCGACTGGTGAGTCGTTGTCGTTATCCCGAGCGGATTACGACAACGACTCACCAGTCGGCGGTGGATGCAGGAGGTCGGAGGTCAGGCCTCGCCGAAGCCGGTGTCGACCAGGTCGGCCAGGGCGTCCACTGCGCCGCGGCCGTCGGGGGCGTCCGACGCGATGCGGGCGGTCGCGCCGGCGGTCAGCCCGAGCGACATGATGCCGAGGAGGCTCTTCGCGTCTTTTCCGTTGACGGTGACCTTGACCGGGAAGGTGTTGGCCAGCTTGACGAACTCGGCAGCCGGCCGCGCATGCAGGCCCTCCGGGTTGCGGACGAGCACCTCGCGCTCGTAGGGGCCGGCCATAGGCGTCGCCTCCGCGGGAGCGGACGGCGCCGCGTCGTCGGTGCCCGCGCCGGCCCAGGCATCCACCGCCCCGCGGGCAGCAGCGGCGACCTCGTCGAGGGGGCTTCCGGATTCGGCGGCGACCGCCGCGGCCACCCCGCCCTCCACGAACGGCACATCGACCACGCGGACGCGCGTGCGCTGCTCCTCGTCCAACAGGTCGAGCACGGTCTCCGCGGTCAGCAGGGCGGATCCGAGGTCGCTGACGACCACGACCCCATCTCCGCTGTCCGCCTCGGAGACGCCGGACATGACCTTTGTGAAGCTGGTCCCGATCCCCTCGTCATCGGTGCCGCCGGCCGCGACCAGGCGGACCGAGCCGGCCATTTGACCGGCGAGGTCCACCATCCCGGCCGCGATCTTCGGACTGTGCGAGACGAAGACGATGCCGACCCTGCCGGTCATCCGGCCGCTCCCGTTGCCGCGCGCAGCAGCAGGGCCGTGGATTGGGCACCCGGGTCGCGATGTCCGGCCGACCGTTCGCCGAGGTAGCTCGCGCGGCCCTTCCGGGCGACCAGCGGCTCGGTCGCCTCCGCGCCCTTCTCGGCGGCGTCCGCGGCGGCAGCCAGGATGTCCGAGGCGGATGCCCCGGCCTCCTGGGCCGACCGCGCCGCATCGACCGCCGGGGTCCAGGCGTCGATCATGGTCTTGTCGCCGGTCTCCGCCTTACCGCGGGACACGATGCCGTCGCGCGCGGCCGCCAGGACCGCCACGAGGGTGGCCTCGTCGATCGCGGCGGCGTCCCCCACAGGGTCCGCCGCCTTGAGGAACGCGGTCCCATAGAGCGGACCGGACGCCCCGCCGACCGTCGAGATCAGGGTCATGGCGATCGAGCGCAGCGCCGCATTGGGCGTTGCGTCGTCCGGGAGCTTCTCCAGCGCCGCGACCGAGGCACGCATGCCGCGGTCCATGTTCTCGCCGTGGTCGCCGTCGCCGATCTCACGGTCGAGTGTGTTCAGCTCCTGCTTGTGCTCCCCGATGGAGTCCGCGGCGGCGGAGATCCACCCCTTCACCCAGTTCGTGTCCAGCGTCATCGACGCCTCCTCCTCTTGTCGGTTCCGGCTCTAGAGTCCCCAGCGCAGCGCGGCCGTGTGGACCGGTGCGTCCCAGAGCTGCGTGAACTCGTCGTCCAGCTTCAGCACCGTGATGGATGCGCCCTGCATCTCCAGCGAGGTGACGTAGTTGCCCACCAGCGACCGGCTCAGGGTGATCCCGCGCTCGTCCAGGATCTCGGCGGCGCGACGGAACAGGATGTACAGCTCCGACAGCGGCGTGCCGCCCATCCCGTTGACGAACAGGAGCACCGGCGAGCCGTCGAACGACAGGTCGCCGAGGATCGCGTCCATCATCCGGTCGACCAGGCGGTCGGCCGGCTCCAGCTTGATCCGCTCGCGGCCCGGTTCGCCGTGGATGCCGACGCCGAACTCGATCTCGTCCTCCGGGAGCACGAATCCGGGCTGGCCGGCGTGCGGCACTGTACCGTCGGTCAGCGCCAGGCCGATCGAGCGGACGTTCGCGTTCACGCGCTCGGCGACCGCCGTGACCGCGTCCAGGTCGTCACCGCGGTCGGCGGCGGCGCCCGCGATCTTCTCCACCAGCACCGTGCCGGCGACACCGCGACGGCCCGCCGTGTACAGGGAGTCCTGCACCGCCACGTCGTCGTTGATCACGACCGAGCGGACGTCGATGCCCTCGGCGCCGACCAGATCGGCGGCCGTCTCGAAGTTGAGCACGTCGCCCGTGTAGTTCTTGACGATGTGGAGCACACCGGCGCCGCCGTCGGCGGCCTTGGTGGCCTCCACGATCGGCATGGGTGTCGGCGAGGTGAACACCTCGCCGGGCACAGCAGCGTCGAGCATGCCCTTTCCGACGAAACCGGCGTGGAGGGGCTCGTGGCCGCTGCCACCGCCGCTGACCAGGCCGACCTTGCCCTTCACCGGGCCGTCGGCCCTGGCCACGAACATCGGATCCTGCGACACCCGGACGATGTCGGCGTGAGCCCGACCGAACCCCGCGAGGGACTCGGTCACGACGTCGGGAACGTCGTTGATGAGCTTCTTCATCGAAACCCTTCCTTCCACGTGCAGCGGAGCATCCACTGCGGTCAGTGCGTCGCCGCCACCCACTCGTCGAGCTTCGCGGCCGCGGCCCCGGAGTCGATCGCCTGGGCAGCGACCGCCATTTGCGAACGGAAACGATCCAGGATGGACACCTGGACCCTCGACGGGTCGGACGCGAGCTCGTAGGACACGAGCCCGGCCGCCGCGTTGAGCAGGACGATGTCGCGCACGGGGCCTTCTTCTCCCGACAGCACGGCACGCACGACCGCCGCGTTGTACGCGGCGTCCTTTCCGAGCAGGTCCTCGATCCGCGCCCGAGGGATCCCCAGATCGCGCGGGTCGATGTCGTGCTCGGTGACGAGGCCCCGGGAGACCTCCCAGACGTGACTGTGACCGGTGGTCGACAGCTCGTCCAGCCCGTCGTCGCCGCGGAACACCAGCGCGGTCGCACCGCGGGTCTGGAACACGCCGACGATGAGCGGGATGCGGTCGAGCGCCGCGACGCCGACCGCTGATGCCTCGGGGCGCGCCGGGTTGCAGAGCGGTCCGAGGTAGTTGAAGACGGTGGGCACGCCGAGCTGTGCGCGCACCGGTCCGGCATTCGCGAAGCCGGGGTGGAAGGCGCTCGCATAGGCGAACGTGATGCCCGCGGTGCGCAGCACCTCGGCGACGCGCTCCGCCGAGAGCGTGAGGTCGATCCCGAGCGCCGCAAGCACATCCGACGACCCCGACGACGAACTGGCCGCGCGGTTGCCGTGCTTGATCACCGGGACACCGGATGCGGCGGCGACGATCGAGGCGGTGGTGGAGACGTTGACGGTGCCGAAGCGGTCACCGCCCGTGCCGACGATGTCGAGCGCCATGGGGTCCACCGGCAGCGGGACGGCATGGTCGAGGATGGCGTCGCGGAAGCCGACGATCTCGTCGACGGTCTCGCCCTTGGCCCGCAATGCGATGAGGAAAGCGGCCAACTGGGCATCCGTCGCCTCGCCGCTCATGACCTGGTCCATGGCCCAGGCCGCGTCCGCCACGCTCAGGTGCTCTCCGGCGAGAAGAGCCGTCAGCACGGACGACCAGGACTGCGTATGGACCATGATGCGATCCTATCGGCGGCCGACACGCCACGGCGATACCGGCCGATCCACCCCGCTGAGGCTGCCCAAACCGGAAATCGGGCCGATTCAGGCCCCATGAGTGGGAAAACCATGGCTTCTTTTCAGCCATAATGGGTTACGTGACGAGCACCTCCCTTTCTCCCTCAGCGAGTGCGCCGGCGATCAACCGGCCCAATGTCGTGGCCGTCGGCACGATCGTCTGGCTCGGCTCGGAGGTGATGTTCTTCGCGGGCCTGTTCGCGATCTACTTCACCCTGAAGTCGACGTCGCCGGATCTATGGGCCGCGGAGACGCAGCACCTCAACATCCCCTACGCG
The DNA here is from genome assembly GCF_052115525.1 of Leifsonia sp. 2MCAF36. NCBI lineage: Bacteria > Bacillati > Actinomycetota > Actinomycetes > Micrococcales > Microbacteriaceae > Leifsonia > Leifsonia sp. 2MCAF36. Next base: position 161,573 of record NZ_JBFRGV010000002.1, on the reverse strand, counting down.
GCGACGAACACCCTGGTCCTGGTGCTCAGCTCGGTCACGTGCCAGTTCGGCGTCTTCGCCGCTGAGCGCATGCAGCCGCGTCGCTCGGGTGGCGCGTTGCAGTTCTGGCGCTGGGGCATGGTCGAGTGGTTCACGCTCACCTACATCATGGGAGCCATCTTCGTCTCCGGCCAGGTGTTCGAGTACGCGACGCTAGTCTCCGAGGGCATCTCGCTCAGCGCCAACGCCTACGGCTCGGCCTTCTACCTGACCACCGGTTTCCACGCCCTGCACGTGACGGGCGGCCTCATCGCCTTCCTCCTCGTCATCGGCCGCGCGTTCGCGGTCAAGATCTTCGGCCACAAGGAGGCGACCAGCGCCATCGTCATCTCCTACTACTGGCACTTCGTCGATGTCGTGTGGATCGGACTGTTCGCGGTCATCTACCTCATCCGATAGAAACAGGAGCGTTCTTCACCCCATGCGTCCGAAAAACCGCAGCACGGCCAAGCCGGCCACGACCACCGGTCGAGGCCAGGCCTCTCGCAAGGCCGGCCGTCGCCACCCGCTGGCCACCGTCGCGCTCCTCGCGATCGGTCTGGGGCTGACCGGCGGCGCCTACGCCGCGTTCACCACCACCACCGCGTCCGCCGACGAGCCGCAGGTCGCCGCTGCCAGCCAGAGCTCGGTCGACCAGGGCAAGAAGCTCTTCCAGGCCAACTGCGCCACCTGCCACGGCCTGAGCGCACAGGGCAGCTCCGTCGCCCCGAGCCTCATCGGAGTGGGTGCCGCGGCCGTCGACTTCCAGGTCGGCACCGGCCGCATGCCCATGCAGATGCAGGGCCCTCAGGCGCAGGAGAAGCCGGTCCAGTTCACCGACGACCAGGTGAAGGCGCTGGCCGACTACGTCGCCTCGCTGGCCCCGGGTCCCTCGATCCCGGAGCAGAAGTACCTCGCGGGCAAGGGCGACGCCGCCCACGGCGCCGAGCTGTTCCGCATCAACTGCGCGATGTGCCACAACGTCGCCGGAGCGGGTGGCGCGCTGACCGAGGGCAAGTACGCCCCGCCGCTGACCGGTGTCAGCGCCCAGCACATCTACGAGGCCATGGTGACCGGTCCGCAGAACATGCCCGTGTTCAACGACCTCAACATCACGCCGCAGGGCAAGGCCGACATCATCACGTACCTGAAGTACATCCAGAACAACCCCTCCCCCGGCGGCTTCGAGCTCGGCTCGCTCGGCCCGGTGGCGGAAGGCCTCTTCCTCTGGATCTTCGGGCTGGGCGCCATCGTCGCCCTCACCGTGTGGATCACGGCCAAATCGAATTAGCGGACGGCCAACCAGCCGGCACGCAGGTACGAACACCCCCTAAGAAGGAGAGCAATGGCACAGGACGAGAACGGTGGTCACGAGCTGACTCCCGCCCGTTCGCCTGAGGAGCACCGGACCGGCGACCCCGGCACCGCTGTGATCATCCGCGACGCCGTCGAGAACCCCGGGTTCCCGCCGCACCGGCCGCGGGTCACCGACCTCGACCCGCGGAAGGAGCGGCGCGCCGAGCGCACCGTCTACACGCTGTTCTACCTGTCGATCGCCGGCTCCGTCTGGGCGGTCGCCGCCTACCTGGCCTTCCCGATCGTCGACGGCGACCCGGGTTCGGTCCGGCTGAACAACCTGTTCATCGGTATCGGCAGCGCGCTCGCACTCCTCGCCATCGGAATCGGCGCCGTCCACTGGGGCAAGGCGCTGATGCACGAGAAGGAGGGCGTCGACCTCCGCCACCCCGTGCGCGGCAGCGAGACCACGACCGAGCGGGCGGCGGAGATCTTCCGCCAGGCCGACGAGGAGTCCGGCTTCAGCCGCCGCACCCTGGTGCGCAACAGCCTCATCGGCGCCCTGATCGCGTTCCCGCTCCCTGCGGTCATCCTGTTCCGCGGCCTCGCGCCTCAGAACGAAGACCCGGCCAACCTCCTCGCCAACACCATGTGGGCCAAGGGCGTGCGTCTGACGCGCGACCCAACCGGAACCCCCATCAAGGCCTCCGACGTCACTCTCGGCAGCGCGTTCCACGTCATCCCCGAGGGTCTGAACGAAGCCAGCAACATGCTTGAGGAGAAGGCCAAGGCGGCCGTGCTCCTCATGCGCCTCAAGCCCGAAGACCTCCACGTCTCCAAGGGCCGTGAGACCTGGAACTACGACGGCATCGTCGCGTACTCCAAGATCTGCACGCACGTCGGGTGCCCGGTGGCGCTCTACGAGCAGCAGACCCACCACCTGCTCTGCCCGTGTCACCAGTCGCAGTTCGACATCACGCACGAAGCGCAGGTCATCTTCGGACCGGCGAAGCGGCCTCTGCCGCAGCTGCCGATCACCGTTGACGCCGATGGCTACCTGGTCGCCCGCAGCGACTTCCACGAGCCCGTCGGCCCAAGCTTCTGGGAGCGCCATTGAGCACCACGACCGCCGCACGGCCTGCGGCACAGACGACGGCTTCGAAGGGCGGGTTCACGGCAGCAGCCGCGAACTACCTCGAAGACCGCACCAGCATCTCGGGCGCCGTCAAGGAGTTCGGTCGCAAGATCTTCCCGGATCACTGGTCCTTCCTCCTCGGCGAGGTCGCGCTCTACAGCTTCATCGTGATCCTGCTGACGGGCACCTTCCTGACGTTCTTCTTCCAGGCATCCATGGCGGAGGTCGTCTACAACGGCTCGTACGTGCCGCTGAAGGGCATCTCGATGTCCTCGGCCATGCAGTCGACGTTGAACATCTCGTTCGAGGTGCGCGGCGGTCTGCTCGTTCGTCAGATCCACCACTGGGCGGCACTGCTGTTCGTGGCCGCGATCGGCCTGCACATGCTCCGCATCTACTTCACCGGTGCGTTCCGCAAGCCGCGTGAGCTGAACTGGGTGATCGGCTTCGTGCTGTTCATCCTGGCGATGGCCGAGGGCTTCACGGGCTACTCGCTGCCGGACGACCTGCTGTCGGGCAACGGCCTCCGCATCATCGACGGCCTGGTCAAGGGCCTGCCGGTGGTCGGCACCTGGATCTCGTTCCTCCTCTTCGGCGGCGAGTTCCCGGGAACGGCGATCGTCGGACGCCTCTACACGCTGCACATCCTCCTGCTGCCTGCCCTGGTCGTCGCATTCATCGCGCTGCACCTGATGTTCGTGGTCATCCACAAGCACACGCAGTACGCGGCCCCCGGACACACCCAGGGCAACGTGGTCGGCTACCCGGTCCTCCCGGTGTACGCCGCGAAGGCCGGCGGATTCTTCTTCATCGTGTTCGGTGTGGTGGCCCTGATGGCGTCGCTGTTCACCATCAACCCGATCTGGAACTACGGCCCGTACGACCCCTCTCCCGTCTCGGCCGGTACCCAGCCCGACTGGTACATCGGCTTCGCGGACGGCGCACTGCGTCTCGTCCCGCCGGGCTGGGAGTTCGTCTGGCTCGACCGCACCTGGTCGTTCAACATCATCGTGCCGGTGGCGATCCTCGGACTCTTCATCATGGTCGTCATGTTCTACCCGTTCCTCGAGGCGTGGATCACCGGGGACAAGCGCGAGCACCACATCCTGGACCGTCCGCGCAACGCCGCCAGCCGCACGGCCGTCGGCGCCGCCGGTGTCACGTTCTATGCGGTCTTCTGGGCCGCGGCAAGCTCGGACATCATCGCGACGCACTTCAAGCTGACGATGGAGGGCGTGATCCACACCCTCCAGGCGCTGCTCTTCGTCGGGCCGCTCATCGCCTACGTCGTGACGAAGCGCGTCTGCCTGGCGCTGCAGAAGAAGGACCGCTCGATCGCCCTGCACGGGTACGAGAGCGGCCGCATCGTGAAGCTGCCGGGCGGCGAGTACATCGAGGTGCACGAACAGCTGAGCGACTACGAGCGCTGGCGGCTGATCTCGTACGAGTCGTACGAGCCGCTGATGCTGCGCCCCAACCGCCGAGGCAAGATCACCGCGGCGAACCGCGTCCGCTCGGGCCTGTCCCGCTGGTTCTTCGAGGACCGCCTGGTCCCGCCGACCCGCGGCGAGCTCGAGTCCGGACACGGCCACCACTGAGGCTCGACCCCGCGACAAGCGCCGGTGCGAACATTCGCGCCGGCGCTTTCGCGTACCCCCGTCCATCCACTCACTCCCTCGCTGAGGCACCCCGCCATGCCCGTTGACCTCGTCCGGCTCGCCTCCTGGCTGCGCTGCCCCGTCTGCAACGCCGACCTGGAAGCGGCGGCTCCGTTGACGCTGGCCTGCGCCAACGGTCACCGCCACGACGTCAACAAGCGCGGATACGTCTCCCTGCTCGGCGGGGGAACCAAGCATCTCGGGGACACGGCCCAGATGCTGGACGCGCGCGACCTGGTCCTCGAAAGCGGCGCGTACTCCCCCATCGCGGCGGCCGTGACGTCAGCAGCGCAGGGTGAGCGCATCATCGACGCGGGGGCGGGTACCGGCTACTACCTGCGAGCCGCCCTCGCCTCGTCGACCGCAGCAACCGGACTCGCGATGGACCTGTCGCCGCAGGCGGTGGCACGCGCCGTACGATCGTCGGGGCGAGTCGACGGACTGGTCGCCGACACGTGGCGCCCGCTCCCGGTGCGGTCGGAGTCGGCAGACACCGTGCTCGACGTGTTCGCCCCGCGCAACCTGCCGGAGTTCCACCGCGTCCTGCGCCCGGCAGGCACACTGGTCGTCGTGGTGCCGCGCGCCGACCACCTCGCGGCGCTCAGGGCTGAGGGCAGGATGCTCGACATCCCGTCGGACAAGGCAGAGGACGTCATCGCCGCCTCAGCGGCCCTGTACGCCCTGCACAGCCGCGAACATGTGTCCTACGACGTAGGCCTCGATGACGCACTCCGCGATGCGCTGGTGGGCATGGGGCCTTCCGCACGGCACTCGGCCGCAGGGGGCACCCCGGACGCCGCAGTCGCGACCACGTCGACCACGGTCTCGGTGGATGTCATCCGCCTCACCCGTCGCTGACGCCACCCGCGGGCATCTGTGGGACGCAACACGCCGTTCAGCGAGCGTGTTGACGGCGTGTCGCGTCCCATAGATGACTCCCACACGCAGCGAGGGCCGCCTCCCGTGGGAGACGGCCCTCGCAGGTGGTGCAGGCTCAGCGCGCGAAGTAGCCGCGGTAGTACTCGTAGACCCAGCCCACGATGCAGACGAGGCTGAACGCGACACCGATGAAGCAGATCCAGATGCCGACCGCGAGGCCGAGGATCACCAGGCCGGCGCCGACCGCCAGGGAGAACGGCCACCAGCTCCACGGGCTGAAGGACCCGAGTTCGGCGTCGCCGTCGTCGATGTTGGCGTCGAGGCGGTCCTCCGGCAGCTCACCGCCCTGGGACGCGTGCGACCGACCGACGTAGAAGGCGATGAACGCCGACAGGACGGCGGCCAGGAGCATGCCGACCGTTCCGACCCACTCCACGTTGCGGTGGAACTGGTCGAGCAGGTTCCACAGCGTGTAGACGATCGCGGACAGGACGAAGAAGACCGAGAGGATCCAGAACAGGATGGCATTGGCGCGCATGGGTTACCTCACCTGGTCGTTCGCGACGTCGTGCACGGGTGCGTCGGGGGCGTCCTTCGCCGAACCCACACCGATCGGGATGCCCGCTTCGGGGTGGTTCAGGTCGAACGCCGGCGACTCCGAACGGATGCGCGGGATCGACGTGAAGTTGTGCCGCGGCGGCGGGCAGCTGGTCGCCCACTCGAGCGAACGGCCGTAGCCCCACGGGTCGTTCACCATCACCTTTGGCGCGTTCCGCGCGGTCAGGTACACGTTCACGAAGAACGGGATCATCGAGATGGCGAGGATGCCGGCGCCGATCGACGAGACCTGGTTCATCCAGGTGAACCCGTCGGACGGCAGGTACGTCGCGTACCGACGCGGCATACCGACCACGCCCAGCCAGTGCTGGATGAGGAAGGTGGTGTGGAAGCCGATGAACAGCAGCCAGAAGTGCCACTTGCCCAGCCGGTCGTTGAGCATCTTGCCGGTCCACTTGGGCCACCAGAAGTAGAACCCGGCGAACATCGCGAATACGACGGTACCGAACACCACGTAGTGGAAGTGCGCGACCACGAAGTACGTGTCGGACACGTGGAAGTCGAGCGGCGGCGACGCCAGGATGACACCGGTCAGACCACCGAAGGTGAAGGTGATCAGGAAGCCGATCGACCACAGCATCGGCGACTCGAAGGTCAGTGAACCGCGCCACATCGTGCCGATCCAGTTGAAGATCTTCACACCGGTCGGAACCGCGATCAGCATCGTCATCAGCGAGAACCAGGGCAGCAGCACCGAGCCGGTGACGTACATGTGGTGCGCCCACACGGTGACAGACAGGGCGGCGATCGAGATCGTCGCGTAGATCAGCGTCTTGTAACCAAAGATCGGCTTCCGGCTGAACACCGGGAAGATCTCCGACACGATGCCGAAGAACGGCAGCGCGATGATGTAGACCTCCGGATGCCCGAAGAACCAGAACAGATGCTGCCAGAGCAGAGCTCCGCCGTTCGCGGCGTCGTAGATGTGCGCGTCGAACACGCGGTCGGCGGCCAGAGCGAACAGCGCAGCGGCCAGAACCGGGAAGGCCATCAGCACGAGGATCGAGGTCACCAGGGTGTTCCAGGTGAAGATCGGCATGCGGAACATGGTCATTCCGGGAGCACGCAGGGTGATGATCGTCGTGATGAAGTTCACGGCACCCAGGATGGTGCCGAAGCCCGACAGCCCGAGGCCCAGTACCCAGAGGTTTCCGCCGATACCGGGCGAGAACGTCGTACTGGAGAGTGGCGCGTAGGCGAACCATCCGAACGAGGCCGCACCCTGCGGAGTGAGGAAGCCGGCGACCGCGATCAGCGAGCCGAACGAGTAGAACCAGTAGGCCAGCGCGTTGAGTCGCGGGAAGGCGACGTCAGGCGCGCCGATCTGCAGCGGCATGAGCACGTTCGCGAAGCCCGCGAACAGCGGCGTCGCGAACATCAGCAGCATGATCGTGCCGTGCATCGTGAAGAGCTGGTTGTACTGCTCCTTCGTGCCCACCACGTTCAGGCCGGGCTCGAAGAGCTGGGCACGGATGATCAGGGCCATCACGCCGCCGATCAGGAAGTACACGAACGACGAGATCAGGTACATGTACCCGATGGTCTTGTGGTCCGTCGACGTGATGTAGTTCACGAGGATGTTGCCCTTGCGCTCCACACCGTTCGCGGTGAGGAACGTAGGCGTTGGCTTGGGAGCGGTGGTGGCTCCCGGTGCCGGTGCTGTCGTCGTCATCAGTGCGTCCTACTCGTTGCCGCCCTGGGGGCCCGGAGTGGCGCCCCTGCCCGGCAGGTTCTGGTTGCGGTCGTACTCGGAGCCCAGCTGGCCCTCGTATCCCTGGTCCTTCAAGCGCTGGATGTGTGCGTCGTACTCCGCCTGCGACACGATCTTCACGTTGAAGAGCATCGCCGAGTGGTACTCGCCGCAGAGCTCGGCGCACTTGCCGACGAACGTGCCGGTGCGGCTCGTCGTCTGGAAGTAGATGTAGTTGGTCTTGCCCGGGATGACGTCTTTCTTGTAGAGCATCGCCGGCACCCAGAACGAGTGGATCACATCGCGCGAGTCGAGCTGGATGGTGATCTTCTTGTTCTCGGGCAGGTACAGGGTCGGGACCTTGCCCTCCTGGACCGATCCCGGAGTTGCGCTGTTGTCGTCCGGCTGGACCTGGACTCCCGGGTCGTAGACGTTGTCGGTCACGTAGTTGAAGTCCCACGCCCACTGCTTCGCGTAGACCTGGATCTTGAGGTCCGGGTTCGCGTACGGCTTCTCGATCGCGGCCTGGTCACGCGCGGTGAAGGCGAAGAAGCCGAGCACGAGGATGAGCGGCACAATCGTGTAGAAGATCTCGATCGGCATGTTGTAGCGCAGCTGAACCGGGAGGCCGGTCTGGCCCTTGCGGCGGCGGTAGACGATGACGGCCCAGAGGATCAGCCCCCACACGACGATGCCGACGATGAGGAGGACGATCCAGCTCGTCACCCACAGGCCGCTGATGCGCTCGGTGTGGTTCGTGACGGGCGGTTCGCCCTCGACGAAGCCCGGGAGGAATCCGTGCAGCTGGGCCTGAGTGCAGCCCGCGAGAGCCACGACGAGCGCCGCGGCAATCGGGATGGCAGCCCATCGGAGACGGCGATTGTGACGCACCGGTGACCTTTCGAGTGACTACTGGGACAGTTCACATGCAACTGTATGTGGCTGTCTCTACCCTACTCCGACTGACACCCTGATCCGAACAAAAGAGCCGCCCCACGAGGGGGCGGCTCCAGTGAATTCCTGTGCTATACGGCTCAGTGGAACGAGTCTCCACAGGCGCACGAACCGGTCGCATTCGGGTTGTCGATGGTGAAACCCTGCTTCTGGATCGTGTCCTCGAAGTCGATCGTCGCGCCGTCGAGGTACGGAACGCTCATCTTGTCGACGATGACCTCAACCCCGTCGAAGTCGACGGTCGCGTCTCCGTCGAGCATGCGCTCGTCGAAGTACAGCTGGTAGATCAGACCGGAGCATCCACCGGGCTGGACGGCGACGCGCAGACGCAGGTCGTCGCGGCCCTCCTGCTCGAGCAGGCTCCTGACCTTCGACGCCGCGGTGTCGGTCAGGCCGACTCCGTGGGCCTTGGTCGCGGTCAGCGTTGTGTCGGTCATGGATCTCCTCACGAAAGGATGGTTCGGACTTCGGAACGAAATCTGGATCGATTGTACGTCGCCCAGGTGCCAATTCGCTCAGTGCGCGCTGCGCTCGTTCAGACGGGCCAGCAGCAGCGCCTCCGAGAGGATGGCGCGCTTGAAGACGCCGAGGTGCAGCGACTCGTTCGGGCTGTGCGCGCGCGTGTCCGGATCCTCAACGCCGGTGACCAGGATCTGGGCCTCCGGGAAGTCGCGCACGAGGTCGGCGATGAACGGAATGGACCCGCCGATACCGGTCTCGACCGCCTCCTTCCCCCAGGCGTCTGTCATGGCGCGCTTCGCCTCGGTGGCCGCCCAGCCCGCCGTGTCGACGAGGAACGGGTCGCCGAGGTCGACGTCGTCGATGGCGACGTGGGCGCCGAAGGGCGCGTGCGCCCGCAGGTGTCGTTCGAGCGCCTCGTACGCGGCCCGTGCCGGTTGCCCGGGTGCGACCCGCGAGCTGATCCGGACGGCGACGCTCGGCAGGAGTGTGTTGGAGGCGTTGGCGACGGTGGGGGCGTCGATGCCGGTGACCGTGATGGTCGGCTGCGACCACATCCGGGACAGGATGGGGCCCGTCCCGACGCTGGTGACCCCGTCGAGGAACCCGGCGTCCTCCGCCAGCTGCTCCTCGCTGAACGCGGGCGGCTCCGGGGCGTCCGTGTACGAGGTCAGGCCCTCGACCGCGACCGCTCCGTTCTCGTCGTGCAGGGTGGCGAGCAGCTTCACCAGCGCGAGCATCGCATCCGGGGCCGCGCCGCCGAACATGCCGGAGTGCGAGGCATGCTCGAGCGTCGACACGGTGAGGCGGAAGGTCACGTTGCCGCGCAGCGACACCGTGAGCGCCGGGGTGTCGATATCGACATTGTCGGAGTCGGCCACGACGATCACGTCCGCGGCGAGGGCCGCCTGGTTCTGCTCGAGGAAGTTCGCGAACGAGCGCGAGCCGAATTCCTCCTCCCCTTCGATGAAGACGGCGAGTCCGAGGTCCAGGTCGTCGCCGAACGTCTCCCGCAGGGCGCGCACCGTCGCGACGTGCGCCATCACGCCCGCCTTGTCGTCCGCGGCTCCCCGGCCGTAGAGGCGGTCGCCGCGCACGGTCGGCTCGAACGGTGGCGTGTTCCAGTTCGCTTCGTCGCCCTCGGGCTGCACGTCGTGGTGCGCATAGAGGAGGACCGTCGGCCGGCCGTTCCGGGCGGCGCGTGTGGCGAGGACCGCCGGCTGACCGAGCGTCTCTCCGTCGCCGATCGGCGCCTGCTTGATCTCCACGGTGTCGAACGCACCCGTGTCGGTCAGCAGTGCGGCGACGGCCTCGGCGCTGCGACGCACGTTCGCCGGGTCGAAAGCGGACCAGGACACCGAGGGGATGCGGACCAGCTGCGAGAGGTCGGCGACGGCCGACGGCAGGCCCGCATCGACCGCGGTGCGGACGTTCTGCTCTGCATCCTCCACGGCAGCGGCGGCGGATCCGGAGGAAGTGGGCGGAACGGGGGTCTGCTGGCTCTCTGTCATGCGGGTAATCTTAAGCGGACCCCACGATCGAAGGCACGAAGTTGGCAAAGCGACAGAACCCGGCCGAGGCGGAGACGCCTGCGGCGGAGACCCCGGAAGAGACGGCTGCCCGTCTGAAGCAGGGCAAGGGCGCCCCGACGCCCTCGCGCCGCCAGCAGGAGGCCGCGCGCAAGCGCCCCCTGGTGCCGACCGACCGCAAGGAGGCGGCCCGCACCGCACGCGCGAAGCAGGCCGAAGCCCGCGAGAAGGCGCGCGTCGGCATGGCGGCCGGTGATGACCGCTATCTGACCGCCCGGGACCGCGGACCGCAGCGACGATGGGTCCGCGACTACGTGGATGCGCGTTTCTCGATCGGCGAATTCCTCATCCCGGTGATGCTGATCGTCATCGTCCTGACGTTCCTCCCCTCGCCCGCGCTCCAGGTGTACGGCCTGTTCGCACTGTGGGGCTTCTTCGCCATCGCCGTGATCGACTGCGTCGTGCTCGGGTTCCGCATCCGGCGCCGCATCGGCGACAAGTTCGGCAAGACGAAGGTGGAGCGCGGCCTGCGCTGGTACGCCGCGATGCGCGCAGTGCAGCTGCGGGTCATGCGCCTCCCGAAGCCGCAGGTCAAGCGCGGCCAGTTCCCGAGCTGACGTGACGATCGTCGCGGCGGCGGACGGCTCCGCCCTCGGTAACCCCGGTCCGGCCGGCTGGGCCTGGTACGTGGACGATGACCACTGGTCCGCGGGTGGATGGCCGCACGGCACCAACAATCAGGGCGAGCTCATGGCCGTCATCGACCTCCTCGAGGCGACGGCGCACCTGGGCGAAGACCTGCACATCTTCTGCGACAGCCAGTACGTGATCAACGCGGTGACCAAGTGGATGCCGGGCTGGAAGCGCAAAGGCTGGCGCAAGGCCGACGGCGCGCCCGTGCTCAACCGCGAACTGCTGGAGAGGCTGGATCGTGCCCTGCAGGGGCGCAGCTACCGCTTCGAGTGGGTGAAGGGCCACGCCGGTCACGACCTGAATGAGGCCGCGGACGATCGCGCCCGCGCCGTCGCGACGGCGTACCAGAAGGGCGACGCGATCCCGATCGGTCCGGGATGGCCGGGCCGCGCGGTCGTCGAGGCGGCGCCGCCTGTTGCGCTGGCTCCCGCGCCGGCCGCTGCGGCGGCTCCGTCCGTAGCGACTGCTGCCGCTCCGGCCACCGCTGCGCCCGCCGACTCCGCACTGGAGTTCGACCTCTTCGATGCGCTCCCGCCGGAGGAGACGGACGAAGAAGCCGTCGCCCGCCTCGAGCGCGAGCTGCTTGAACCGTCCGTCCGTTCCGACGCGTCGCGCCTGGCCGAGCTGCTGCATCCCTCGTTCGAGGAGATCGGCCGATCCGGGCGCCTCTGGGGCCGCGACGCCCTGGTCTCCGAACTCGCGGTCGACGACGCTCCGGCGGCCGCCATCGAAGTGCTCGGCGTCGACCGGGTCGCCGGGGACGCGCTGCTCCTCACCGCCCGGACGACGGATGCGCGCGGCGCGACCCTGCGCAGCTCGCTGTGGGTGCGCAGCTCGGGACGCTGGCGCCTACGCTTCCACCAGGGCACGCCGGAGGCGTAGCAGCCCACGGTTGATCTGCCGCGCCCACAGCGGGCCGCGGTAGAGGAACGCGGTGTAGCCCTGCACGAGCGTGGCTCCCGCATCCAGGCGCTCCTGCACGTCCTCCGCGGTCTCGACGCCGCCCACCGAGATGACGCAGAGCTCGGGCGGTACGACGGCGCGGATGAGACGCAGCACCTCCAGCGACCGGGCCGCCAGCGGCGCTCCGCTCAGGCCACCGGCCCCGGCGGCTTCGACCACGGGGGCGTCGGTCGACAGCCCCTCACGGGAGATCGTGGTGTTGGTGGCGATGATGCCGGCCAGGCCCAGTTCCACGGCGAGTCGCGCGATGCGCTCGACCTGATCGTCCGTCAGGTCGGGGGCGATCTTCACCAGCAGCGGGGTCTCCCCCGCGACGTCCTTCACCGCAGCCAGCAGCGGGGACAGGAGCTCGAGCTCCTGCAGCCCGCGAAGACCGGGAGTGTTCGGCGAGCTGACGTTCACGACGAGGTAGTCGGCAACCGGCGCGAGCGCGCGAGCGCTGGTCAGGTAGTCGGCGGTCGCGTCCTCGACGGCGACGACACGGGACTTGCCGATGTTGACCCCGAGCACAGGACGCCGCCCGGATCGGCGCACGCGCAGCAGGCGGTCGGCTGCAGCGCCGGCTCCGTGGTTGTTGAAGCCCATCCGGTTGATCACCGCCCGGTCCGGGATGAGACGGAACAGCCGCGGCTTGTCGTTGCCCGGCTGCGGGAGTGCCGTGATCGTGCCGACTTCGACGTGGCCGAAGCCGAGGGTGCCGAGCCCGAGCACCGCCTCGCCGTCCTTGTCGAAACCGGCGGCCACGCCGAACGGCGACTCGAAACGGAGGCCGAGGGCCTCCACTGCGAGCGACGGGTCGGGCGCGGTGAACCGGCGCGCCAGCCCGCCGAGACCCACAGCCGGGAGGGCGCGGATCACCACGAAGGCGAGGTGATGGGCCCGCTCGGGGTCGAGGCGGGAGAGGACGAGGTTGAAGAGTGCGCGATACATGCCGGTTCGAGAATACCGGTAGGTGACGCGATAGAAGCGCTACTTCGCCTCGACCGGTTCCGGCTGGTGCGCCAGGCGCAGCGAGCGGATCGCCGACTCGAAGTCGTCGAGCGAGTCGAACGCCTGGTAGACGCTCGCGAAGCGCAAGTACGCGACCTCGTCGAGTTCCCGCAGCTCCGGCAGGATGGCCAGGCCGATGTCGTTGGCCTCGATCTGGGAGGCGCCCGTCGACCGGATGGTCTCCTCCACCTTCCCCGCCAGCACAGCGAGGTCGGAGTCGGTGACCGGGCGGCCCTGGCACGCCTTCCGGACGCCGAGCACGATCTTCTCGCGGCTGAACGGCTCCGCCACGCCGCTGCGCTTGATCACGCTGAGGCTCGCGGTCTCCGTGGTGGAGAAGCGGCGGCCGCACTCCGGGCACTGCCGACGGCGACGGATGGAGAGCCCGTCGTCACTCGTCCGCGAGTCGATGACACGGGAGTCCGGGTGGCGGCAGAAGGGGCAGAACATGGTTCGATTCTATCGCTCAGCTGGTGCGGAACCGCTGGGTGACGGCCTCGCCGTGGGCTGGCAGGTCCTCCGCGCTGGACAGCGCCACGATCCGGTCGGCCACCTCACTCAGCGCCTCACGGTCGTAGCGGATCACCTGCTGCGGCCGGAGGAACGAGTAGGCGCCGAGTCCGGGTGAGAAGCGGGCCTGACCCCCGGTCGGGAGCACGTGGTTGGAGCCGGCGAGGTAGTCGCCCAGGCTCACCGGCGAGTTCGGCCCGAGGAAGATCGCACCGGCGTTGTGGATGGACGCGAGCAGCGCATCCGGATCGGCCGTCTGCAGCTCGAGGTGCTCGGGGCCGTAGGCATTGCTGAACGCGGCGGCCGCAGCCAGGTCGTCGACGAGGACGACGGCGGACTGCGGACCGCCCAGCGCGGTGCGGACGCGTTCGGCGTGCTTGGTCGCGTCGACCAGCCGCCCCAACTCCGCGACGACGCGGTCGGCGAACCCGGGGCTGTCGGTGACCAGGAGGGACGCGGCCGCTTCGTCGTGCTCGGCCTGGCTGACCAGATCGGAAGCAACGTAGGCGGCGTCGGCCGTGTCGTCGGCGATGACGAGGATCTCCGTCGTCCCGGCCTCCGAGTCGATGCCCGCCTGGCCGCGGACGACGCGCTTCGCCGCGGCGACGTAGATGTTGCCCGGACCGGTGATGACCTGCACCGGCTCCAGCCCCAGCTCTTCGACGCCGTACGCGAGCGCGCCGATCGCACCGGCGCCTCCCATCGCGTACACCTCGTCGATGCCGAGCAGCCCGGCGGCGCCCAGGATGACCGGGTGGACGGCTCCCCGGAACTCTCGCTGCGGCGGGCTCACCAGGGCGACGGAGGCGACGCCCGCGACCTGCGCGGGCACCGCGTTCATGACGACGCTGGACGGGTAGGCGGCCTTGCCGCCCGGCACGTACAGTCCGGCCCGCTCGACCGGCTCCCAACGCTGCACGATACTGGCACCGGGACGGATGATGGTCTCGGCCGGAGCAGGGACCTGGGCGGCGGTCGCCTCGCGCACCCGTGCGATGGCCTCCTCGAGCGCTTCGCGCACCAGGGCGGGAAGAGCCTCCACGGCGGCATCGATCTCATCCTGCGGCACGCGAAGCGATGCTGGCGCGCCGCCGTCGAACCGCTCCGCCTGTTCCCGCAGCGCAGCGACGCCGCGCTCCCGGACGTCGGCGATGAGTTCGGAGGCCACCGTCATCGCGGCCTGCACGTCGACGACGGGACGGGGCACGAGTCGTTGGAAGGCCGCACGGGTAGGCTGGACGCCGCGGAGGTCGAGGGTCTGGATCATGGCCCGTCAAGCCTATCCGCTGGACGACCCCGCACCGGAATGGCCTCCCGCGGAATGACCGACGCAGATTCGAGCTTGTAAGCAGAGTATGAACAGCGCATCCCCCGACCCCACCGACGGCACGGTCACCGACGCCACTCCCGATCTCGCCGCTTTCCGGCAGACGTTCCGTCGCCATGCGGCCGGGGTCGCGGTTGTGACCGCACAGCGGGCGGACGGGACGCCGGTGGGTTTCACCGCCACGTCGCTCGCGTCGCTGGCGGCGGTTCCACCGTTGGCGACCTTCAACATGGCGCTGTCGGCGTCCAGCTGGTCGGCCCTCGTCGAGACGGACCGGGTCGTCATCCACACGCTCGGGGTGCGCAACCGAGGGGTCGCGCAGATCCTCTCCGGCGACAACCAGCAGCGCTTCCTCGGCGACCACTGGTACCGCGGCCCGCACGGGCTGCCCGTGATCAAGGACACCACGGCGTGGATGGTCGGCCGCATCCTGGAGCGGGTGCAGGTCCACAACAGCGCGGTCGTGATCGTGCAGATCGAACAGGGCGAGCTGGGTGAGGACGACGCTCCCCTCGTCTACCACGAGCGGACGTACTGGCGCCCCGGCACCGCCGTCTGACCGCGGGCCGCACCCTGCCGAGTCGCGACATCATGTCGCAACTCGCGTGGAATAGGCGCACCTAATCACGACTCGAGCGTCTGACCGCGGGCCGCGTCAGACCAGGCAGTTGGGGCCGAGGAGGCCTTTCAGCTCGCCGTACAGGTCGGCGGAGACCGTGACCGGCTTCGGCACCTCGAAGACCCGGGCGACCTGACCCTTCACCAGGCGCAGACGAACCTCGCTGTCGCCCGGATGGCGCGCGAGCACTTCGCTGAGCGACGTCACCGTGTCGGTCGTCGCCCGCTGGTCCGGCATGGTGATCATGAGCGGACCCGCGTCGTTCGCCTGGCCCAGATCCGGCGTCATCAGCGAGAAAGCGTGCAGGTTCATCCCGTCGTCGCGCAGGCTGACCCGCCCGCGCACCACGACGATCGCGTCGCCCTGCAGAGCCTGCGAGTACTCCTGGTACGCCTTGCCCATGAACATTACGGTGAGTTCGCCGCCGAAGTCTTCGACCTGGATCATGCCGTACTGGTTGCCGGAAGCCTTCGCCACGCGGTGCTGCACGCTGGTCACGAGTCCCGCGATGGTGACCGTCTCGCCGTCCTGGATATTCTCCGAGCCGACGAGCTCCGCGATGCCGGTGCTCGCCAGCTTCGCCAGCGGCAGCTCGAGACCGGCGAGCGGATGGTCGGAGACGTACAGGCCGAGCATCTCGCGCTCGAACGCCAGCTTGTCGCGCTTGGCCCACTCCGGCCGCGCCGGGATGTGGTGCTGAGCCTGGTTCGGCTCGTCGTCGCCCCAGAGGCTGTCGAAGTCGAACCCGACGTCGCCGTTCGCCTCGTTTCGTTTGATCTTGACTGCGGACTCCACCGCATCCTCGTGCACCTCGACGAGGGAGCGGCGGGTGTGACCGAGCGAGTCGAACGCGCCGGCCTTGATCAGCGACTCGACGGTCCGCTTGTTCGCCGCGTGAATGGGGACCTTGTTCAGGAAGTCGTGGAACGTCTCGAAGCGGCCCTTGCCCTCGCGCGCCTCCCGGATGCCCTCGACGACGTTCGCGCCGACGTTGCGCACCGCGCCCATGCCGAAGCGGATGTCCGACCCGACGGCCGCGAAGTACAGGTTCGACTCGTTGACGTCGGGGGCGAGCACCTTGATGCCCATCCGGCGGCACTCGTTCAGGTAGAGCGCCATCTTGTCTTTGGAGTCGCCGACGCTCGTCAGCAGCGCCGCCATGTACTCGGCCGGATAGTGCGCCTTGAGGTACGCGGTCCAGTACGAGATCACGCCATAGGCGGCGGAGTGCGCTTTGTTGAAGGCGTAGTCGGAGAACGGGAGCAGGATCTCCCACAGCTTGTTGACGGCCTCCATCGAGTAGCCGTTCGCCTGCATACCCTGCGAGAAGCCCGCGAACTGCTTGTCCAGCTCGGACTTCTTCTTCTTGCCCATCGCGCGCCGCAGGATGTCTGCTTGGCCGAGCGAGAAGCCGGCGACCTTCTGGGCGATCGCCATCACCTGCTCCTGGTAGATGATGAGGCCGTAGCTGGTCGAGAGGATCTCCGCGAGGGGCTCGGCGAGCTCCGGGTGGATGGGCGTGATCGCCTGCAGACCGTTCTTGCGGAGCGCGTAGTTGGTGTGCGAGTTCGCGCCCATCGGGCCCGGCCGGTACAGCGCGATGAGCGCCGAGATGTCCTCGAAGTTGTCCGGCTTCATCAGGCGCAGCAGGGAGCGCATCGGGCCGCCGTCGAGCTGGAACACACCCAGGGTGTCGCCTCGGGACAGCAGCTCGTAGGCGGGCCGATCGTCGAGCTCCAGGTCTTCGAGCACCAGGTTCTCGTCGCGGTTGTCGCGGATGTTGTCGAGTGCGTCGTTGATGATCGTGAGGTTGCGGAGCCCCAGGAAGTCCATCTTGATCAGGCCGAGCGACTCGCAGGCCGGATAGTCGAACTGGGTGACGATCTGGCCGTCCTGCTCCCGCTTCATGATCGGGATGATGTCGATCAGCGGGTCGGACGACATGATGACGCCGGCGGCGTGCACACCCCACTGCCGCTTCAGATTCTCCAGGCCCAGGGCCGTGTCGAAGACGGTCTTGGCCTCGGGGTCGGTCTCGACGACCGCACGGATGTCGACGGCCTCTTTGTAGCGCGGGTGGTCCCTGTCGAAGATCCCGGTCAGTGGGATGTCCTTGCCCATGACGGGCGGCGGCATCGCCTTCGTGAGCTTCTCGCCCATGGAGAACGGGAAACCGAGGACGCGGCCGGAGTCTTTCAGCGCCTGCTTGGCCTTGATGGTGCCGTACGTGACGATCTGAGCGACGCGCTCCGAACCGTACTTCTCCGTCACGTACTTGATGACCTCACCACGGCGGCGGTCGTCGAAGTCGACGTCGAAGTCGGGCATGGAGACGCGGTCCGGGTTCAGGAAACGCTCGAAGATGAGGCCGTGCTGGAGCGGGTCGAGGTCGGTGATCCGCATCGCGTATGCGGCCATCGAACCGGCGCCGGAACCACGGCCCGGGCCCACCCGGATGCCGTTGCGCTTGGACCAGTTGATGAAGTCGGCGACCACGAGGAAGTAGCCGGGGAAGCCCATCTGCGAGATCACGCCGATCTCGTAGTCCGCCTGCTTGCGTACTTCCGGGGTGATGCCCGCGGGGTAACGCTCCTGGAGGCCCTTCTCGACCTCCTTGACGAACCAGGTCTGCTCGGTCTCCTGTTCGGGGACCGGGAAGCGCGGCATGTAGTTGGCGGCGGTGTCGAACTGGACATCGCAGCGCTCCGCGATGGCCAGCGTGTTGTCGCAGGCCTCCGGGTAGTCGCGGAACAGCTGCCGCATCTGCTCCGGCGTCTTCAGGTAGAACTCGTCCGCGTCGAACTTGAAGCGATTGGGATCGTCGAGGGTGGAGCCCGACTGCACGCACAGCAGCGCCGCGTGGCTCTTCGCGTCCTCGGCGTGCGTGTAGTGGAGGTCGTTGGTGGCGACCAGCGGCAGTCCCAGGTCTTTCGCCAGCCGGATGAGGTCGGACATGATGCGGCGCTCGATGCCGAGTCCGTGGTCCATGATCTCGGCGAAGAAGTTCTCTTTGCCGAAGATGTCGCGGTAGTCGGCCGCGGCCGCCCGGGCGGCCTCGTACTGGCCGAGGCGGAGCCGGGTCTGCACCTCGCCGGACGGGCACCCCGTCGTCGCGATGATGCCCTGCGAGTAGCGGCTGAGCAGGTCGCGGTCCATGCGCGGCTTGAAGTAGTAGCCCTCCATGGAGGCGTACGACGACATCCGGAACAGGTTGTGCATGCCCTCGGTCGTGGCCGCGAGCATCGTCATGTGCGTGTAGGCGCCGGAGCCGGAGACGTCGTCGCCGCCCCCGTCGCCCCAGCGGATGCGGGTCTTGTCCGTCCGGTGCGTGCCGGGCGTGAGGTACGCCTCGGTGCCGATGATCGGCTTGATGCCGGCATCCGTCGCGGTGCGCCAGAAGTCGAACGCACCGAACATGTTGCCGTGGTCGGTGACCGCGACGCCGGGCATCCCCTGCGCGGCGGCGGCCTCGATCAGGGGTTTCACGCGCGCCGCCCCGTCGAGCATCGAGTACTCGCTGTGGACGTGGAGGTGGACGAAAGAGTCGCTCATGACGCCTTCAGCCTACGGACTTTTTCGCGCCCGCGGGGCGGCCGCGCGGACAACGGAGGAGGTTCCCCGCGACACGCCGACGGGTTGCGGGGAGGGGAGGAAAAGCGACGCCCGGATGGGATGAAATTCCTCCCTTTTTCGGCGGCGGGCCGGGAGGTTACGACTCTCGGAGGACGTCGAGGGCGTGCTGCAGGTCGGCCGGGTAGGTCGTCGTGAAGGTGACCCACTCCCCTGTGGCCGGGTGGTCGAAGGAGAGTTGGACGGCGTGCAGCCACTGCCGGGTGAGGCCCAGTCTCGCACTCAGCACGGGGTCGGCGCCGTACATCGCGTCGCCGACGCAGGGGTGCCGCTGCGCCGCCATGTGCACCCGGATCTGGTGGGTTCGCCCGGTCTCGAGGTGGACCTCCAGAAGGCTGGCCGAGGGGAACGCCTCGATCGTCTCGTAGTGCGTGACCGACGGCTTGCCCCCCGCGACCACCGCGAACTTCCAGTCGGAGCGCGGATGGCGCCCGATCGGGGCATCGATGGTGCCGGTGAGCGGGTCCGGGTGTCCCTGCACGACCGCGTGGTAGATCTTCTCGACCGTCCGGTCGTGGAAGGCGCGCTTCAGCGCGGTGTACGCGCGCTCTGACTTCGCGACCACCATGAGACCGCTCGTGCCCGCGTCGAGGCGGTGCACGATCCCGGCACGCTCGGCGGCACCGGAGGTGGCGATGGTGAATCCGGCGGCGGCCAGCGCGCCGAGCACCGTCGGGCCTTCCCAGCCGACCGAGGGATGCGCGGCCACGCCGACGGGTTTGTCGATCACGACGATGTCGTCGTCGTCGTGCACGACCGTCAACTCGGGCACCGCGATCGGCACGATTTCGACGTCCGACTTCGGCTGCCAGGAGACCTCGAGCCAGGAGCCCGCCGTCAGGCGGTCGGACTTGCCCGCCTCGCGCCCATCCACTGTCACACCGCCCGACTCGGCGATCTCAGCGGCGAAGCTGCGCGAGAAGCCGAGGAGCTTGGCGAGCCCGGCGTCGACGCGCGAGCCGTCGAGCCCGTCCGGGATCGGGAAGCTGCGCGACTCCATCTAGCTCTGCGGCTTGTCGTGCGTGTCTGGTGCGGGCGCGTCGGACGTGTGCGCGTCAGGAGTCGGCGCGTCAGGAGTCGGCGCGTCAGGCGCAGGTGACTCGACCGCGGGAGTGCCCTCCGCATCCCCGAGCTCTGCATCCTCGAGCTCCTCGTCCTGCCCGCGCCGGCCGTCGAGGCCGATGCCGCGCAGGGTGAGGATCAGGAACAGCGCCATGCTGGACACGATCGCCACGTCGGCCAGGTTGAAGATGGCGGGGAGCAGCGGGATCTGCAGGAAGTCGACCACATGGCCGACCCCGAACCCTGGAGCCCGGAACAGGCGGTCGGTCAGGTTGCCGAGCAAGCCGCCGAGGAGCAGACCGAAGAGCACGGCCCAGGCGACGGAGCGGATGCGCGGGGCGTACCAGATGACGAAGCCGAGGACGCCGACCCCGACGATGGAGAAGATCCACGTCGAGCCGCTCCCGATGGAGAATGCGGCGCCGGCGTTCTTGACGAAATGGAACTGAAGCAGCTGGCCCAGGACCTCGAGCTGCTGGCCCTCGTACAGGTTCGAGACGACCAGGACCTTGGCGATCTGGTCGATGAGGTACACGCACAGCGCGACCACCGCCAGGACCGCCAAGGCCCTGATGCTGACCTTGGGCCGGGAGGGACTAGCCTCCAAAACCGGGGAAGACCGGGGGCTGGCCCTGGTTGCTCGACTCGTCGGAACCACCGGCCGAGACCGGTGCGGGGACTGAGTTGCCGGCGCTCACCGGCGCGGCGGAGCGGCCGCCGGCGTTCTGGCCGCCGCCCTGGACCGGGGCGTCGAGGTCGCGCAGTTGGCTTTCGATGTACGTCTTGAGGCCCTTGCGGTAGTCGCGCTCGAACGTGCGGAGCTCGTCGATGCGGCGCTCCAGTCCGGTGCGCTCCTGGTCGAGCGCGCTGATCTGCGCGCGCTGCTTCGACTCGGCCTCTGCGACGATGCGAGCGGCGGTGGCGTGCCCCTCGGCGATGAGCTGGTCGCGCTTCTCCACACCCTCGCGCACGTGCTCCTCGTGGAGGCGGCGGGCGAGCTGGAGCAGGTTGTTGGTGGCGTTCGGGTCGTTCGCGTCGTCAGCCGGCGCCTGGTAGGCGGCGGGGGCGGCCTGAACCTGCTGCTCGGCCTGCTGCTTGGCCTGCGCGGCTTCCTGCTGGGCCTGGGCGAGGCGCTGCTTGAGCTCCTCGTTCTCGCGCTGCAGGCGCTCGGCGTCGCCGTTCCCGCCCTGCGCGGGGGCGGCAGCGACGGGGGCGCCGCCCTGGCCGGCGCTGCGCTGCAGCTCGGCGATCCGCGAGTCGGCGGCCACGAGGCGCTGCTTGAGCTCCTCGTTCTCCTGGTTCAGGCGACGCAGCTCGACGACGACCTCATCGAGGAAGTCATCGACCTCGTCCTGGTCGTAGCCCTCGCGGAACTTCGTCGGCTGGAACCGCTTGTTGACTACATCTTCCGGAGTCAGCGCCATGGCAAGCCACCTTAATCGGGATATCGGAACTCGAACGCGTGCAGCCCAACGCTAGCAAAGCGGGCGTCGGTCGCGCACGCCGACGCACGTCGGCGCGTCGGCTCGTCAACGATACAACGAGGCTGAGCGCGGGACCGGGAGCGACGCTCAG
This sequence comes from Leifsonia sp. 2MCAF36, assembly GCF_052115525.1. Classification (NCBI taxonomy): domain Bacteria; kingdom Bacillati; phylum Actinomycetota; class Actinomycetes; order Micrococcales; family Microbacteriaceae; genus Leifsonia; species Leifsonia sp. 2MCAF36. Next base: position 139,968 of record NZ_JBFRGV010000002.1, on the reverse strand, counting down.
CGGAATCCCAGGGTCACGTACAAGCCGATGATGACGACGAGCATGGTGAGACTCCAGCCGAAGTCGATCGCCACCCGCCCCATCGACACCTGCGGGATGACCCGGCGGAAGAAGCGGATGGGCGGGTCGGTGACCGCATAGGTCGACTCGGCCAGCACGAGGCCGAAGCCGCGCGGACGCCACTGTCGGGCGAACACGCGCACCAGGTCCAGGACGAACCGCGCCCACAGCACGAAGAAGTAGATCAGCAGCGCGTAATAGAGGACGGTCGCGATGATCGAGACGACGAGGAACACTCTCCCAGTATGGACGACAGCGCGTCGCGTACCGGACGTCAGGCCTGGGCGAAGAAGGAGGCGTCGACCTCCGCGTCCTGCCCGCCGTGCTCGCCGGAGACGACGACGTGGCTGGGCGAGAGCAGGAACACCTTCGGGGTGACCCGCTCGATCTTGCCGTAGAGGCCCTGCGAGAGGCCGCTCGCGAAGTCGATGAGGCGGCGGGCGTCGCCCTCGCTCATCTGCGAGAGGTTGATGATGACCGGGATGCCCTCGCGGAACGACTCGGCGATCGCCTGGGCGTCGCGGTACTGGCGGGGGTGGACCGTGAGGATCTCGTTCATTTCCTGTACCGATGCATTCCGTGCGGTTGTTGAGGTCTTGCGCAGCGGCGTGACCGGAGCGCGGCCGGCCGTGGGGGCGACCGGTGCGGGGTGGGGGACGGCCTGGACCGGCGATGCGGCAGGCGTGTGGACGGGAGCCTCGCGGCGGGGCTGGTGCTGGACCTGCTCCTGCTGCTCCTCGTACTCCAGTTCCTCGTCGGCGAGGCCCAGGTAGACCATCGTCTTCTTCAGCGGGTTGGCCATCGCTTCCTCCGTACAGACCTGCGCGTCGACGCCTCGCCACGCGTGTGAACTCTTGTTTCGAGATTAACGAAGCTCTGGCCGATTCCCGGTAATGGCCGTCCCGATGCGAAGGTGTGTCGCGCCTGCCGCGATCGCCTCGCGGTAGTCCTGCGACATTCCGGCCGAGATTGCGGACGCCTCGGGAGCGAGCGAGCGCACGCGCTCGGAGGCGGCCCGTACGCGCTCGAAAGCGCGCGCCGGCTCCTCCCCGAGCGGGGCGACGGCCATGACGCCGAGGAGGCGCAGCCCGGACGTGGCGAGGACGTGCTCGACGAGGGGCTCGAGGTCGCCGTCGGCGACGCCGCCGCGGGCGGGGTCGTCGGTCAGGTTGAGCTGGACGAACGCGTCTACAACCGCCTCGTCGGAGGCCAGCGCATCCACCAGCGACAGGCGGTCGACCGAGTGGATGACGGAGGCGTACCGCCGCGCCTGGCGCGCCTTCTTGCTCTGCAGCTGACCGACGAAGTGCCAGCGGAGGTCCAGGTCGGCCAGCTCGGCCGCCTTCTCCTGCGCCTCCTGGTGGCGGTTCTCCCCCACGTCGCGCACGCCGAGCGCCGCGAGCTCGCGCACCAGCGACGCCGGGTGGAACTTGGTCACGACGATGGTCGTGATCTCCTCCGGGGACCGGCCGGCGGCCCGGGCGGCGTCGGTGACACCCTCCCGGACCGCGGCGAGCCGTTCGGCCAGCCCGTTACTTGAGGAAGTCGGGGATGTCGAGGTCGTCATTCTCGTCGTCGAACGCCGGGTCCTTCTGTGGGGCTGCCTCGGTGACCGGGTTCTCGCCGGTCTGCCAGGGAGAGGTGTCCGGGGCCGGGATCTCGCCGGCCTCGACCTCGGCCGAGGAGGCCACCTGGTCGTGCTCGGAGCCGGCCTCGACGAAGCTCGCGCGGCGCGAGTCCGCTGTCACCGGGCGGGAGTTCGGCTCGCCGCCGTCGAAGCCCGCGGCGATGACGGTCACGCGGACCTCGTCGCCGAGGGTGTCGTCGATGACCGCACCGAAGATGATGTTCGCCTCGGGGTGCACCGCCTCCTGGACCAACCGGGCGGCGTCGTTGATCTCGAAGATGCCGAGGTTCGATCCGCCCTGGATGGAGAGCAGCACGCCGTGCGCGCCGTCGATGGACGCCTCGAGCAGGGGGGATGCGACGGCCAGCTCCGCGGCCTTGATGGCACGGTCGGCGCCGCGGGAGGAGCCGATGCCCATCAGCGCGGACCCGGCGCCCTGCATGACCGACTTGACGTCGGCGAAGTCGAGGTTGATGAGGCCGGGCGTGGTGATCAGGTCGGTGATGCCCTGGACACCGGCGAGGAGCACCTGGTCGGCGGTGGAGAACGCCTCCAGCATGCTGATGCCGCGGTCGCTGATCTCCAGCAGCCGGTCGTTCGGCACGACGATGAGGGTGTCGACCTCTTCCTTCAGGCGCTGGACGCCGGCCTCGGCCTGCTGCTGGCGGCGCTTGCCCTCGAAGGAGAACGGCTTGGTGACGACACCGATGGTGAGGGCGCCGATCGACTTCGCGATACGGGCGACGACGGGCGCGCCACCGGTGCCGGTGCCGCCGCCTTCCCCCGCCGTGACGAAGACCATGTCGGCGCCCGCGAGCGCCTCCTCGATCTCTTCCGCGTGGTCTTCGGAGGCGCGGCGGCCGACCTCGGGGTCTGCACCCGCACCCAGGCCGCGGGTGATCTCGCGGCCGACGTCGAGCTTGACGTCGGCGTCGCTCATCAGCAGCGCCTGCGCGTCCGTGTTGATGGCGATGAACTCGACGCCGCGGAGGCCGAGCTCGATCATGCGGTTGACGGCGTTGACACCGCCTCCGCCGATACCGACGACCTTGATCACGGCGAGGTAGTTCTGTTGTGCTGTCACGTCCGGCCTCCACGGGAACCTTCAACCTCAAGTTGAGGCTTAAAGTCTTGCTGAGTATACAATTCTCGATTTCGACGTTAGGTCCGCGCGGGCTGTGCCCAGGGAACCCGACAGGCGTGTCGGAAAAGTCCCGGCCATCCGGCGCCTAACCCGTCGTCACGCTGTGCGGAGAGGACACGTCGTAGCGGGACGCCCCTGCCGCACTCTTCAACAGCGCGGCGAGGTCCGCCGCCTTCAGCGACGAGTCCTCCGCGCTCCCCCAGACCACGGTCGCACCACTCTTTCGGAGGGTGAAACTCACGTCGTCCTTCGTCTTCGCGGCGATCGTGTCCACCTGCGCCAGCACGTCGGCCGGCAGCGCGCTGAGCACGTTGGCTGCGGCGGCGAACCCGGAGTCCGCATCCACGTCGGCCGCGCCTCCGCCGGCGGCGATCAGCGGGAAACCGTCCGGCCGCTTCTCGCTGCTCGCGATCGGGACCTTCGCCGCATCCACCAGGGTGAATGCATTGCCGCGCTGGATGACACCGACAGGCTGCCGCTCCACGACGCGGATCACGATGGAGTCGGGCGGGTGGCTCTCCACCGTGTAGCTGCGGATCAGCGGGAACGCCGCCAGATCGCTGGAGATTCCGGCCTGGTCGAGCAGCGGCAGCGGCGTCCCGAGCTGGTCGGAGAGCTTCTTCTGGACGGCGGTCGCATCCAGCCGCGACGTCCCGGTCACCTGGATGTGCTTGAGCGCGAGCAGCGGAGAGAAGGCGATGAGCACAACGGCCAGCGCCAGCGCGACGACGACCGCCGCCGCGCCCAGCCAGGCGTAGCGGCGGCGTCGCGACCGCTTGGTGAACCGGCGGACCTCACCGCGCTCCAGGCGCTTGCGCTCGCGGCGCGCGGCGCGGAGCGCCTTGTCGATCTCGCGGTTGCTGGGCAGGCGAGAGTACGGCGACGATTCCGTGCGGGGCGTTTCCGGCGACGGCGCGTGCGGTGCGGCGGTCTCCGGTGTCTGCACGGGGATGGGGTCGGTCACGGTCCCGACCGCACGCGAGGACTCTCGGGCGGTCGCGTCGCGGCGCGACGACGCCTCGCGCGGCGGCGCGGGAGCGGCCGGCGCGGCCGACCGGTCGAAACCCTGGGGACGCTTCACCGAGTGGCCCTCGTCACTCCGCCGGCGCTGGGGACGCCTCGGCGCCCTCCGGGGACTCCCGGCGCAGTGCGTCGAGCAGCTGCGGCACGATGCGGTACACGTCGCCGCAGCCGAGGGTGATGACGTAGTCGCCTTCGCGTGCGATCTGCGCCGTGTGGTCGGCCGCCTGCTGCCAGTCGGCGATGAACGCGACGTGCTCGGGATGCTCGAAGCGGTCGGCGACCAGCGCGCCGGTCACGCCGGGCTCCGGGTCTTCGCGGGCGCCGTACACGTCGAGGACGACCGTCTCGTCGGCATACTGCTCGAGCGTCTCGGCGAACTCCTTCGCGAACAGCCGGGTGCGGCTGTACAGGTGCGGCTGGTGCACGGCGATGATGCGTCCCTCGCCGACCACGGTGCGTGCGGCCGACAGGGCGGCGGCGACCTCGGTCGGGTGGTGCGCGTAGTCGTCGTAGACGCTGACGCCGTTGACGGTCCCGTGCAGCTCGAAGCGGCGCTCCGTACCGCCGAACTCGGCGATGGCCGCGAGAGCGGCGGCCGGGTCGAAGCCGAGGCCGGTCAGCACGGCGAACGCCCCGCCCGCGTTGATGGCGTTGTGGCGACCGGGCACCCGCAGCCGGGCCGTGTAGTCGGCGCCCTGGTAGCGCAGGGTGAACGCGACCGGCCCGTCGGTGACGATGGAGTGGACGCGCACCTCGGCGTCCTCGGCCTCACCGAACGTGATGATGCGCTTCTCCGGCGCCTGCTCGCGGAGGCGGTTGGTGACGTGCACCGCACCGGCATCGTCGGAGGACACGACGACGAACTCGTCGGCCTCGCGTGCGAAGGTGACGAACGCATCCTCGAAGGCCTGCAGCGAACCGTAGTGGTCGAGATGGTCCGGGTCGACGTTGGTGATCAGGGCGACCGCGGTGTCGTAGAGCAAGAACGAGCCGTCCGACTCGTCCGCCTCCACGACGAAGAGCTCCCCCGTGCCGGTCTGCGAGCTCTTGCCGAGGGAGGCGATCACTCCGCCGTTGACGAAGCTGGGGTCTTCGCCGAGCCCGAGCAGGCCGGTGATGATCATGCCGGTGGATGTGGTCTTGCCGTGCGCGCCCGCGACCGCGACGAGGCGCGAACGGTTGATCAGCCAGGCGAGCGCCTGCGAGCGGTGCAGGACGGGCAGGCCTGTCGACAGGGCGAGCTGATACTCCGGGTTGTCCTGCCAGAGGGCGCCGGTGACGACCAGGGTGTCGGCGTCGCCGACGTTCGCCGCGTCGTGCCCGATCGCGATGGTCGCGCCCAGGCCGCGCAGGGTGTCGATGTTCGCGGAGTGCCGGACATCGGATCCGGTCACGGGGTAGCCGGCCTCGAGGAACAGGCGGGCGATGCCGCTCATCCCGGAGCCGCCGATGCCGACGAAGTGGAGCTTTCCGAGCTCCTCGGGGAGGGCGAGGGAGAGGTCGGGCTTGATCGTCACAGGTGCAGCTTTCGGTTACGAGAGAAGGACTCCATCAAGTATGAGGCTACGCGGCGAAGGTCCGGATCAGCCGAGGGCGCTCCGGATGAGCGCGACCGTCCGGTCGGAGATCCCGCTGCCTCGGTCGGAGATGCGCCCCGCCATCGCCTCCGCACTCCGACGGACCGCGGTCCGTCGGAGATTCTCACCGCGATCTCCGACGGAGGCTTCGCGTGGAGGCGGGAAGCCGGCGAAGGTCCGGATCAGCCGAGGGCGCTCCGGATGAGCGCGACCATCCGGTCGGAGATCCTGCCGCTTCGGTCGGAGTTTCGCCCCGCCGGCGCCCCCACGCTCCGACGGACCGCGGTTCGTCGGAGATTCTCACCGCGATCTCCGACCGAAGCCACGAAATTCCACGGGACCGCCGTTGCCGCTCAGGCCTCCGTCGGAGATGCACCGGCTCCCGTCGGAGGTATTCCGCGCTGTGGCCCCTCATCTCCGACGGTCCGCGGCCCGTCGGAGATTCTCACCGCGATCTCCGACGGAAGCGCCGCGTCAGCGAGCGCCGAGGGCGCTCCGGATGAGCGCGACCATGCGGTCGGAGCCGTCGATGACGCCGGCGGAGGCGGCCCGGCGGCCCATGTCATCCACGGCGGGACGGTCGGCCAGCAACGGCAGAAGCGTCGCGTCCACCCAGGACGGGTCGAAGTCGGCGTCGTCGACCAGCAGGCCGCCCCCGGCACGGAGCACACCGGCCGCGTTGTAGCGTTGCTCGCCGTTGCCGATCGGGAAGGGGACGTAGACGGCGGGGATGCCCAGTGCGGCGAACTCGCTCACGGTGGCGGCCCCGGCGCGGGCGACGGAGAAGTCGGCGATGGCGAGGGCGAGGTCCATGCGGTCGCAGTAGTCGAGCAGGCGGTAGCCCTCGACACCGGGGTCGGCGAGTTCGCCGCGGCCGCCCTGGATGTGCAGCACCTGCCAGCCTGCCGCGGTCAGCTCGGCGGCCCGTGCGGCGACGGTCTGGTTGATCCGCCGCGCGCCGAGCGAGCCTCCGGTGACCAGCAGCGTCGGCCGGTCGACGGACAGGCCGAACTCCGCGGCTGCGGCGGGCCGTGCCGCTGCCCGATCGAGCTGCTCGATCTCCACCCGCAACGGCATGCCGACGAAGGCGGCGTGCGGCAGCGGCGTGCCCTCGAAGGCGACGCCGACCCACGGTGTGTAGCGGGCGCCGAGACGGTTCGCCAGCCCAGGTCGCGCGTTCGCCTCGTGCAGCACGAGAGGCACGCCCTCCTTGCGTGCGGCCGAGTACGCGGGGGCGGCGGCGTAGCCGCCGAAGCCCACCACGGCGTCGATCCCGCGAGAGCGGATCAGGTCACGAACCGTCCGGATGCTCCTCCGGTACTCCCCCGGGAACCGCAGCGCTGCACCGTTCGGGCGCCGCGGGAACGGCAGCTTCGGGATGGTCGCCAGCTGGTAGCCGCGCTGGGGCACGAGCCGCGCCTCCAGCCCCTCCTTCGTCCCGAGCACGAGCACCTCGGCCGCCGGATCGTCACGGCGCAGACGGTCGGCGACCGCGAGCAGCGGATTGACGTGGCCCGCGGTCCCGCCGCCGGCCAGCAGGTAGCGGGTCACCGACGCGCACCAGCCCGGTCGGTGTCCTGGGCGGCGAGCGATTCCCGATGGGACTGCCGTGCGAACGACAGCACGATTCCGATGGCGACCATGGAACTGATCATCGCAGTGCCACCTGCAGAGATCAGTGGGAGCGGCACGCCCAGCACCGGGATCACCCCGAGCACCACGGCGATGTTGACGAACGCCTGGCCGATCAGCCAGACCATGATGGCGGCCGTCGTGACCCGGGCGAACGGGTCGGTGGAGGCGTGGATGATCCGCAGGAAGACCACGGCGAGCATCACGAACAGCAGTAGGACGACGACCGCGCCGATGAGCCCGAGCTCCTCGCCGATGATCGCGAAGATGAAGTCCGTGTCGGCCGCCGGCAGCCACGACCACTTGGAGTGCGAGTTGCCGAGGCCGACTCCGAACACACCGCCGGAGGCGAGAGCGTAGAAGCCGTTGTTGATCTGCCAGTTCACGTCCGGGTTGGCTGCGCTGGTCCCGCCGAAGAGGGCGGCGATGCGGCCGATGCGGCTTGCGCTCGATAGTGCGACGATCACGCCGACGACGGCCACGGCCACGACGCCGGCTGCCAGGTAGCGCATCCGCACGCCCGCGAAGAACAGGGCGCCGAGGATCAGCGCCGCCATGATCATGGTGGTTCCCAGGTCGCCGCCGAGCGTGACCAGGGCGACCGCACCGCCGGCGATCGGCACCACCGGGATGGCGACGTGCTTCCACTGGTCGAGGACGTCGCGCTTTCGCGCCAGGACGATCCCGAGCCAGACCACGAGTGCGAGCTTGATCGCCTCCGACGGCTGCACCGTGAGGGAGCCGATCTTCAGCCAGTTGCGGTTGCCGCCGATTTCCATGCCCAGCGGCGTGACCAGGACCAGCACTTGCAGGAAGCATGCGGCCGCGAGGAAGAACCAGATGGTCTTGCGCCAGAAGGTGCGCGGGATGCGGGACACCACGAACATCAGCGGCAGGCCGACCAGCGCGTACGCCCCCTGCGACCAGAACCGCGAGAAGAAGTTGTCGCTGTCGTTGTGCGACTCCACGGCGGACGACGACAGCACCATCACGAGCCCGAAGACCACCATGAACAGCGTGACGCCGAGCAGGAGGAAGTAGTTGGCCGATTCGGAGCTCATCGAGCGGCCCAGTTGGATGCGGGTCGTCAGAGCACCCAGACGGGTGGCCGGGCTCAGGCGCTCAGTGGTCGGCCGGGTCGGGACGCGAGGCGGGCTCGTCGTCATCCGCCTCACCTCCCAAGTACTCGTGGACTGCCGTCTGGAAGCGGCGGCCGCGTTCTGCGTAGTCGGCGAACTGGTCCATCGACGCCGCCGCCGGAGCCAGCAGAACGGTGTCGCCTTCGCGGGCGAGACCGCCGGCCAGCCGTACCGCCGTCGGCATGACCTGATCAGTCTCGTCGGCCTCGACCTCCAGCACCGGAAGCTCGGGCGCGTGTCGCCGGAATGCGGCGCGCAGCAGCTCCCGGTCGACGCCGATCAGCACCGCGCCGCGCAGGCGGCCGACGTGCTTGCCGACCAGGGCGTCCACATCCACACCCTTGAGCAGTCCGCCCACCAGCCAGACGACCGAGGGGTAGGCGCGGAGGGATGCGTCGGCCGCGTGCGGGTTGGTCGCTTTCGAGTCGTCCACCCAGTTGACCCCGGCCTGCGCGCGCACCAGCTCGATGCGGTGCGCGTCCAGCCGGAAGGCGGTCAGCACATCCCGGATCACCTGCGGGGCGACGCCGTACGAACGTGCGAGCGCGCTGGCGGCGAGGATGTTGGCCACGACGTGCGGCGCGTCCAGCCCCGCCTCGTGCAGCTCGTCCAGAGTGGTCAGCTCGATCGCCGAGTTCGCGCGGTCCTCGAGGAACGCCCGGTCACAGAGAATGCCGTCGACGATCCCGAAGTCGCTGGGGCCGGGAACGCCCAGCCCGAAGCCGATGGCGCGGGCGCCCTCGACGACCTCGGCCTCCTCGACCATGCGCAGCGTGTTCTCGTCCGCCTTGTTGTAGACGCAGGCGACCTGGGCGTTGTCGTAGACCTTCGCCTTTGCGGCGATGTAGGCCTCGAGCGAGCCGTGCCAGTCGAGGTGGTCGTCGGCGATGTTGAGGCACGCGGCCGAGAACGGCGAGAGTTCGCCGCCCACATTCCGGTTGACCCAGTGCAGCTGGTAGCTGGAGAGCTCCACCACCAGGACGTCGAAACCCTCCGGGTCGCGGATCGCGTCGAGCACCGGCACGCCGATGTTGCCGCACGGAGCCACCCGGGTGCCGCCGGCCAGGATCATCGTCGCGGTCAGCTGCACCGTGGTGGTCTTGCCGTTGGTTCCGGTGACGCAGATCCAGTCGGCCGGTCCCTCGGCGCCGTCCGGGCGCGCGACCTTGTCGCGCAGGCGCCAGGCCAGCTCGATGTCGCCCCAGACGGCTGTGTCGCGCTCCTGCGCCCACACCAGGAGCGGGTGGTCCCAGTGGAAGCCGGGAGAGGCGATCACGAGCTCCGGATCGAACGCGGCGAGGCGTTCGGGCGGTGCGGACAGGTCGGCCTGCTCCATGAGGTCGACGCCGATGACCTCCAGCAGCATCCGGCGCTCCTCGTCGGCCTTCGCCGCGACGACGACCACGTCGGCGCCCAGCTCGGCGAGGGTGTCGGCGACCGAGAAGCCGGTGACGCCGAGCCCGTACACGGCCACGCGCAGCCCGCTCCAGTCGGCGTGCCAGCTCGTCAGCCCCGCGAGGCGGTCCTGCAGCGCGGTCACGTTGCCAGCCACTCCAGGTAGAAGGACCCGACGCCCGCCGCCACCAGCAACCCGGCGATGATCCAGAACCGGACCACGACGGTCACCTCTGCCCACCCCTTCAACTCGAAGTGATGATGGATGGGACTCATCAGGAAGATCCGTTTGCCGTGCGTGAGCTTGAAGTAGGCCCGCTGAACGATCACCGACCCGGCCTCGATGACGAAGAGGCCGCCGACCAGGACGAGGAGGAGCTCGGTGCGGCTCAGGATGGCGAGGGCGGCGACCGCGCCGCCGAGCGCGAGCGAACCGGTGTCGCCGAGGAAGATCTGGGCGGGCGACGTGTTCCACCACAGGAAGCCGACGACCGCGCCGACGATCGCCGTCGCCACGATGGCGAGGTCGAACGGGTCGCGCACGTCGTAGCACTTGGGCACGTTCTCGGCGCTCAGCTTGAGGCTGGTGCACGACTGGATGTTCTGCCAGAACCCGATGATGATGTACGCGCCGATGGCGAGGATCGACGCTCCGGAGGCCAGACCGTCGAGCCCGTCGGTGACATTCACACCGTTGGACGTCGCCGCGACCAGGAAGTTGATCCAGATCAGGTAGAGGCCGTACCCGACCAGCACGCCGATCACGCCGAACCGCGTGATGGACCCGAAGTCGATGGCCGGCAGGTCGCGGATGAACGAGACGGTCATCGTCGCCGGGGTGTAGCCGTTGCCGTTCGGGAACCGGATCGCCAGGAACGCCCAGATCGAGGCGACGATCACCTGGCCGGCCACCTTCGCCCATCCGGTCAGCCCGAGGCTGCGCTCGCGCCGCGTCTTCAGGAAGTCGTCGACGAATCCGACGATCCCGAGCCCCACCATCAGGAACAGCACGAGCAGGGCCGAGACGCTCGTCCCGTCCCCGGTCAGCAGCAGCGCCGTGAAGTAGCCGAACAGCGTCCCCAGGATGACGACGATGCCGCCCATGGTGGCCGTTCCGCGCTTCGCGTGGTGGCTCTGCGGGCCGTCGTCGCGGATGAACTGGCCCCACTGCAGCCGTCGGAACAGCCGGATGAACAACGGGGTCAGGAACAGCGTGAACGCCATCGAGAGCGCACCGGAGGTCAGCAGGGCTTTCACGAGAAGAACTCCCCCAGTCGGTCGCCGAGGAAGCGCAGTCCGGCCGAGTTCGACGACTTCACGAGCACCGTGTCGCCAGGACGCAGTGCGCCCTGCAGGTGGTCGAACGCGGCATCCTGCGTCTCGAAGTACAGGGACTCGCCGTCCCAGGAGCCCTCGTTGATCGCCGTGATGTGCATCCGGCGGGCCTCGGGGCCGACGACGACCAGCTGGTCGATGCCGAGGCGGACGGCGAGCAGGCCGATGCGGTCGTGCTCCTCGCCCGAGAACTCGCCCAGCTCGCTCATCTCGCCGAGGACGGCGACGGTGCGCCCACCCGGCTCTGCGATCTGCGCGAGCGTCTTGATCGCAGCGGACATGGAGTCGGGGCTCGCGTTGTACGCGTCGTTGATGACGGTCACCTCGCTGTCGCCCAGCACCTCCATCCGCCACCGCTCGGCCGTCTTCACGGTCTGCAGTGCGGCGACGATGGTGTCGATGTCGACGTCGAGGACGTGCGCGGAGGCCGCAGCGGCCAGGGCGTTCATGACGTGGTGCTCGCCGAGCACCTGGAACCGCACCGGGCGCGACTGAGCCGGGGACTGACGACCCTCGCCGCCGTCTCGCGGCGGCAGGTGCAGGGTGAAGGACGTGCCCCGGCGGTCGGAGACCACATCGGTGGCGCGCACGTCGGCACGCTCGTCGAGGCCGAACCACAGCACGCGGGCGGCGGTCTTGCCTGCCATCGTGGTCACCCGCGGGTCGTCCAGGTTCAGCACCGCGACATCCGACTCGAGGAGGTCGGTGACCATCTCGGTCTTCGCCTGCAGCGTCTTCTCGATCCCGCCGAACTCGCCGGCGTGGGCGAGACCCACCTTGAGCACGACGCCGACGTCGGGCCGCGCCATGCGCACAAGGCGGGCGATCTCACCGATGCCGCTCGCACCCATCTCGGCGACCAGGAACTGCGTCTCCTCCGTCACCTCCAGCATGGTGACGGGCGCCCCGACCTCGTTGTTGAAGGAGGCGCGCGGCGCGATGGTCGGTCCGACCTGCTCCAGCACGGCGCGGAGCAGGTTCTTGGTGGTGGTCTTGCCGTTGGAACCGGTGATTCCCACGATCTTCAGGCGGCCGAGCGAACGGACCCGCGCGATGACCTCGGTAGCGAGGTCGCCCAGGGCGACCACCGTGTCCTCGACCAGCAGCTGCGGCACCGCCAGGTCGAGTGGATGGTCGACCACGACGAGCCCGGCGCCCGCCTCCGCGGCCTGCGGGGCGAACAGATGGCCATCGGTGACCTCGCCGGGCTTCGCGAAGAAGATCGTGCCGGGCACGACCTCCCGCGAATCGGTGGTGGAGAGTCCGGACACCGGCGTCTCCGGCGTGGCATCGGTGCCGTCGAGCAGCAGCGTTCCGCGGGTCGCCGCGGCGATCTCGGCGAGAGTGAGGGCGATCATCAGAGCCACCCGGCCTCTCGGAGAGCCAGGCGCACATCCTCGCGGGCGGAGTACGGCAGCCGCTGGCCGGCGACCTCCTGGTAGTCCTCGTGGCCCGGCCCGGCGTAGAGCACGACGTCGCCCTCCCCCGCCAGAGACAGCGCGGTGCGGAAGGCGGCTCGCGGATCGGGGACCTCGTACAGCTCGCGCTCCGGCTCGGCCCCCCGCGCACCCTCGAGCAAGGCGGCGCGGATAGTGGCCGGGTCCTCCCAGCGCGGGTGGAAGTCGGTGATGACCACGGCATCCGAACCGCGGGCAGCGATCGCGCCCATGTCGATGCGCTTCGTGGTGTCGCGGTTGCCGTCGGCTCCGAACACCATGACGATCCGGCCGTCCGTCACCTTGCGCAGAGCGCTCAGCATCGACAGGAAGGCGTCCGGGCTGTGGCCGTAGTCGATGAAGACGACCGGGCCGCGGTCGCCGGAGAGTCGCTCGGCGCGTCCAGGGATGTACGCGTCGATTCCGCCGTCGCGCTCGAGTGCGGCGCCGATCGCGTCCAGGTCGTAGCCCGACTCCACCAGCATCACGATCGCGAGCGCGGCGTTGGCGGCGTTGTACGCGCCGAGCAGCGGGATGCTCGTCTCGAGCCGACGGCCGTCGGGGCCCTCCAGGGCGAACGCGGTCCGCTCCAGGGTCTCCTCGAGCACGGTCAGCATCCACTCGGCATCCGTGCCGGGCGAACTGGTGAGGGTGGCGACCGGGATGCGCGACTGGTCGACGACCTGCCGACCCCAGTCGGAGTCGACGGTGACGACGCCGCGGCGGGCGCGGTCCGGCTGGAACAGCTCCAGCTTGGCGGCGAAGTAGTCCTCCATCGCCGCGTAGTCGTCCAGGTGGTCGTGGCTGAGGTTCGTGAAGCCGACGACGTCGAAGACGATCCCGTCGACGCGGTGGCGGCTGAGCGCCTGCGCGGACACCTCGATCGCGGCGGCGCGGACGCCTTCCTCGCGCATCCGGGCCAGCAGTGCGTGCAGCTCGCTGGCCTCCGGCGTCGTGAGCTTGCTGGTGATGACCGTGTCGCCGATGCGGCGCTCCGCGGTCGAGCTGAGCCCTGCGACGACGCCGAGCTGGCCGAGGATCGCGTTCAGCAGGTACACGACGCTGGTCTTGCCGTTCGTGCCCGTCACGCCGAACAGTGTGGCCGCGTTCTCGTCGGTGCGGTAGATCCAGGCGGACACGGCGCCGAGCGCTGCACGGGGATCCGGCGTGACGATGACCGGCAGCCCGGAGTCGGCCGCGAGCGTCGCGCCCTCCTCGTCGGTCAGCACGGCGACGGCCCCCGCCTCGGCAGCCGCAGCCGCATAGCTCGCGCCGTGGGAGTTCCGGCCGGGGACGCCGACATAGAGGTCGCCGGGCTCGACGGCGGAGTTCGCCAGCGCAGCACCGGTGGCCTCGACGCCGTCGAGGTCGCCGCGCGAATCCAGCCCGAACTCCGCGACCAGCTGGGCGAGCGGGCGGGCGACGGGATGCTCGGGGCGCAAAGAAGAGGGCGCCGGTCCTGTCACGAGGCTCACTTTCCGTAGTCGGGTTCAGTAGTAGGGGGGATAGTCGGCCGGGCTCGACGTGGAGGGCTTCACCCGGTAGGTCTTCAGCACCTGACTCATGATCGTGTGGAACAGCGGAGCGGCAGCAGCCGACGAAGTAATGGTAGTCGGGAACCCGAGGTTGACCGAAACGACGTACTGCGGATCGTCGACCGGAGCGACGCCCATCACCGAGACGTAGTACGACGGCAGGTAGCCGCCTTTCCCGTCCGGCTGCTGGGCCGTTCCGGTCTTCGCAGCGATGCGGTAGCCGGGAATCTGCAGCTGCTTCTTCAGCTCGCCGCTGGTGACGATCGACTCCATCATCCCGAGCGTCGTGGCGGCCGTCTGGGCGGAGACGACCGGCGTCGGCTTGGTGTTCGGGACGTCGGTGACGGAGCCGTCCGGGTGCTGGCAGCCCTCCACCATCGACAGCGGGATGCGGGTGCCGCCGTTGGCCAGCGCCTGGTACGCATCCACCATCTGCAGCTGCGTCGCCGAGACGCCCTGACCGAACATGGTGGCGTACTTGGTCTGGTCGTCCCAGTCCTTCACCGGGTTCAGGAGCCCGTCCGACTCGCCCGGGTACGCCAGACCCGTCGGCTCGCCGATCCCGAACTTCTGGAGGTAGTCGTACCGCGTCTGGTCGCTCAGCGCGCGGCCCAGCTGAGACATGCCGGTGTTGGACGACATCATCAGCACGCCGGTCAGCGTCAGCCGCAGCGGGTCGTGGTAACCGGAGTCGTGCAGGTCCGCGCCGTTGCCGGACTTCCACGAATACGGTGCGAGCACCTGGGTCGCCGGAGTCGCCTTGCCCTGGTCGATCAGCATCGCCGCGGTCAGCGCCTTGAAGGTCGAGCCCGGCTCTCGCGGATCGGTGAACGGCTGCAGGCGCCAGAAGGACGGGTCGGTCGCACTGATGTTGTTGGGGTCGAGGGCCGGCCACTGCGCGATCGCCTTGATCTTGCCGGTCTTGGCCTCCGCGACCGTGACGAAACCGAACTTCGACCCGGTCGCGCCGACCTGCTGGGCCAACGTCTGCTCGGCGAACCACTGGAGGTCGCTGTCGAGGGTCAGCGTGAGGGTGCCGCCGTCCTTCGCCTGCTTCTGCACGACCGTGCTGCCCGGGATGGCGACGCCGTCGGCGCCGCGCTGGTACGTCTCTTCGCCGTCGACGCCCGCGAGGCAGCCGTTCTCGCTGTCCTCCAGACCCGAGTTGCCGCCCTGGGAGAGGAAGCCGAGCAGGCTGCCGGCGACGGCACCGTTCGGGTAGCTGCGCGCCTGCTTCTTGGTGAAGGTGAGCCAGGGATACGGGAGCTTGTCCAGCTTGTCGAAAGCGGCCACATCCATCCCGGACTTGATCAGCACGTACTTCGACTTCGGGTTGTCCTTGAGGGCACCGTCGAGCAGAGCCACGACCGCGTCGCCGCCCTGCCCGGTGATCGCGCCGATCTTCGCCGCCGCCGCGACCATCTTGTCGCGGCCGCCCTGGACGGCGTCCGACGGGGAGGCTGCGGCGGTGTACGTGTAGATGGTGGTCGCCATGATGGTGCCGTTGGCGTCCACGATGTCGCCGCGGTCGCCGAGAAGCGGACTCGACACTTCCTTGGCCTTCACCGACTCGCGTTGCAGATCGTCCGCGCGGACCACCTGGATGTCGACGAGCTTCGCGCCGAGGATGGCGACGGTCGCGGCGACGGCGAGAACCGTCACGGCGGTCCGCCGCCGCAGCATCTTGTTGCCGACCATGCGCGCGCCCGTTCCGTCGTCAGTGCGTCACCGGGGTCGGCAACGCTCCTTGCAACGGTACGGTCGGGGCGGTCTTGGGCGCGGTAGCGGCACCCGGGGTTGCGGAATTCCCAGCTTGCGCGGCCGGCGCCTGGGTCGCCGGCGTCTGGGCCTGCGCCTGAGTGACCAGCGGGACGCCCGCGAGCAGCGAGTTCGGCACCAGGTTGCCCTGCGTGCCGGTCACCGTTCCGGCGGCTCCGGTTGCGGGCAGCGGCGCGCCGAGCACCGCGCCGTCCGAGAGGCGCAGGTACGCCGGACTGCTGTTGCTGACCATCCCGAGCGCGTTGGCGTTCGCCGCCAGGTTCTGCGGCGAGGACACCCGGTTGAGGTCCTCCGAGACGGCCTGGTACGACCGCTGGAGCTGCGTCTGGGTGGCCTGCAGCGAGTTCAGCTGGTAGGCGCCCTGCGAGATTCCGATGCTCAGCAGCAGCTGCGCCACCACGATCGCGAGCAGAGCGCCGACGGAGACGGCCGCATACAGGGCACGCGGACGAGCCCGGCGCTGCGACCGGGTCGGCACCACCTCCAGATGGGTGCGCTTCGGCTCCTCCACCGGTGCGGGGAGGGCGCCGCCGTTCCACAGCGCCGCGGGCCGTTTGCGGTTCGGCGCCGCAACGGCTGCTGCCAGGTTGGTGCTCATGGGCGCCTCCTCGTCTGATCGGTGGTGGTGATGTTCGCGGCGCGGACCCGCTCGGCCGCCCGCAGGCGCACCGGGGTGGCACGGGGGTTGGCGGCCTTCTCGTCGTCGTCCGCCAGCTCGGCGCCGCGGATCAGCAGTTTCAGTTCGGGGCGGTGCTCCGGAAGCTCGACAGGCAAGCCGGCCGGAGCGCTGGACGTGGATCGCGCCTGCAGTTCGCGCTTGACGATGCGGTCCTCAAGCGACTGGTACGCCTCGACCACGATCCGGCCGCCCACGTTGAGCGCGTCGATGGCGGCCGGGATGGCGCGCTGCAGCACCGCCAGCTCCTGGTTGACCTCGATGCGGAGCGCTTGGAAGACCCGCTTCGCCGGGTGTCCCTGGCGCTGCACGGCGACCGGGGTCGCCTTGGTGATCAGGTCGACGAGCTGCGCCGAGCGGGTCAGCGGCTCGCGCTCCCGTGCCTCGACGATGCGCGCGGCGTACCGGCCGGCCAGCTTCTCCTCGCCGTAGTCACGGAAGATGCGGCGCAGGTCCGCTTCGGAGTACTCGGCGAGCACCGTCTCGGCGGTCAGGTCGCTGGTGCCGTCCATCCGCATGTCGAGCGGGGCGTCCTTCGAGTACGAGAACCCGCGCTCCACCCGGTCGAGCTGCAGGGAGGACACACCGAGGTCGAACAGCACGCCGTCGACCGCGTCGAAGCCGAGGCCGTCGATCGCCTCGCGGATCCCGTCGTAGACCGTGTGGACGAGGTGGACCCGATTCCCGAACCGCTCCAGCCGCTCCCCCGCGATCGCCAGCGCCTCGGGGTCGCGGTCCAGGCCGACCAGTGTGGCATCCGGGAAACGCTCCAGGATGCCTGCGGAGTGTCCGCCCATCCCGAGCGTGGCGTCCACGAAGACGGCGCCGGGCCGCAGCAGGGCGGGGCCGAGCAGCTCGATGCAGCGCTCCAGGAGGACCGGGGTGTGGATGCGGGAAGTGTCGTCGCTCATGGCCGTTCGGGACGGGCCGCCGCCCCTGGTTCCGGATCCCCATCCATTCCGACCTGACACCGGGGAAGTGGTGTCAGGGCGTATGGCTGGGAGTCCGGCGTCAGGGACTTAGCGGCTCAGAACAGTCCCGGAATCACCTCCTCCTCCGTATTCGCGAACGCCGCTTCCTGCTCGGCCAGGTAGGTCTCCCAGGCGGTGGCGTCCCAGATCTCCGCGCGGCTGCCCGCGCCGATCACGACCAGGTCGCGATCCAATCCCGCGTACGAGCGCAGCGCGCCCGGGATGGTCACGCGGTTCTGCTTGTCCGGGACCTCCGCGCTCGCCCCGGAGAGGAAGACGCGCAGGTAGTCGCGGGCCTGCTTGCTCGTCACCGGCGCCTGGCGGATCTTCTCGTGCAGCGCCTCGAACTCACGCTGCGAGAAGACGTAGACGCAGTGCTCCTGGCCGCGGGTGAAGACGAGCCCGGACGCGAGCTCGTCCCGGAACTTGGCGGGAAGGATGATGCGCCCCTTCTCGTCGAGTTTGGGAGCGTGCGTACCGAGGAACATCGGCTGCCACCCCCACTCTCCGGCCCAGGTTGCGGTGTGACCTCCACTTTACTCCACTCTCATCCACAATGTCGCGCAAAAGTCACCAATTGCCCCGAAGTGGGTACGTCGAGCCGCGAAATCACGCGGATTTCGGCGGTGGAGGAAAATGGAGCGCCTGGGATGCCGGATGGGCATGAAAAAAGGGCCGATCCGGAGATCGGCCCTTCGTCTGAGAGCTGGTGGAGCGGAGTGGAGCGGCTAGCCCTCGCCGCCGTCGTTGCGCTTTTCCCAGCGGTCGTTCATGCGATCCATGAAACCGGGCTGGCCGCCGCGAGCTTTCGCGCCCTTCGGATCCGGTGCGCCCGGCTCGACCGCGACGCGCTTGCCCGGGGCTATCGCCACCAGGACGCCGACGAACATCACGATGAAGCCCAGGATGCCCACGAGGGGCTGCCGGAAGTAGACGCCGACCACGAGCACCGCAATGCCCACGACGGCGAGCAGAATGCCGAGGACGATCGATCGGTAAGCCGGCCGTGCCCGCTTGCCGCCGACCTTGGCGACGAAATCTGCATCGTTCTGATAGAGACTGCGTTCCATCTCTTCGAGGAGGCGCTGCTCGTGTTCCGAAAGCGGCATCCGATTCCCCCTCTTTCTCACGGGTTCGAGGCTAGGTGAGCCTGATTCTAGTCTCGCCGGTCTGGCTAGGCTAGGCGTGTGTCTGAAAGCATCCGATTCGTCGACCTCATCCAGTCAAGAATCGATGGATTCTTCGATGCGCGTGCCTCTATTCTCGTCTCCATCGCCGACGAGCTCGCTCCCGTCGCGGCGTTCTCAAGGGATTTTCTCAGCGGCGGCAAGCGGTTCCGTGCCTTGTTCTGCTTCTGGGGATGGCAGGCGGTTCGCAGCTCCGACGACTCCTTCGACCACGACTCCGTTGGAGGCGCCATCACTGCGGGCGGACCGCTCGACGCGGTGGTCTCCGTGGCGAGCGCTCTCGAGCTTTTCCACGCGGCCGCGCTCGTCCACGACGACCTGATCGACAACTCCGACACCCGCAGGGGCGCGCCCGCAGCGCACAAACGTTTCGAGCGGCTGCACGGCGACGAGGAATGGGGCGGCTCGGCTGCGTCGTTCGGTACAGGAGCGGCGACCCTCCTCGGCGACCTGCTCCTCATCCTGAGCGACGAGCTCTTCGACGACGGCCTCAGCCAACTGGTCAGCGCGTCCGCACGCCGGGCGGCCCGCGCCGAGTTCAACCGGATGCGGCTGGATGTGACCGCCGGCCAGTACCTCGACATCTTCGAGGAGATCGGCTGGGCCGGACGGCCGGACTCCGACCAGCTCGCCCGAGCCGAGCGCGTGATCGTCTACAAGTCGGCGAAGTACTCCATCGAGTCACCGCTGCTCATCGGCGCGAGCCTCGCCGGGGCGACGGTGGGCCAGCTGCAGTCACTGCGCGACTTCGGCCTCCCCCTGGGCATCGCGTACCAGCTGCGGGACGACCTGCTCGGGGTCTTCGGCGACGCGGAGGTCACCGGGAAGCCGAGCGGCGACGACCTCCGGGAGGGAAAGCGCACCGTTCTCATCGCGCTCACCCGGCAGGCCATCCCGTCCGGCGCGCGTGCGGCGCTCGACGAGCTGCTCGGCGACCCGGACCTCACGCCGGAGCAGATCCGGACCATGCAGCTGACCATCCGGGAGTCCGGCGCGGTCGAGACCGTGGAGCGGATGATCGCGAACAACGTCGAGCGCGCGATCGCGGCCCTCGACGCTGCGCCGATCGGCGCGGCTGCGGCGGCCCAGCTCCGCGACCTCGCGGTCACGGTGACGCGCCGAACCTCCTGACGCGCGTCTGCGTCGCTACGTCACGTCTGCGCATGTTCGCGCGCCCGCAGGCGTGACGAACTACCGCAGACAGGGCCCGTGGCCGCGGCCGCGGTCAGGCCAGGGCCTGGGCCACCCGGCGGACCTCCGCCTTGCGGCCGGCGCGGAGCGCCTCGATCGGCGACGTCCCGAGGCTCTCCTCCTCGGAGAGCAGCCAGTCCACCGCCTCGTCGTCGGTGAAGCCGTCGTCGCCGAGGACGATCAGCGTGCCCCGCAGCTCGCTGAGCGGCTGGCCGTCGCGCACGAAGGACGCGGGGACCTTCAGGACCCCGTCCACGCGCTTGGCGGCGAGGTGGCGGTCCTCGATCAGCCGACGGACCCGGCTCACGCTCAGGCCCAACTGCTCGACGAGGTCGGGGACGGTCAACCACTCGGTGGTCTGGACGTGCTCGGTCACCCCTCCAGCGTGCCACGATTCGGGAGGTTCCGCACATTCGGGCAATTGTTACGATCAGGTAAACTCATGTCACATGCGTCACTTGCGTTGACTCCAATGCACTTGTGTGCCAGCGTGGGGATCTCGTCGTGTCACTCGAACAGGGGGTCGTATGGCTCTGGCAGACACCGGTCGGATCCGCGGCGCATTGGGGACCGTCCCGATCGCTCTGGTGAGTTCGCTCGCCGTGACCCTCAACCTCGTGGCCCCGGCGCACGCCGCGCCGAGGGAGGACACGACCACCGACCACGCGGGCGACACCGGCGAGGCGAGCGCACTGCAGCGCGCGACCATCACGAGCACCATCTCGCGCGGCGCGGACGTCTCCCCGGCCCGCACCGGTGTCGCCGCGGCGCCCGCGACGTACCGCGTCCAGTCCGGAGACACCGTCTCGGGCATCGCCGCCCGCTTCGGTCTCTCCACCGCCGCCCTCCTCACGATGAACGGCCTGAGCTGGAAGAGCCTGATCTTCCCCGGGCAGGTGCTGGCATTGACCGGACCGGCGCAGAGCGCTCCTGCCGCGGCTCCGGCCGCGCCGGCTCCGGCCGCACCGACGCCGGCTTCTACCGGGACGACGTACACGGTCGCCCGCGGCGACACGATCAGCGGAATCGCCGGCCGGTTCGGAGTGACGTCGCGAGCCGTCCTCGCCGCCAACGGCCTCACAGCGTCCAGCCTGATCTTCCCCGGGCAGAAGGTGAGCATCCCGGGCATGACGACGGCCGCACTGAACACGCCCGCCGCGCCCGCGCCGGCTGCCGCGCCCGTCGTGGCCGCGCCGGTGGTCGCTCCCGCTCCGCTGCCCGCCGCCTCGGCCGGCCAGGTGGTCGCCCTCAGCGACGAGATGCGCGCCAACGCCCAGCTCATCATCCGTATCGGCCGCGAGCGCGGCGTCCCCGACCAGGGCATCGTCATCGCCCTGGCTGCGGCCGCGCAGGAGTCCGGCCTCCGAAATGTCCGCTATGGCGACCGCGACTCGCTCGGACTGTTCCAGCAGCGGCCCAGCACCGGCTGGGGAACGCCCGACCAGGTGCTCGACCCCGCACGCGCCACACTCGCCTTCTACGGCGGCCCCGGAAACCCGAACCAGGGGCACACACGCGGCCTCCTCGACATCTCCGGTTGGACCTCGATGAGCGTGACGCAGGCCGCTCAGGCCGTCCAGATCTCCGCCTTCCCCGACGCCTACGCCAAGTGGGAGACGTCGGCGCGGGCGTGGCTGGCCCAGCTGGGCTGACGCAGAATGTCACAGCCCGGTCACAGGCCTTGCCTCCACCGGTGTTTTGCAGGGTTCCCGCACCCGACGTTCCCTAGACTCGATCCGTGACCACGAGCCAGACCGACCCGATGATCGGCCGTCTCATCGACGGCCGCTATCAGGTGCGCTCCCGGATCGCCCGCGGCGGCATGGCCACGGTCTATCTGGCCACCGACCTGCGCCTGGAGCGCCGCGTCGCCATCAAGATCATGCACGGGCACCTGGCCGACGACTCCACCTTCAAGAGCCGCTTCGTGCAGGAGGCCCGCTCGGCTGCGCGACTCGCGCATCCCAATGTGGTCAACGTCTTCGATCAGGGTCAGGACTCGGACATGGCCTACCTGGTCATGGAGTACCTGCCGGGCATCACGCTGCGCGACCTGCTCAAGGACTACGGCAAGCTCACCTCCGAGCAGACCATCGACATCATGGAGGCGGTGCTCTCCGGCCTCGCCGCCGCGCACAAGGCGGGAATCGTCCACCGCGACCTGAAGCCCGAGAACGTGCTGCTGGCCGACGACGGACGGATCAAGATCGGCGACTTCGGCCTGGCGCGCGCCGCGTCGGCCAACACGGCGACCGGGCAGGCGCTCCTCGGCACCATCGCCTACCTCTCCCCCGAGCTCGTCACCCGCGGCATCGCCGACGCACGCAGCGACATCTACGCCCTCGGCATCATGATGTACGAGATGCTCACCGGCGAGCAGCCGTTCAAGGGCGAGCAGCCGATGCAGATCGCCTACCAGCACGCCAACGACGCGGTGCCCGCACCGAGCGCGAAGAACCCCGCGGTTCCGGCCGAACTCGACGAGCTCGTCCTCTGGGCGACAGAGAAAGACCCCGACCGCCGGCCGCGCGATGCCCGCGAGATGCTCGACCGCCTCCTGGAGGCCGAGAAGGCACTCCGCGGCGAGGCGGTGCTGCAGCCGACCATGGTGCTCTCCCCGGCCCTCGACGTCGACGCCGGCGACACCCAGATCATCAACCCGGCCATCCGGCAGCAGGTGGCGTCCAGCACGCCCGCCGCCACGGCGACACTCACCCAGGCGGCGGCCAAGCGCCGGTCGAAAGGCTGGTGGCTGTTCGCCCTGGTCATGCTGCTCGCGGGTCTCGCGGGAGGCACCGGCTGGTACTTCGGTGCCGGCCCCGGCTCGCTGATCGCCATCCCGAACGTCGTGAACACGGCTCCGGATGCCGCGACGACGCAGCTGCAGAAGCTCGGCTTCAAGGCCGCCCAGGCGCCCGAATACAGCACCACCATCGCCAAGGGGATGGTGTCAAGCACCGACCCGGGCGCCGGTGCACGCGCCGGGCGGGGCAGCACGGTGACCCTGCGTGTGTCGCAGGGGCCGAAGCCGGTCGACATCCCGGCTCTCGCCGGTCAGAACGTGGACGCCGCCAAGAAGTCGATCACCGACGTCGGCGCGAAAGTCGGCACTGTCACGCAGCAGTTCGACGGAAAGGCGGCGGCGAACACGGTGCTTTCGGCCAGCCGGGCCGACAATGGTGCGGACATCTCGGGCGGCGGCTCCTACTTCGAGGCGGCCGCGGTCAACCTGGTCGTCTCGTCGGGTGCCATCCCGGACGTGGCGGGCAAGTCGGTGGCCGACGCCTCCGCCGCGCTCACCAAGGTCGGCCTCCTCACGTCCGCCGGGCCGCAGAGCTACAGCGACACCGTCGCTCAGGGCGATGTCATCGCCGCGCATCCGCAGCACGACCCGGTGCGCCCGGGCGACACGCTCCTGCTGGAGACGTCGAAGGGCCCCGAACCGGTCAGTGTGCCGGATGTGGTCGGCAAGAACTGGGCCGACGCCAAGAAGGCCTTGACCGACGCCGGCTTCACGCTCAAGTACAGTGCGATCGCGGACGTGGCACCGACCGCCTTCGTCGTCTCGAAGATCACCCCCGGCGCCGGAACGCAGCAGCCCAAGGGTTCCAGCATCAGCATCAACTTCGCCGGCTTCTAGCCGCCGGCAGGCGCCCGGACACGCAGGCGCCGCAAACGGAGGAGTTCCGGGCCGGGTAAGTGGCAACCCACCTCCTTTCCGCTCCAGCAACGGTGAGTTGCCTCGGACCATCCTCCGTTTCCCGACGCCCGTGGCAACCGGAGGAGACGCGCTCCGGGATCGAGCCTTACGACGCAAACGGAGGAGTCCGGCGGCACGGCGGCCGCCGGACTCCTCCGTTCGTGATGTGCGTCAGTCGGTCCGGGCGGCCGACAGCTCCTCGGCGACCAGGAAGGCCAGCTCGAGGGACTGCATGTGGTTCAGGCGCGGGTCGCAGAGCGACTCGTAGCGCGTGGCGAGGGTCGCCTCGTCGATGTGCTCGGAGCCGCCCAGGCACTCGGTCACGTCGTCGCCGGTCAGCTCGACGTGGATCCCGCCCGGGTTCGTCCCTGCCGCGCGGTGCGCCTCGAAGAAGCCCTTCACCTCGTCGACGACATCGTCGAAGCGCCGCGTCTTGTAGCCGTTCGGGGTGGTCAGGCCGTTGCCGTGCATGGGGTCGGTGACCCAGAGCGGCTTCGCGTCCGTACGCTTGATCGCGTCGAGCAGCGGGGGCAGCGCGTCCCGGATCGTGCCGGCACCCATGCGGGTGATGAACGTCAGACGGCCGGGCTCGCGCTCGGGGTCGAGCTTGTCGATCAGGCGCAGCATGTCATCGCGCGAGGTCGACGGGCCCAGCTTCACACCGATCGGGTTGCGCACCCGCGACAGGAAGTCGACGTGCGCACCATCGATCTCGCGCGTCCGCTCGCCGATCCAGACGAAGTGCGCCGAGGTGTTGTACGGCGTCCCGGTGCGCGAGTCGATGCGCGTCATCGGACGCTCGTAGTCCATCAGCAGCGCCTCGTGGCTGGAGTAGAACTCCACCCGCGTGAGCTCGTCGAAGTCGGCGCCCGCCGCCTCCATGAACTTGATGGCCCGGTCGATCTCGCGCGCCAGACCCTCGTACCGCTGGTTGGCGGGGTTCGCCGCGAAGCCCTTGTTCCAGCTGTGCACCTGACGGAGGTCGGCGAAGCCACCCTGAGTGAAGGCACGGATGAGGTTCAGGGTGGAGGCGGCGGTGTGGTACCCCTGCACCAGCCGGCGCGGGTCGGCCTGGCGCGACTCGGGCGTGAAGTCGTAGCCGTTGACGATATCGCCGCGGTAGGCGGGAAGGGTCACGCCGTTGCGGGTCTCGGTGTCGCTGGACCGCGGCTTGGCGAACTGCCCGGCCATGCGGCCCATCTTGATGACCGGCACGGATGCGCCGTAGGTCAGCACGACCGCCATCTGCAGCACCGTCTTGACCCTGTTGCGGATCGCATCGGCCGTGGCGCCCGCGAAGGTCTCGGCGCAGTCGCCGCCCTGCAGCAGGAACGCCTGCCCGCTGGCGGCGCGTGCCAGACGTGCCCGCAGCTGGTCGACCTCGCCGGCGAAGACGAGCGGCGGCAGCGTCGCGATCTCGGCGGAAGCGGCGGCAGCGGCCTCCTGGTCCGGCCACTGCGGCTGCTGCTTGATCGCGAGCGTGCGCCAATACTCCAGGCCCTCGATCACGGACTCGTCAGGTCGCACGACGGGCTCTGTGGTCTGTAGCACTGGTCTTCCGCTCACTCGGGATGGTTGGGATATCCGAGCCTATCGCGAAAGGATGACGGTCCGTCCTACTGTGACAGCGTCGCCCGCTTCTCCTTGACGGTGCTGGCGTAGACGTCGACGTACTCCTGCTCTCCGAGCCGCTGCAGCTCGTACATGATCTCGTCGGTGACCGAGCGCAGGATGAAGCGGTCGCCCTCCATCCCGTCGAACCGGGAGAAGTCGAGCGGCTCGCCGATGATGATGCCGATCCGCCCGATCTTGGGGAGCCGGCGGCCGATCGGCATGATCTTCGCGGTGTCCACCATGGCGACGGGGACGACCGGGACGCCGGCTTCCAGGATCATCCGGGCGACGCCCGTCCGTCCCCGGTAGAGCTTGCCGTCGGGGCTGCGGGTGCCCTCGGGGTAGATGCCGAGGACCTTTCCTCGAGCGAGCACCCGGAGCCCCGTGTTGAGGGAGGCTTCCGACGCCTTGCCGCCCGAGCGGTCGATGGGAAGTTGACCCGTCGCATTCATGAACGCCTTGGTCGCCCAGCCGCGCAGGCCCCGCCGGGTGAAGTAGTCGCTCTTCGCCAGGAAGGAGACGCGGCGTTCGACCTCGAGCGGCAGGAAGACCGAATCGATGAACGAGAGATGGTTGCTGGCCAGGATGACCGGGCCGTCCCCTGGGATGTTCTCCAGGCCGACGACCCAGGGCCGGAAGATGCCGCGCAGCAGCGGTCCCACCACCACGTACTTCATCAGCCAGTAGAACATCGCACCGAAGCCTATCCCCCGCGGCGTCCTAGAGCGAGGAGGCGTGCAGGCGCGCCAGGTCGGCGGCACCCACGACCCCGGCGTCGTTCACGAGCTCGGCGATGGCGAACTCCGGCTCCGGATGGAACCCGCGCGCCGGCAGGTTCTCCAGGTAGGCCTGGCGGATCGGCTCGAGCAGCAGCTCGCCGGCCTGGGCGACACCACCACCGAACACGAACAGCTGCGGGTCGAGGATGGCGCCGAGGCTCGCGCAGGCCTGGCCGAGCCAGTCGCCGAGCTGGCGCAGCGCGGCAAGCGCGCCCGGGTCGCCCGCGCTGATGAGCGCGCTGATGTCGTGGCCGGTGAGTGCACCGGTGCGCAAGCGCACGTCCGCCAGCGCCTGCCCGATTCCGCCGGCGTCGGCGAGCTCGTTCGCCATCCGCTGCAAAGCGCGTCCCGATCCGTACTGCTCGATGCAGCCGTGGGCGCCGCAGCCGCAGGGCAGCCCGCCGGGCACCACGCGCATGTGCCCGATCTCGGCTCCCGCGCCGAAGCCGCCGCGGAACAGCCGGTCGTTGCTGACGATGGCGCCGCCGACGCCGGTGCCGATGGTGAGGACGACCATGTCGGAGACCAAGCGGCCGGCGCCGTACCGGAACTCCGCCCAGCCCGCCGCGTTGGCGTCGTTCTCGATCAGCACCGGGAGGTCGATCCGGTTCTCGAGCTTCTCGCGGAACGGCTCGTGTCGCCAGCTGATGTTCGGCGCGTAGTAGACGGTGGACTGCGCCGCGTCGATGAAGCCGGCCGCCGCGACTCCGGCGCCCGCGATTTCCTCGGGGCCGTCGGAGAGCCGCTCGATCATCGCGACGACCGCGTTCTCGATCTCCTCCGGACGGCTGGCGTCGGTGGGCACGCGGTCTTCGCGCACGATCGTTCCGAGCTCATCCACCAGGGCGCCCGCGATCTTGGTCCCGCCGATGTCGATGCCGATCGCGTGCACGTGTGGCCTTCCTGAGCGCGGGCGTGGAGATGGTCCCGACCGGGTCGAGGTCGACCTCCGGCAGGACCATCTAGAGTGTAATCAACCCCTTCGGTCGAAGCCATTCGGCCGGATGTCCGCCCGCCCGGTATCGAGGGAGCTACCGTGAACCTGATCGAAACCCCCGCCATCGTCGCAGCAGACCCTGACGCGAACGCGACCGACCTGCTCGTGCAGCGGATGGCGCAAACCCCCGACCAGCCGCTGTTCAGCCTTCCGGACGGCGCGGGATGGAAGGACGTGACGACCGCGGAGTTCTACCACCAGGTCATCGCGCTGGCGAAGGGTCTGGTCGCCGCCGGCATCCAGCCGGGCGACAAAATCGGGCTGATGTCGAAGACCCGCTACGAGTGGACGCTGATCGACTTCGCGACCTGGTTCGCGGGTGCGGTGCTGGTGCCCATCTACGAGACCTCCTCCCCCACGCAGGTGCAGTGGAACATGTCCGACTCGGGTGCCATCGCGGTTTTCCTCGAGACCGCGGAGATGCACGCGCGCTTCGACGAGGTGCACCCGGAGCTTCCGCTCATCCACACGGTGTGGCAGCTGCATCTGGGCGACCTCGACAAGCTCGCCGCCGCCGGGCGGGACGTCCCGGACGAGGAGATCGAGCGCCGGCGCCGGATCGCCAAGGGTTCCGACATCGGCACCCTGATCTACACCTCCGGCTCGACGGGACGTCCGAAAGGATGCGTCCTCACCCACTCCAACTTCGTCGAACTCTGCCGCAACTCGGCCGAGGCGCTGAAGGATGTCGTGCAGAGCGGCGCATCCACTCTGCTGTTCATCACGACCGCGCACATCTTCGCGCGGTTCATCGCGGTCCTCTGCGTGACCGGCGGGGTGAAGGTGGGCCACCAGGCCGACACCAAGCAGCTGCTTCCGGCGCTGGCGAGTTTCAAGCCGACGTTCCTCCTCGCGGTGCCACGCGTGTTCGAGAAGGTCTACAACTCGGCGGAGCAGAAGGCGGAGAGCGGCGGACGCGGCAAGATCTTCCGTGCGGCGGCGGAGGTCGCCGTGGAGCACTCCAAGGCGGTCGAGGCCGGCTCGGTGCCGTTCGGCCTGAAGCTGAAGTTCGCCCTCTACGACCGGCTCGTGTACTCGAAGCTGCGTGCGGCGATGGGCGGGCGCGTGAAGTTCGCGGTGTCAGGCTCCGCTCCGCTCGGCTCGCACCTCGGCCACTTCTTCCATAGCCTCGGCATCAAGATCCTGGAAGGCTACGGTCTCACCGAGACGACGGCGCCGGCCACGGTGAACCGGCCGGACTCGTTCCGGATCGGCACGGTCGGCCCGGCACTCCCCGGCGTCGACCTCCGGCTCGCCGACGACGGCGAGATCCAGGTGCGCGGCATCAACGTCTTCAAGGAGTACTGGAAGAACCCGGAGGCGACAGCTGCCGCGTTCGAGGACGGCTGGTTCCGCACGGGCGACATCGGATCGTTCGACGAGGACGGCTTCCTCACCATCACCGGCCGCAAGAAGGAGATCATCGTCACGGCGGGCGGCAAGAACGTCTCCCCGGCGGCGCTCGAGGACCCGATCCGCGCCAACCCGCTGGTCAGTCAGGTGATCGTTGTCGGTGACCAGAAGCCCTTCATCTCGGCGCTGGTCACGCTCGACACGGAGATGCTGCCCACCTGGCTCGCCAACAACGGCGAGGACAAGGACATGACGCTGGCGGAGGCGTCGGTGAACCCGGCCGTGCACGCCGAGATCCAGCGCGCCATCGACCACGCGAACGCCGGCGTCTCCCGCGCGGAGAGCATCCGCAAGTTCGTCGTGCTCGCCACCGAGCTGAGCGAGGCGAGCGGGCACCTGACGCCGAAGCTGAGCATCAAGCGCAACGTCATCCTGGCCGACTTCGCCGACGTCATCGACGGCCTCTACAGCGACAACCCGAGCACGCAGGGCTTCTCGCTGGCCCACTGAGCCGCTCCGATCAATCGACACCTTTGTACATTTGAGGGGCACAAATGTACAATTGCCGTATGGACGTCGTCAGCGCAGCGGAAGCGCGCAACCACCTGGCCGAGGTCATCGAGCGCGCCGCTCACGGCCCTGTGGCCATCGAGCGCCGCGGAGAGCGGGCGGCGGTGATCGTCAGCCCACAGGAGTACGACCGGCTGATGGAGGCACTCGAAGACATCGAGGATGCCGCCGCTTACGACGCCGCAATCGCGGAAGAGGGCACGAACATCCCTTGGGACCAGGTGAAGGCCGACCTCGGTCTCGCATGAGTTACCGGATCGAACTGCGCCCGGCGGCGGTGCGCGCCCTCCGGAAGATCGACCGGCAGCACCTTCCCCGCATCCAAGGCGTCATCGCCCTGCTGGCGCAGGACCCACGACCCCCTGGCACGACCGCTTTGCGAGGCCGTCCCGGCTTTCGAGTGCGCGTTGGCGACTACCGCGTCCTCTACACCGTCGAAGACGACGTCCTTCTTGTGGTCGTCATCGACCTCGGGCATCGCCGAGAGATCTACCGCTAGCGTCAGACCTCGTCGCGCCAGGTGTGCTGGGGAGCGTAGCCGAGGATGCGGCGCGCCTTGTCGATGGAGAGCAGGGTGTCGTTGGTGCCGAGTTCGCGCTTCAGCGAGACGCCGGGGAAGACCTCCGCGACCAGTTCCTCGTTGGGGCGGCTCATCACGGTGTCGGCTGCGGCGATGATGAAGCGGTCGAAACCGGTCGTGTCCCACTCCAGTGCTCGGCGGATGGCCTGGGCGCCGTCCCGGCCGTCGATGTAGCCCCACAGGTTCCACTTGCGCGCACGCGCGTCCCCGTCGAACGCCGGGAAGGCGGCGTAGTCCTCGGGGTCCATCACGTTCGAGAAGCGGAGGGCGACGATCTTCAGCGCCGGATCCCAGCGGACCAGCTGGATCGCCATCTGCTCCTCGAGGTGCTTCACCAGCGAGTAGGTGCTCTCCGGGCGTGCCGGGTAGTCCTCGTCGACGGGGATGTACGGCGGCGGCACGTCGAACGGCAGCCCCAGCACGGTCTCGCTCGATGCGTAGACGACGTTGCGGATGCCGGCGCGGCGCGCGGCCTGGAACACGTTGTAGGTGACCCGGATGTTGTTGTGGAACGTCGCCACGTCGCTCAGGATGCCCGGTGCCGGGATGGCGGCCAGGTGCACGATCGCGTCGAAGCCGTCGTGCTGGTCGTTCACACCCAGGATCGCGTCGATCGTCTGACCGTAGTCGGTCAGGTCGACCCGGACGAACCCCGGGCCGCGCTCCCCGGTCGCATCGAGGGAGATGACCTCATCCCCCGCCGCCCGCAGCTCGCGCACCACCGTGCGTCCGAGCTTGCCCGATCCTCCTGTGACCGCAATTCGCATACGGTCATCCTAGGCGCGGGCCGACCACGCGCACCGCGAGGTGCTCGCAGACGTTCGCGACACGCCGTAAGCCCGCGTAGGTGCGAGCACCTCGCGTCAGAACCAGTCGGACTCGCGCACCTGACGCATCGCCTCGCGGCGGGTCTCCTTGTCGAGGCGGTCCAGGTAGAGCTTCCCCTCGAGGTGGTCCGTCTCGTGCTGCAGCGCCTGGGCCAGCACGCCGGTGCCGGAGACCTCGATCGGGTTGCCGTCCAGGTCGATGCCGGTCACCCGCGCGAACGGGTAGCGGAGCGTCTGGAACCACAGGCCCGGGACGGAGAGGCAGCCCTCGTCGACCAGCTCGGGCTCGCCCGACACCTCGGCGAGCACCGGGTTGATCACGTACCCGACCTCGCCGTCGACGTTGTAGCTGAACGCGCGCTCGTTGACGCCGATCTGCGGTGCGGCCACGCCGGCGCGGCCCGGAGGGAGGACGCTGTCCACGAGGTCCTCGACCAGCCCACGGACGCCCTCGTCGATCTCGCCGATCGGGTCCGACGGGGTCTTCAGCACGGGGTCGCCGAACAGGCGGATCTGACGCTCGGTCACGGGAACTCCTCGGAAAACGGCGGGGACGGTCGGGGTGGCTCAGTCGCGCTCGGCCGGGAGACCCTCGACGACGAGGGCGGCCAGCGTGCGGGCGGACAGCCGGGTCAGCGGCTTGAGGTCCTTCCACGACACAACCGAGCCGGCGGCCAGCTGCGGGTCGTACGGGACGCGGACGATCTCACGGACGCGCGAGCGGAAGTGCGCCTCGATCTCCTCCAGCTTGACCAGGTTGGTCGCGTGCGTCGCCGTGTTGAGCGCGACGACCGCGTTGCGCACCAGTTCGCCGTAGCCGTTCGCCTCCAGCCAGGTGAGTGTCTCGGAGGCCAGCCGGGCCTCGTCGACGCTGCCGCCGGAGACGATGACCAGCGAGTCGGCGCGCTGCAGCGTCGCCCGCATCACGGAGTGGACGATCCCCGTGCCGCAGTCGGTCAGGACGATCGAGTAGAACCGAGCCGACAGGTCGGCGACGACGTTGTAGTCGTTCTCGTCGAACGCCTCCGAGAGCATCGGGTCGGTGTCGGACGCGAGGATGTCGAGGCGCGTCTCATCCCGCGACACGAGGGCCGAGAAGTCGGTGAACCCACCGATGCTCGCCGCCTTGTGCACGACATCCCGAACCGTGGACCGGGTCTGCCGCGGCACCCGCTCTGACAGCGTCCCGCGGTCCGGGTTGGCATCGATGGCGATGATGCGGTCCTCGCGGGCCGAGGCCAGCGCCATCCCGAGCAGCGCGGTCACGGTGGTCTTGCCGACGCCGCCCTTGCGGGTGAGGACGGGCACGAACCGGGCACCGCCCTCGAAGTGCTTCTGGATGCGGTGATCGAGCTCCTTGCGGGCGCGCACCTTGGCGGAGTCGCCGAGGTTCACGGTGCGGAAGGTGATGTTGTAGACGAAGCGCTGCCACGGGCCTTCGGGGCCGGGGCGCGTCTTGCGGTTGACTTCGAGCAGGCGGTCGGCGGTCAGCATCGCGGCCGGCTCGGGCTGCGTGGAGGACTCCCCACGCAGGCGGTCGCGCCGGGAGCCCGCGAACGGCTCGCTCGGCGGGAGCGGCGGGGCGTCGCCGGCGGAGATCGCGGCGAGCCCGGCCGGGGCCTCGGGCGGCGTGGTGGTCAGGCGGGACGCGACGATGGCCACCGACATGGTCGACGGCTCGGTCGGCGAGGGGACGAAGCCCGGGTCGACCGGGACGTCGTCGATCGCGACCGCGGCCTCGTCCTCCGGCACCTCACGCGGGGGCACCGGGGGCAGATCGATGTCGATGCTGAGTGTCGAGTCGACCTCCAGCGATGGGACAGGCTCGAAGGCGGACGCCGGCGTCAGCTCGTCGTCGGCCGGCACGAGGTCGCGCGGGGTGCGCTCCTCCGGCGTGTCGGCGTCGGGGACTTCTGCCACGGCGTACGTTCTCCTTTACGTCTCGCGCGGTGCCGGACACGGCCCGCGACTCGTCATTGTAGGCCGTCGCGACCCCGAGGGGGCGCGACGGCCGTGTTCTGGCCCTGCGTCAGGCGGGCTGGATGACCACGATGAGGTCGCCGGCGTCCACCTGCTGCGTCTTCGGGATGGCGAGCCGCTCGACCGTTCCGGCCACCGGTGCGGTGATCGCCGCCTCCATCTTCATGGCCTCGATGGATGCGACGGCCTGGCCGGCCGCGATCGGGTCGCCGACGGCGACCTGCAGCGTGACAACGCCCGAGAACGGCGCCGCGACCTGGCCGGGCTTGGCGGAGTCCGCCTTCTCGGCCGCCTTCGACTCGACGACGATGCTGCGGTCGCGCACGAAGACCGGCCGCAATTGGCCGTTCAGCGTGGTCATGACCGTGCGCATCCCCTTCTCGTCGGCCTCGCCGATCGCCTCCAGGCCGATGTACAGCCGAACGCCCCGGCTGAACTCGATGACGTGCTCGCTGCCCTGCTGGAGGCCGTAGAGGTAGTCGAGGGAGTCGACGACCGACAGATCGCCGAAGAGCTCCCGCATCTGCTCGTAGATGCGGGTCGGGGCGGGGAACAGCAGGCGGTTCAGCGTCGCGCGACGCTCCTCGCTCGACCCTTCGAGCGCGGACGCGTCGTCGGCCGAGAGGTCCTCCACGCCGACCTTGATCGTCTTGCCGGCCAGCACCTTCGTGCGGAACGGCTCCGGCCATCCACCCGGCAACTCGCCGAGCTCACCGGCCATGAAGCCGACCACCGAGTCCGGGATGTCGTAGTTCTGCGGGTTCTCGGCGAAGTCGTCCGGGTCGGCCTTCACGGCCGCGAGGTGCAGGGCCAGGTCGCCGACGACCTTCGAGGACGGCGTCACCTTCGGGATGCGGCCCAGGATGCGGTTCGCTGCCGCGTACATGTCCTCGACGAGCTCGAAGTCCTCTGCTAGGCCGAGCGCCTTCGCCTGCTGGCGCAGGTTGGAGAGCTGACCGCCCGGGATCTCGTGCTTGTAGACGCGGCCGGTGGGGCCCGGGAGGCCCGACTCGAACGGCCGGTACACCTGGCGCACGGCCTCCCAGTACGGCTCGAGGTCTTCGACCGCGGAGAGCGAGATGCCGGTGTCGCGCTCGGTGTGCGCGAGCGCGGCGACCAGGGCGGACGCGCTCGGCTGGCTCGTCGTCCCGGCCATCGGCGCGCTCGCCACGTCCACCGCGTCGGCACCGGCGCGGGATGCCGCCAGCAGTGTCGCCAGCTGGCCGCCGGGGGTGTCGTGCGTGTGCACGTGCACCGGGAGGTCGAACCGCTCGCGGAACGCGGCCACGAGCTTCTCGGCGGCGGAGGGGCGCAGCAGGCCCGCCATGTCCTTGATGGCCAGGATGTGCGCACCGGACTCGACGATCTGCTCGGCCAGACGCAGGTAGTAGTCGAGCGTGTAGAGGTCTTCGTTCGGGTCGAGCAGGTCACCGGTGTAGCAGACGGCGACCTCGGCGATGGACGTCCCGGTCGCCAGCACCGACTCGATCGCCGGACGCATCTGCGAGACGTCGTTGAGGGCGTCGAAGATGCGGAAGATGTCGACGCCCGTCGCCGCGGCCTCTCGCACGAAGGCGTCGGTCACCTGCGTCGGGTACGGCGTGTAGCCCACGGTGTTGCGGCCGCGGAGCAGCATCTGGATGTTGATGTTCGGCAGCGCCTCGCGCAGGGTCGACAGGCGCTCCCAGGGGTCCTCGCCGAGGAAGCGGAGGGCGACGTCGTAGGTCGCGCCTCCCCAGGCCTCGACCGAGAGCAGTTCCGGCGTCATCCGCGCCACGTACGGCGCGACCGCGACCAGGTCGCGGGTGCGGACGCGGGTCGCCAGCAGCGACTGGTGCGCATCCCGGAACGTCGTCTCGGTGACCGCGAGGGCTTTCTGTGCCCGCAGCGCCTCCGCGAAGCCCTGCGGGCCCAGCTCCAGCAGACGCTGCCGCGAACCGGCCGGCGCCGGAACGCTCAGGTCGATCTTCGGCAACTTCTCCGTCGGGTGAGCCGTCTCCGGGTGGGCGCCGTTCGGCTGGTTGACCGTGACGTCGGCGAGCCAGTTGAGCACCTTCGTGCCGCGGTCCTTGGATGCGCGGCCGCGGAACAGCTCCGGACGCTCCTCGATGAAGGAGGTGGAGACGTTGCCGGCGATGAAGTCCGGGTCCTCCATGACGGCCTGGAGGAAGGGGATGTTGGTGGCGACGCCGCGGACGCGGAACTCGGCCAGGGCGCGCCGGGCGCGCAGCACCGCGGCAGGGAAGTCGCGACCGCGGCAGATGAGCTTGGCCAGCATGGAGTCGAAGTGCGGGCTGATCTGCGCACCCGGGTTGATCGTCCCGCCGTCGAGGCGGATGCCCGCCCCGCCCGGGGAGCGGTACGTGGTGATCTTGCCGGTGTCAGGCCGGAAGCCGGCCGTCGGGTCCTCCGTCGTGATCCGGCACTGGAGCGCGGCGCCGCGCATGTGCACGGTCTCCTGGCTGAGACCCAGGTCGGCCAGCGTCTCCCCCGCGGCGATCCGGATCTGCGACTGCACCAGGTCGACGTCGGTGATCTCCTCGGTGATGGTGTGCTCCACCTGGATGCGCGGGTTCATCTCGATGAAGACGTGCTGGCCGGCGCGCTCGCCCGCCGTGTCGAGCAGGAACTCCACCGTTCCCGCGTTCTCGTATCCGATCGAGCGGGCGAAGGCGACCGCGTCACGGTAGAGCGCCTGACGGATGTCCTCGGACAGGTTCGGGGCCGGCGCGATCTCGACCACCTTCTGGTGGCGGCGCTGCACCGAGCAGTCGCGCTCGAACAGGTGCATGGTGTCGCCGGACGAATCGGCGAGGATCTGCACCTCGATGTGGCGCGGCCGCAGCACGGCCTGCTCCAGGAACATGGTCGGGTCGCCGAACGCGCTGTCCGCCTCCCGCATCGCCTCCTCGAGCGCTGCGCGCAGGTCGTCCTTCGTGTTCACGCGACGCATGCCGCGCCCGCCGCCGCCCGCGACCGCCTTGGCGAAGATCGGGAAACCGATCGCGTCGGCCCCGCCGATGAGCTCGTCGATGTCACGGGAGGGCGGCGTGGACTTGAGCACCGGGACACCCGCCGCGATGGCGTGCTCCTTCGCGGTGACCTTGTTGCCGGCCATCTCGAGAACCTCGGCGCGCGGGCCGATGAAGGCGATACCGGCCGCGCGGGCCGCTTCGGCCAGCTCGGGGTTCTCGGAGAGGAAGCCGTAACCGGGGTAGATCGCGTCGGCACCGGACTCCTGGGCGACGCGGATGATCTCGTTCACATCCAGGTACGCGCGGACCGGGTGGCCCGGCTCGCCGATCTGGTACGCCTCATCAGCCTTCAGACGGTGCATCGAGTTCCGGTCTTCGTACGGGAAGACGGCGACCGTGCGCGCGCCGAGCTCGTACGCGGCCCGGAAAGCCCGGATGGCGATTTCACCGCGGTTGGCAACGAGGATCTTTCGGAACATGGGGACCTTTCGAGCAGGGGTCGACACCACACAGCAAACGGTTAGGTTCTCTAAGACTAGTAAAGGTAACGTGGCTGTCGTGCACGTACTCAGCGTTAGCTCCCTCAAGGGCGGTGTCGGAAAGACGACGGTGACGCTCGGACTGGCATCGGCGGCGTTCGCGAAAGGCCTCCGCACGCTGGTGGTCGATCTCGATCCGCAGTCGGATGTCTCCACCGGCATGGACATCCAGGTCGCCGGACACCTCAATGTCGCCGACGTGCTCGCCTCCCCCAAAGAGAAGATCGTCCGCGCCGCGATCGCCCCGTCCGGCTGGACGAAGGGCCGCTCGGGCACCATCGACGTGATGATCGGAAGCCCGTCGGCCATCAACTTCGACGGCCCGCACCCGAGCATCCGCGACATCTGGAAGCTCGAGGAGGCGCTGGCGAACGTCGAGCACGACTACGAGCTCGTGCTGATCGACTGCGCACCCTCGCTGAATGCGCTCACCCGCACGGCCTGGGCCGCGAGCGACCGTGTCGCCGTCGTCACCGAGCCCGGCCTGTTCTCCGTCGCGGCCGCCGACCGTGCGCTGCGCGCGATCGAGGAGATCCGCCGCGGTCTCTCCCCGCGCCTCCAGCCGCTCGGCATCATCGTGAACCGGGCGCGCGTCCAGTCGCTCGAGCACCAGTTCCGCATCAAGGAGCTGCGCGACATGTTCGGCCCGCTCGTGCTCTCCCCCCAGCTGCCGGAGCGCACCTCGCTGCAGCAGGCGCAGGGCGCGGCGAAGCCGCTTCACGTCTGGCCGGGCGAGAGTGCCCAGGAGATGGCGCACAACTTCGACATGCTGCTGGAGCGCGTGCTGCGCACCGCCCGCCTCGGCGAGTACGCGACCACTCCCTGACCCTCACCGCTCGATTCGCGCTCCGTAGCGGTAGCGGGAGGATTCTTCGCGCTTTCGGTTGACACACTCCTCCCTTTCCGACTCTCAGCGGCTCGGGCGGCCGAATCTCCTCCGTTTTCTCAGCGCTGCCGCGAGGTCCGCTGCCAGTGCCGGACGGTGACAAACGGAGGATTCCAGGAGTAGGCGTGCCCAAATGGCGGGCAAGGGAGGACGGAAGTGGCCTCGGCGGCTCGGGTTCCTCCGTTTTCCGGGGCGGCACGCGCGGGGGCCGCCGGACAACGAAAAACGCCCGACCAGCGGGCGTTTTTGTGGCGGAGGGCCGAGGGTCAGCTGGCGCGCGTGCGCGCGGCACGGCGCGCGGCGAGCTCGTCCATCGCGTCGGCTTGGGTGTCCAGCTCGACGAGGCTCGTCTCCACCTCGCGCAGCACCTTGCCAACGGCGATGCCGAAGACGCCCTGCCCACGGCTGACGAGATCGATCACCTCGTCGTTGGAAGTGCACAGGTAGACGCTCGCGCCGTCGCTCATCAGCGTGGTCTGGGCGAGGTCGCTCACGCCCGACTCGCGCAGCTGGTTGACGGCTGTGCGGATCTGCTGCAGCGAGATACCGGTGTCGAGCAGGCGCTTGACCAGCTTGAGGACGAGGATGTCGCGGAAGCCGTAGAGGCGCTGCGAGCCGGAGCCGGCGGCGCCGCGGACGGTCGGCTCGACCAGTCCGGTGCGCGCCCAATAGTCCAGCTGACGGTACGAGATTCCGGCTGCACGGGCGGCGACCGCGCCCCGGTAACCGTTCACGTCGTCCATCTCGGGGAGGCCGTCCGTGAACAGGAGGCCCAGGTCGTAGCGGGAGGCGCCGTCGTCACGACTCAGTTCGCTCATGAAGATCGCCTCTCACCCGGGTAGTGAATCTCGCGCCGCAACCGCGTCGCTTCATCCACGGTACCCATGCGGCGGTCCGCGGGCAACGACATCCGCGGTTTCGGCGTCGGCGTGTCGAACCGGGTCGCCCGCGTCACGGGCGGAGCCGGGCAATGGATGAGCGGATGATGCTGCCGCGGACCGCGTCGAGCTGTGCCGCGATCTCGCGGGCGAGCTCCGCCGTTCGCGCCTTGCTGCTCACGTCGTTGCGCCGTGCGATCGGCACCAGGGCCGTCTCGATGAGGCCGATCTCGCGCTCGGCGGCCGCGCGGAAGCCGCGGAGGTGCCGGGGCTCGATGCCGCTGCGCCGCAGTTCGGCGAGGGCGCGCAGCACGGTCAGTGCGTCGTCGCCGTAGACGTCGGAGGCGACGATGAGGGAGGCGCTGACCGCCTCCTGCAGCAGGTGGGCGTCGGCTCCGGCCTCACGCAGCAACTCGTCCCGGCGGTAGCGTCGGGCGCCGCCCAGCATGGAACCGGTCGGCGTCGTGCCCGGGAAGGCGGGATCGAGCCCGGCATCCAGGTCGGCGAAGTACTTCTTGATCACCTTGAGCGGGAGGTAGTGGTCGCGCTGCATGGCCAGCACGGCGCGCAGCCGCTCCACGTCGGCGGGCGAGAACTTGCGGTACCCCGACGCCGTGCGCGACGGGGACACCAGCCCGCGCTCCTCCAGGAAGCGCAGCTTCGACGACGACAGGTCGGGGAACTCTGGGCTCAGCCGACCGAGGACCTGGCCGATGCTGAGCAGGGCCGGAGCGTCGCCGGCGGCCCTCTGGGCCGGCCGGGCCACTAGCCGTTCGCCGCTGCGGCGAGGTCGTGGCGCGACGCGTAGAACGTCAGCCGGAACTTCCCGATCTGGACCTCGGCCGAATCGGCGAGCAGGGCGCTCTCGATCCGGACGCCGTCGTAGTAGGTGCCGTTGAGCGACCCCAGGTCGCGGACCTCGAAGGCCGTACCGCGGCGCGTGAACTCCGCGTGGCGGCGCGACACGGTCACGTCGTCGAGGAAGATGTCGGCGTTCGGGTGGCGGCCCGCGGTCGTGACGTCGGCATCGAGGAGGAAGCGCGCTCCCGAGTTCGGCCCGCGGCGCACGATGAGCAGTGCGGAACCGGTGGGCAGAGCCGCGATCGCCTCCTTCTCTTCAGGCGATACCTCGCCCGACGGGTACATCTTCGAGATGAATTCCTCACCGAAGCGCGCGGTCGTGTCCTCGTTGCCGCCGGCGTCGCGCAGGGGGCCCTGGGCGGCGTCGTCGTCTCCGCCGGCCGCAGCGTCTGGGTTCTTGTCTTCAGGCACCGTCTACCTCCTTGCCGTCCAGCGTATCCGATGGAGCGCCCCTGTCATCGGCCGGAAGGCGGATGACCCTGGCTGTCTCCCGGATGTACAGCACTCCGGCCCACCAGTAGAGGAACGCTCCCCACAGCGCGAACGCCCAGCCGAGGGGCAGGGACACCGGCGCGAGCGGCGCGAACGCCTCGCCCAGCATCAACAGCGGGAGCGCCCAGAACAGGCAGAAGGTCGCGACTTTTCCGAGGTGGTGAACCGGGAGGGGGCCGAACCCGTGGTTCGCGAGGATGATGCCGAGCACCGCGAGCATCACATCCCGCCCGACGATCACCACGAACAGCCACCAGGGGATGACCTCACGCCAGCAGAGGCCGATCAGGGCCGCGAAGATGTACAGCCGGTCGGCAGCCGGATCGAGCAGCTGGCCGAGGCGCGACTCCTGCCGCAGCCGGCGGGCGAGCCAGCCGTCGAGGAAGTCCGTCACGCTCGAGAAGACCAGCACCAGCAGCGCGTAGCCGTCCTCGCCGGTGATCACCAGCCAGAGGAAGACCGGGACGAGAGCGAGGCGGAAGAAGCTCAGGACGTTGGGGATCGTCCAGACCCGCGAACTCACGACGGCGCTGTCTCCCTCCACGCGTACGAGTCTAGTGAGGACGGGGCGTCCAGCCCGCGAGCCGGTCGCGGAGACCCATCGCGTCGTACGGGGCGCGAACCTTCACGTCGTTGTCGAAGTAGGCGTAGACGTCCATCCCGCGCTCCAGCCAGCCGCCGAGTTCCGCCGCCCAGCGGTCCAGCGACTCGTCGGTGTAGCCGCTCGTGTAGAGCTCCACGTCGCCGTGCAGGCGGACATACGCGAACCCGGCCGTCGACTCCCGAATGACGGGATAGCGGCCAGCCGTGTCGGCCAGCACGATCGCGACGCCGTGAGCGCGGGCGAGCGCCGTGAAGGCGGGGACATCGAACGACGCGTGCCGCACCTCCACCACATGGCGGAGCGGACGGTCGGCGTCGGCTGCCACGTGAGTGCGGTCCTCGTCCAGCGTCGCCTCCCCCGCCAGCGCCGCCGCCTCGGTGGTCGTCCGCGGCAGCATCCCGAAGAATGCGTCCACGGACTCGGCGTCGAACTGGAGGGTCGGAGGCAGCTGCCAGAGCAGCGGGCCCAGCTTGGGGCCGAGGGCGAGCACGCCGGAGGCGAAGAAGTTCGCGAGCGCCGTCCTGACGTTCCGCAGGCGCAGGATGTGCGTGATGTAGCGGCCGCCTTTGACGCTGAAGACGAATTCGTCCGGCGTGTGCTCGGCCCAGGTCCGATAGCTGGACGGCCGCTGCAGGGAGTAGAAGCTGCCGTTGATCTCGATGGAGTCGAGCCGCTCGGAGGCGTACTCCAGCTCCAGCCGGTGCTGGAGCTTCGGCGGGTAGAAGACGCCGCGCCAGGGCGCGTAGGTCCACCCCGAGATCCCGATGCGCGCGAGCGCCATCAGCGGCGCCGGAGGTGGTCCAGCATGCGCCGCTCACGCTTGGTCGGCCGGCCCGCGCCGCGTTCGCGGATGACGGTCGCCGGCGTCTCCGTGCGCAGCGGAGGCGGCGGGGTGCGGTCCTCGAAGCATCCGGCGGCGACGGCCGCGCTGACCCGCTTCACGATCAGCCGGCGGGCGATGTAGATGTGCTCGGTGCCGCCGGCGAAGGCGCGCACCTCATCCCCCACCTTCACCGGCTGCGCCGGCTTGGCGCGTTCGCCGTTGACCTTGAGGTGGCCGGCCTTGCAGGCGTCCGACGCGGCCGAGCGGGTCTTGAACAGCCGGACCGCCCACGCCCAGGAGTCGACGCGGACGCTCGACGGTCCCTGCTGCAGGATCGCACCGGACGCGGCAGACCCGGGCATCTCAGACCGCCGAGACGGGCCGCCGCTCGGCCGGCTGACCCTCTTCCGGCTGCCGCTCGGCGGGCTGCCCCTCCTCCGCCAGCGACGCCTTCCACGTCACCAGGCTGCGGACCGTGCGGCTGCGGTCGGTGGCCAGCTTCTCCATCACGTCGGACGGCACGAAATAGTTGACGGCCACCCAGCCGCGCACGGTCTCGGAGCGGTCGTCCGCGAGCATGCGCAGGATGTCGCACGGCGTCGCCTCGTTCTTCGCCACGCAGCCGCGGACGCCCTCGTCCGGGTCTTTCGCCAGGGTCAGGAAGAGGTCCTCCGGCGTGTTGTAGCTGCTGGCCACCGCCTCCCGGATCTTCGGGTTGGGGTCCGTCGCCAGCAGCCGCAGCCGGCGGACCTTGCTCTCCGTCACCTCCGGCGCGGGATGCAGCGCCGCGGCCTCCTCGGCGGTGAGCATCGCCGGCCGGTGGCTCCGCATGGCCTGACGCTGAGCGGGTGTGTTGAACCGGATGCACGACATATTCCCACCGTAGCCCGGGTTACCGTAAACGCATGGAAACTCTCCTCGCGCGGCTCGACCGCATCGCGGGAGGCCGTCACGCCGCCTACACGGTGCCCGAGGAGGGCCGTGCGCACCCGCTCACGCGGCGCGCGTTCACCGTCATCGGCTGGCTTCTCGCCGCCGAACTGCTCATCGGGCTGGCCGCGGTCGTTGTGGCGTTCGTGCTGACCCGCGACGGGGTGGCCGTGCCGTTCCCGGTGTGGATGCGGTCGGTGATCGTGCTCGGCATGACGACGACGCTGTTCTACTTCGCGTGGCGCGCGCAGCGGGGCTACTACTGGGCCTACTCGAGACTGCGGCTGTTCGCGAAGATCTTCCCGGTGGTGACCCTGGTGATCGCCGCGATTCCCGGGCTGTACCCGCTGTGGATGGTGACCGAGCAGATCGTCTTCAGCCTCATCCTGATCGGCGTCGCCGACTACCTGGACTCCGACCACATGCGCTCGGTGTTCCTGCGACCGGGGAACCAGGGCACGACGGGCGACGTGCGGGCCTGATACTCGGCGTACTCCGGGTAACGGGAGCGGGAGATGCTCTCGGTGAAGATCGTCGACCCGACGAACAGGCCGGTGAGCAGCAGTGGGCCGACGACCGTCCACTGCAGCAGCGAACCGGCCGCGACACAGCCGAACAGGAACACGACCCACCACTGCGCCTGCTCGAAGAAGAAGTTCGGGTGCCGCGAGAAGCGGAACAGGCCGGACTGCAGGAACCGCGGCGACGGCTGACGTCCGGCGGCGGTCTCCGCGCTCTTCCACTGGTGGAATCGCCACTGCTGCTGGTCGGCGATCGTCTCGCCGGTCAGGAACGCCAGGAACACCGCGGCGAGGATGACATCCAACGGGGTGAGCGGGGTGCGGTGCTGGTAGGCCGTCCAGACGGGCAGCGCGATCAGGAGCAACAGGATGTTCTGGTAGATCACGATGAAGAACAGGTTGAAGAGCTGGAACGCACCGGCGCCCATCCGGCCGCGGAGCACCTGCCAGCGGTAGTCCTCGCCGCCCGGCGCATAGCCGCCCTTGCGCGCGAAGTTGACGGTGAGCCGCGCCCCCCAGAGTGTGACCAGCACCGCGACGAGGTCGAGCCGCGGGTCGGCCAGGCCGGCCGATCCGGCGAACACCCAGACGTAGACGACGGGCACGATGGACCAGATGCGGTCGACCCAGGAGTGCTCCCCCGTGACGAGCGAGAGTACCCAGGTGCCCAGGCAGGCGACGGCCAGGATCCACAGGCAGATGATGAACGGCTCCACGGCCACATCCTACGTCCCTGTTCGCCGAGCGAATGCCTGCTGTGCGTACGCTGTGTCGCGCTCGCGACACCCGGTGGACGCGCCTAACGTATGGACGTGTCGACTTCCGGCTCGCGGACCTTCCGTGCGGTGCTCCTTCGAGAGAACGGGCAACCACCGCACGCACTGACGCTGCCCACCGAGGTGGATGTGCCGCCGAGCCGAATCCGCATCCCCGCCGACTTCGCGGGGGCGTCCGCCTTCGAGGTCTTCGAGCTCGCCGACGACCGCGGTTGGCCGGACGAGGCGACCTACCAGCTCGTGGCGACCATCCCCCGGTCCACCGCGGACCTGCCCGTTCGCGACGGCATCGCCGACGACGCGTACGGCTTCCGCAGCGGCGACGAGCCGCCGGCCTGAACCGCGCCGGTCAGTTCTGCAGCACCGACAGCACGTTGCCTGCCGGGTCGCGGAACCAGGCGATGTCGGGTCCCCGGTCGGACGCGCGCCCGCGGAGGACGCCCTTCTGGTCGGTCGGAAGCTCCGGGTCGTCGTAGATGGCCGTCGCGACACCCTTCGCGTTCAGCTCGTCGACGGCCTGGTCGATGTCGTCGACGACGAGGTTCAGGATGGTGAACGTCGCCGGCGTGTGGTCCGCCTTGGGGTAGATGAACACGTGGCCGCCGGCCGGCAGCTCCAGGTCCAGGTTGCCCATGGGGCCGTCGGTGATGCGCAATCCGAGCGTCTCGCCGTAGAAGGCTTTCGCCGCGGGGATGTCGTCGACGCTGAAGCCGCTGAAGATTTCGAGTGGGGTGACCATGGCGTCCACTCTGCTCGCCCTGCACCGCGGATGTCTAGTGCGCCACCGCGCCGGTACGGACGACAGGTCAGACGAAGCGCACGGCCTCCTGGAGACGGGTCCGGAGTTCGAAGGCCCGGTCGACGCTCTCCCGG
Organism: Leifsonia sp. 2MCAF36; assembly: GCF_052115525.1. NCBI lineage: Bacteria > Bacillati > Actinomycetota > Actinomycetes > Micrococcales > Microbacteriaceae > Leifsonia > Leifsonia sp. 2MCAF36. The sequence continues at coordinate 96,703 of NZ_JBFRGV010000002.1, read as the reverse complement.
CCGGCCGCGTTCGCCCCATCGCGGAGGACGCGCGGCAGGAGCGACCGGCGCACCAGCAGCGAACCGGAGAGGCGGCCCCGCCGCACCACGTCGAAGGGGACGTCCAGGTCGTTGTCGGGCACCACGACGATCAGGCCGGTGAACCGCACGCCCGCCTGACGTCCGAAGCTCTTCGACGCGTGGTACAGGTCGTGGAACGGCTCCTCGTCCGGCCCGATCCCGGCACCCACGACCTCGCCCTTGGCGAGCTTGACCGGGCCGCCCCAGTCGGCGGAACGGAGGGCGAACAGCCCGGCCGGCCCGAGCACGATGTGGTCGAGCTTGGCATCGGTGGCGGGATGCACGGCAACGTCGTTCCAAATTGTGAAGCCGATCCCGAGGCCGGTGACCGCGCGCGCCGTCGCCTCCTCGGCGAGCGCGACCGCGAGCAGCCGGCGGATCTCGAGCGGGGCCGAGCGGACGAGGGCGGGGTCGTACGGGTCGCGGTCGTCGGTGCCCCGGCCCATCCACTCGCGCATCAGGCTGAGGAACCGCTCGCGCGACCGGCCGCCGGGGTGCCCGTAGCTGCGGGCGCGGACGGTCGCTCCACCCGATCCTGGCCGCGACGTGTGGACGGTGGCGCTGAAGCCGCCGCCCGCCGAGTCGCCGGCGACCGCGTCGACCGTGACGGTCTCCCCCCGGTCGTACCGTGCGCGGTCGTCCGGCTCGCCGACGAGCTCCCACGCCTGCTGGAGCGCCTGGAAGGCGGCCGCGGTCCCACCGGTGTCGGGGTGTGTCTCGCGGAGCAGCCGCCGGTAGGCACGGCGCAACTCCTCGTGGCTCACATCGGGGCGGACGCCGAGCACCTCGTACGGGGTCGGCGAGGCCGGTGAGTCGCTCATCGCTCAGCTGACGCTTTCGGTTCTGGACGGTCGGAATTACGACGATAGCGCCCGCATCCGCGAAATGGCCGAATTCTCATTGCGGCCGGAAACTGTCCGCATGCGGTCATAGCGTGGTGTCAACCGAACAGAAAGGCACGGACCATGACCATCAGCGACTGGCGCATCGAGCTCATCATCGTCCCCGTCACCGACGTCGACCGGGCGAAGGCATTCTACGTGGACGCCCTCGGCTGGCACGGCGACTTCGACCAGCGCGTCTCCCCCACCCTCCGTTTCGTGCAGGTCACGCCTCCCGGCTCCGCCTGCTCGATCGCGTTCGGCGAGGGCCTCACCGACATGAGCCCCGGCACCATGAAGGGGCTGCAGATCGTGGTGCCGGACGCGGACGAAGCGCTGGCGCACCTCACCGAGAAGGGCATCGAGGCCCAGGGTGTCAACGACCTGGCCTGGGGCCGCTTCGTCGACTTCACCGACCCGGACGGCAACGCCTGGACGCTGCAGCAGCTGCCGAAGAGGGACTAGCGCACCGCCGCCCACAGGATGAGCAGGAGGGTCACGACGAACCCGCAGGCGTAGTTGATCCAGAGGAAGCGGCGCCAGCCGCGATTCGCGACGCTCGAGCCCGCGTCGGTCACCGCCCAGAACGGCGCCGCCGTCGCGATGTAGGGCAGCGCCAGCAGGGCCGCCAGCGGCCCGGGCCACGGGGTGAACAGCATGGCCACCCCGGCGAGCGCCCACGCCGCGATGGCGAGGCGGACGGTCGCGGCAGCCCCGACCGCGGTCGCGATGGAGGCGATGCCCGCGTCGCGGTCGGGGACCACATCCTGCACGGCACCGAAGGCGTGGCTGCCGATGCCCCACAGGAAGAAGGCGAGCAGCACCAGCCAGAGCTCCGGCGTGAACGTCGCGCCGGCGAGCACGAGCCCGTACAGGGCCGGGCTGACGAAGTGGACGCTCGAGGTGACCGAGTCGAGCAACGGCACCTCCTTGAAGCGCAGGCCCTTCGCCGAATACGCCACGACGGCGAACAGCGAGAACGCCAGCACCAACCACGACAGCGGGGAGCCGACGATCACCAGGTAGATCACGAACGGGACGGTCGACACGACCGCCGCGATCAGCGTGCGGCGGTGGGTCGAGCGGTCGAGGAGTGCACCCTCCGCTCCACCCTTCCTCGGGTTGCGCAGGTCGGACTCGTAGTCGAAGACGTCGTTGATCCCGTACATCGCCAGGTTGTACGGGATGAGGAAGAAGACGGTCCCGACGACGAAGGTGACGTCGACCCTGCCGGTCGTGAGCAGGGAGGCCGCGGCGAACGGGAACGCGGTGTTGATCCAGCTCAGCGGGCGCGAAACCAGCACCAGCTGCCGGATCGGGGGCGGAGCCACGGCGGTCACGACCTCGTCCCCCGGCGGCGCGTGAGCAACCAGAGGGCAGGGAGCAGCAGCAGGGCGGCGAGCGGGTAGGAGAAGTCCTCGATCGGCACGAGTCCCAGCTTGGCACCGCTGATGTGCGCGTCGGAGTAGGTCATGAAACCGGCGAGGATCATGACGTTGTCGAACACGGCGGTCAGGGCCAGCACGACGACGGCGGCGAGCAGTGTAGGAACCCACCAGTGTCGGACCAGATGCGCGCGGTCCGGGGCCCGGATCAGCGCCACCGCGAGCACGGCGGCCGCCACTCCGAGGAAGAGCAGGCTGAGCAGTGCGTACGTCATCCCCTGCTCCCCCGTCCCCGTCTGCCCGGCCGGTCCAGTAGCGCACGGCCACCGAAGAGCAGCACCAGGGTCAGGTAGCAGAGGAAGACCAGGAAGAAGAGCTCCTCCAGTGGGAATTCGGGCGCCAGCACGACGCCGGTCATGAAGCGGGAGCCGCCGCGGGCGAAGACTCCGAGGGCGATGCCGGCCGCATCCCAGGCCAGGAAGAAGACGAGCCCGAGCGCCAGCACGATCGACGCGCGACGCGCATGCCGCCAGAAGACCAGCCGGAACCGCGCATCCAGCAGCACCATCGCACCGAGCGCGACCAGAAGACACGCAAGGTAGACGACACTCACGACACGCGCTCCGCCTGCGGAGCCGGGAGGGACTCCGGAAGTGGACCAGCGCTCCGGTCCTTGCGGAGGCGCTTCACCACCAGTTCGGCGCTGATCAGGCACATCGGCAGCCCGATACCGGGGATCGTGGAGGACCCGGCGTAGAGCAGCCCGTCGACCTTCTTGGAGGCGTTTCCCGGGCGGAAGAACGCGCTCTGGCGGAGGGTGTGGGCGGCGCCCAGCGCGCCACCGCGCCAGGCGTTCAGGTCGGTGGCGAAGTCCTCGGGGCCGAGCGTGCGCCGCACCACGATGCGGTCGGCGAGGTCCGGGATACCGCCCCAGGCGGCGATCTGGGCGATGGCCGCGTCCGCCGCGCGCTCGATCGCGCGGTCACCGGCGCCGTCGACCCCGCCGGCACCGAGCGAGACGTCGGCAGGCACGGGGATGAGGACGAACAGGTTCTCGTGGTCGTCCGGCGCGACGTCGGGGTCGGTCTCGCTCGGCATGCAGACGTAGAGCGAGGCCGGGTCCGGGATGCCCGGGTCGGGCCCGTAGATCGTCTGGAAGTTCGCCTCCCAGTCGGTCGTGAAGAAGAGATTGTGGTGGGTCAGCTGCGGCAGCCGCCCGCGCACTCCCAGCAGTGCGAGCACCACGCCAGGGCCAGGGTCGCGGCGGTCCCAGGCCTTCTCCGGGTGGGTGCGCAACGCCTCCGGGAGCAGGGCGGTCTCGGTGTGGTGCAGGTCGGCGGCCGAGACGACGATGTCGGCGTCGACGGCGTGCGACCGGCCCGCCGCGTCGCGGTACTCGACGCCGGCCGCGTGCGGCCGCCGCGGGCCGTGCGTGGTGCGGATGGCTGTGACGCGCGCGCCGGTGATCAGGTGCGCGCCTGCATCCGCGGCCAGCGCGGCGATCCGGTCGATGAGCTCCGCGAATCCGCCGAGCGGGTAGCGGACGCCGTCGTCGAGGTCCAGGTGGCTCATCAGGTGGTACATGCTGGGCGCGCGACCGGGAGACGTCCCCAGGAACACGGCCGGGTAGCCGAGGACCTGCCGGAGTCGGTTGTCGGCGACGAAGCCGGCGGCGTAACGGTCGAGCGGCTCCAGCAGCAGGCGGGCGAGTCGCGGCAGGTGGCGCAGCAGGTCGGGGGCGAGCAGCGGCCGCAGGTCGGCGAACGTGCTGTAGAGGAAGCGGTCGACGGCCAGGCGGTAGGTCTCGGCTGCACCCTTCAGGTACCGGTCGAGCGCGGCGCCCGCGCCCGCCTCCTCCCGCTCGAAGAGAGCCCGGTTGGCGGCGCCGTCGGCCCGGATGTCCAGCGGTGGACGGCCGTCCTCCGAGAAGACCCGGTAGCCGGGATCGAGCGTCACCAGGTCGAGCTGCTCCCGGGTGGAGGTCCCCATCAGCTCGAAGAAGTGGTCGAACACCTCCGGCATCAGGTACCACGACGGGCCCGTGTCGAAGCGGAAACCGTCGTGCTGCCACGAGCCGGCTCGCCCGCCGAGCGCATCCTTCTGCTCCAGCAGGGTCACCGCGTGGCCCTCGCGCGCGAGCAGAGCGGCCGTCGCCAGGCCGGCGATGCCGCCGCCGATGACGGCGACGCGTCGCCCGGTCACGGCCGCTGTCCCGGTCTCGCCGCCGATGCCGGGACGATGGAGGCGGACCGCACCGGCCTGGCCCCACCGCGCGGGACGGCCGAGACGATCGTCGCGCGAGCGAGGATGGCCAGCTTCACCGCGGTCGGTACCCGTACCCGCCGGGTCAGCAGCTGGGTCGCCGGTGTCTCCCGGATCCGGTCGCTCAGCTCCGAGAACAGCCCGTGCGCTGCCGCGACCGCGCGACGGCAGTTGTCGGGCAGGTATGGGATGGCGTCGGCGGCGGCACCCAGGTCGCAGTCGATGTCGACGACCAGCGCGAGCTTCTGCCGCTCGGTCAGGTGTGTCGGTTCGATGCCCGGGAAGTAGCTGCGCCCGAGCTCCGTCCAGTCGACGGCGAGGTCGCGGAGGAAGTTGATCTTCTGGAAGGCCGCGCCCAGCCTCCGCGCCCCCACTTCGAGGCGGTGGCGCGTGTGGTCGGGAACGGGTGCGTCGGCCAGGAAGACCTTCAGGCACATCAGTCCGATCACCTCGGCCGAACCATAGACGTACTCCCGCAGCTCGTCGGAGGAGAAGTCGACCGGGCTGAGGTCCCGCCGCATGGACGAGAAGAAGGGCCGGGTCAGGTCGAACCCGATGCCCGCGGCGCGAGCGGTCACGGCGAACGAGTGGACGACGACGTTGGCGCTGTAACCGGTGCGCATGGCGCGCTCGGTGTCGTCCTCGAGCGCGTCGAGGAGCTCGCGCTGGTCGTCGAGGCTCAGCCCGGCTTCCGCCGCGGCGCCGTCCACGATCTCGTCCGCGATCCGGACCAGGGCGTAGACGTCCTCCACCTGCGGGCGGATGCGCTGCCCGAGCAGGCGGGTGGCCATCCCGAACGACGTCGAGTAGGCGTGGATGATGGTCGCGGCGCCCGCGTGGGCGGCTGCGGTGTAGGTGGCGAGGTCGGTCGGCTGTGTGCCGGCCGGGGCCTCCGGTGCGCGTGTCATGCGATCCTCCCGATACACGAGCGTGCCACGTCGGTCAGTGGTTCTGAAAGGGCGGCCGGGATGGACGGGGTGTCGAGCACTGCGATGGCGCGCTCGACATACTCGGCGAGCAGGCGCTCGACGAACCGCCGCGCGCCGCACTCCTCGAGCAAGGCGGCCAGTCGGCCGGCCTCGCGCCGGTCGAGGTCGCCGCGTCCGAGCGACGGCGCCACGTCAGACCAGCGGGCGGTGCCACGGGCGTAGGCGATGAGCGACGTCTCCTTGCCCTGCCGCAGGTCGCTCACGATGCTCTTGCCGGTGACGTCCTCGCTGCCGAACACCCCGAGCAGGTCGTCGCCGAGCTGGAAGGCGATGCCCACCAACCGGCCGTACTCGGCGAGCGGCGCCAGCACGTCCTCTCCGCCACCGGCGAGCAGTGCACCCGTCATCAGGGGTCCTGACACGGAGTACGCGGCGGTCTTGTGCTCGGTCATGGCCAGGACATCCTGAAGCGCCGGTGCGTCGGGCCCGAGCCGCTCGGCGAGGGCGACGTCGGCCAGCTCGCCCGCGGCGGTGACGAAGACACCGTGGTCGAGGATGTCGAGGAGGCGCTCGCGCGTCCACTCGTCGACCTGCACCCTGCCCAGCGTCGAGGAGGCCGCGTGGAGCAGGAGGTCGCCGGCGAGGATCGCGCCGGCCGCGCCCCAGCGGCGGCCGCGACCGCTGTCGGCGCCCCGGGCCACGGCTTCCGCCCGGAAGGCACCGGCCACGTTGGGCCGGCCGCGCCGAACCGTGTCGCCGTCGATCACGTCGTCGTGGAGCAGGAAGGCGGTGTGCAGCAGTTCGTAGGCGACAGCGGCAGTGCGCGCAGCCTCCTGGTCGGCCGCGCCGGCGCCGGCGCGGGCACCGGCGAGGCCTCGGTAGGCGGTGAGGACGAAGCGGGGACGGATGCGTTTGCCCCCGTCGGCGGCATCGCGGGCGCTCTCCCAGAGCCGTCGGTAGGACGGGTCGTAGGCCGAGGCGGCGGAGATCCGCTCCGCGAAGTGGCGGGCCAGTCGCGCATCGACCGCCGCCAGGTCGGGCTCGACAGCAGACCGGGTGTCGTGCAGTTGCGTCATGTCAACGCTCCCTTATCTAGCTTGGGTAGCAAATAACTTAGCACGCATCTTACGAATAGGAATAGGATGATCGCATGACACCGGCCCGGGACGATGCGCGACGCGACGCGCGCCGGATCTCGGCATCGCTCACCGATCCCCGCATCATCGACCCCCGCCAGGAGCTCGTCCGCCACGACGACCTCAGCGAAGAGGAACTGACGCAGATCGTTCGACTGCTCGCCGCGATGCGCGAGTGGCGCGAGGCGGACCAGCGGCTCAGCTTCGAGTCCCGCACGCACATGAAGCTCAACGAGACCGACATGCGTGCGCTCCGCTACATCATCGCCTCCATGAACGCCGACGTGCCGGTCACCGCCGGTGCGCTCTCCGATCACCTGCACATCTCCACCGCCTCCACCACGAAGCTGCTGGACCGGCTGGAGCGTGCCGGGCACGTCGTCCGTCGTCCGCATCCCACCGACCGCCGGGCGGTGACCGTCGAGATCACCCCGGAGACCCACCGGGAGGTCCGGCGGACCATGGGCCTTCAGCACGCCCGCCGGTTCGAGGTGGCGCGGGCGCTCAGCCCGCACGACCGCGAGACCGTCACGGCGTTTCTCCGGGACCTGAGTGCGACGACTCTCGCTGCGGTACCGGCGCCGGCTTCGGTTCCGGCTGCGGAGGACGATTCTCCTCCCGAAGCGGACGCGCAACGCGGCTAGCCGTCGTCGGGTGCAGAGAGTACGCCCGGGATCCGGCCCTCTGCTGTTCGCCGAGCGAATGCCGGTTCCAGCATTCCCCGGGCGTCCTGTATTTTTCTGGGATGGGCAAGCTCATCTACGGCGGGACCACCGAGATCGGATTCGAGGACCGCGTCCTCGCGCACCTGCAGATCGTGATCGGGCTGAAACTACGCCGCAAGGAGGGATTCTTCTTCTCCTGGCGGGACGAACAGAGCGTCGGCGACGGTCGCAGCGCGATCTGGATCGACCCGGCGATCCCGCTGCTGTTCCGCTACAGCGGAGGCCGCACGCCGCGCATCAACCGTGCCTGGCTCGACCAGCTGACGCTCTCGTCGAACAGCGCGCAGGGCCTGCAGCTGACCGAGGAGATCGGCGCCCTCGGCGCCGACGAGGTCGACGCCGACTCGCCTCCCGGCCGCTGACCCCCCGACGCTCGCCACGGAGGCGGAGGAGAACGCACGCGACACGCCATCCAGCGCGGGTGAATGGAGGAGAAACGGAGTCAGGGAGCGCGGATTTCCTCCCGGAGCGAAAGGACCCCGCACCGATCGGTGCGGGGTCCTTCGTCGCGTCGAGAGGCGCTCAGCGCAGGTACTCGAGCAGCTCCGGGCAGCGCAGGCGCTTCAGGCTGCGGGTCTCGAGCTGGCGGACGCGCTCACGCGTGATGCCGTACACCTCGCCGACCTCGTCCAGGGTCATCGGCTTCTGCCCGTCGAGCCCGAAGCGCATGCGCACCACCTTGGCGTCGCGCGGCGGGAGCTCGCGGAGGCGCTCCTCCAGGTCGCGGTGACGGAACTCCACCTCCACGGCCTCCGGGGGGCCCGGGAAGTCGTCGTCCTCGATGAGGTCGCCCAGTTCGGCGCCCTCGTTCTCGCCCACCGGCACGGCCAGTGAGACGGTCTCGGAGTCGCTCATCTGCAGCTTGTGCACCTCGGCTGGGTCGAGGTTCGAGGCCTCGGCCATCTCCTCCAGGGTGGGCGTGCGGCCCAGCTCGCCGCCGAGGTCGCGCCGGATGCGGTCCAGCTTGTCGATCTTCTCCACGGTGTGGACCGGGATGCGGATGAGGCGGGCCGTGTCGGCGATGCCGCGCAGGATCGACTGGCGGATCCACCAGGTCGCGTACGTGGAGAACTTGTTACCGGTCCGGTAGTCGAACTTCTCGACCGCACGCACCAGGCCGAGGTTGCCCTCCTGGATGAGGTCCATCACGGGGAGGCCGCGGCCGGCGTAGCGCTTGGCGATGCTGACGACGAGCCGCAGGTTCGCCTCGATGAAACGCTCGAAGGCGCGCTTGCCGTCGTCGGCGAGGTACTGCAGTTCGCGCTTTTCGCGCGGGGTGAGGTTCGGGCGGACGGCCAGCCGCTCTCCGGCGAGCACTCCCACCTCGATCCGCTTGGCCAGCATCACCTCTTCGTCTGCTGTCAACAGCCTCGTCCGGCCGATCGAATTCAGATAGTCGCGTACCGGATCACTGGTCACTTCGAGCGTCGTCATCGTGTCATCCCATTCAGCCCGCGTACTCGCGGGCGGCCATCGTTTCGTGCTCTCAGTTCGGGTGTCCCCGCACCCTTTCGGGGGTGTGGAGTCATCAGCAACGATAAGCAATGCACCCCTCCCACCAACAAGGGGTTGACAGTTGCGCATTATGTGAGCTACTCACTGCGCAAAGCGCACAATCGGCCATTTGTCAAGGCTCTGCCGGGTGACGCACAGGCACAATACAGTCCCCCGGGTGAGCGCACAGACCTCCTCCTCAACGAAGGGCGCGGCGTCGCTGAAGACGATCCGCACCACCATCCCGGCACGGATGGACCGCCTCCCCTGGTCGAAGTTCCACTGGCTCGTCGTCGTCGGGCTCGGCACCGTGTGGATCCTCGACGGGCTCGAGGTGACCATCGTCGGTGCCATCGGCAGCCGGCTGACGGAGCCGTCCAGCGGCCTCGGCCTGACCACCGCCCAGGTCGGTCTCGCCGCCGCCATCTATGTCGCGGGCGCCTGTACCGGGTCGCTGGTGTTCGGCTACCTGACCGACCGCTTCGGCCGGAAGAAGCTGTTCATCCTGACCCTCGGGCTGTACCTGCTGGCGACGGTGCTGACGGCGTTCTCCTTCACGCCCTGGATGTTCTTCCTGTTCCGCTTCTTCACCGGGGCCGGCATCGGCGGCGAGTACGCGGCCATCAACTCCGCCATCGACGAGCTCATCCCGGCCCGCCGTCGCGGTCTGGTCGACCTCGCCATCAACGGGTCCTACTGGCTCGGCACAGCCTTCGGCGCCGTGCTGACCGTCTTCCTCCTGAACACCGCGATCTTCCCGCCCAACATCGGCTGGCGCATCGCCTTCGGGCTGGGCGCCGTCCTGGGCCTGGTCATCCTTCTGGTCCGCCGTAACGTGCCGGAGTCGCCGCGCTGGCTGTTCATCCACGGACGGGACGAGGAGGCGGACACCCTCGTCGGGAAGATCGAGCTCGACATCGAGGATGAGACCCACGAGCGCCTGGAGACGGTGCCGGACGACAAGGGCATCACGATCCACCAGCGCCGGTCGACCGGCTTCGGCGAGATCGTGCGGACCGCGGTCACGCGCTACCCGAAGCGCTTCGTGCTCGGGCTGTCGCTGTTCATCGGCCAAGCGTTCCTCTACAACGCGGTGTTCTTCACGTACTCGCTGGTGCTGACCAAGCTGCTGCACGTTCCGGACGACCTGGCGCCGTGGGCCCTCGTCCCGATCGCCGTCGGCAACTTCCTCGGCCCGCTGCTGCTCGGCCACCTGTTCGACTCGGTCGGTCGCCGGTTCATGATCACCCTGTCCTACGTGGGCAGCGGAGTGCTGCTGGTCGGAACGGCGATCATGTTCGACGCCGGGCTGCTCGACGCCTTCTGGCTGACGGTGTGCTGGATGGTCGTGTTCTTCTTCGCCTCGGCCGGCGCGAGCAGCGCCTACCTGACGGTGAGCGAGATCTTCCCGATGGAGACCCGGGCGATGTCGATCGCCTTCTTCTACGCGATCGGGACGGCCATCGGCGGCATCATCGGTCCGATCCTGTTCGGGCACCTGATCGAGGCCGGCAGCCACGCGGTGGCGATCGGCTACTACATCGGCGCCGGTCTGATGATCGCCGCCGGGCTCGTGGAGCTGTTCCTCGGCGTCAACGCGGAGCGCAAGTCGCTGGAGGAGATCGCCGCACCGCTGTCGTCGGAGACGCCGGCTCAGCGGCCGAACCGCTGAGCCCATCCCCCGCGATCAGCTCAGCAGCTCGAGGAGCGCGGGTTCGGCGGCGCGGCCGTTCGAGACGTCGATGACCTCGCCGTTGCGGTAGCGGTCGAAGATGCGCGGGTCGATGTAGCTGTTCCGCGCGATCGTCGGCGTGTTGCCGAGCTCTGCGGCGGCCTCGTTCACCGCAGCGCTCACCCGCTTCTTCCGTTGCGAGTCCGTCCCGGCCACCCCGAGGGCGGCGAGCGCCTCCGCCGCGACGATGGTGCCGTGCAGCGTCCGGAAGTCCTTCGCGGTGAACTCGCCGCGGGTCTGGCGCCGGATGTACTCGTTGAGCGAGGCCGGCCGGATGGTGTGCCAGGTGCCCTCCTTCCACGACAGCAGGCGGGAGCGCGGGCCGCGGAGCGCCTGGATCTGGCGCAGCAGTTCCGCGAGATCGGGGTCGCTGATGGTGCTCGTCCACTTCTGGGCCGACTTCGCGGGGAAGATCAGCGTGATGTCGTCCCCGCCGATGCTCGCGTGCCGGCACAGCAGCGTGGTCAGCCCGCGGCTTCCGTTGGCGTGCAGGTACTCCTCGCTGCCGATGCGCACGCTTCCGAGGTCGATGATCCGGAACGCGGCCGCGAGGATGCGGTCCCGTCCGAACCCCTCCTGGCGCAGGTCCATGGTCACCTTGCGGCGGGCGGAGGGCAGCGTCTCGGCGAGCTGCGCGGCGCGCTCGAACTTGAGGCGGTCCTGGTTCAGCCTCCAGGAGTCGTGGTACCGGTACTGACGGCGGCCGGCCCCATCCGTGCCGACGGCCTGGATGTGCCCGCGGGCGTCCGGCGAGATCCAGACGTCCTGCCAGGCCGGCGGAAGCACAAGCGAACGGATGCGGTCCAGCTCGCGCTCGTCGACGATCCGGTTGCCCGCCTCGTCCTCATAGACGGGCCCCGAGTGGGTCATCGTCCGGTGGTACCCCGGACCGGAGGGATTGCTGCGCTTCAGGCGCGTCACGCGGGCTTCTTCGCGGACTTCTTGGCCGGTGCCTTCCGGGTGGCGGGCTTCTTCTCGGCGGTCGAGGACGACGCCTTCGAGGACGACTGCTTCGAGGTGGACGACTTCGACGACGACGACTTCGACGACGACGACTTCGACGAGCGGCTGCGCTCCACGCTGCGCTGCAGGGCCTCCATCAGGTCGATGACCTCGCCGCCGCCCTTCTTCTCCTCCTCCTCGCCGAAGGTCGCCGCCGTGTCGACGCTCTCGCCCTGCTCGAGCTTCGCGTCGATCAGCTTGCGCAGCTCCTCCTGGTACTCGTCGCTGAACTTCTCCGGCTCGAAGTCGCCGGCGAAGCTCTCCATGAGCGCGCTGGAGAGCTGCAGCTCCCGGTCGGTGATCCGCGGCGTCTGGTCGAGTGACGGGAACTCGGCTTCGCGGATCTCGTCGTGCCAGAGCAGCGTCTGCAGCACCAGCACATTGCCGCGGACGCGCAGCGCCGCGAGCCGGGTCTTCTGGCGCAGGGCGAACTCCACGATGGCGGTCCGCTCCTCGTCCTCGAGCGTCTTCCGCAGGAGCGCGTACGCCTTCAGCGACTTGGAGTCCGGCTCCAGGTAGTAGCTGCGGTCGAACATCAGGGGGTCGAGCTGGTCGTTGGGGACGAACTCCACCACGTCGATCTCGCGGCTCCGCTCCGACGGCAGCGACGCGAGGTCCTCCGGGGTCAGGATGACGGTCCGCTCGCCGTCGTCGTACGCCTTCGCGATGTGCTCGTACGGGATCACCTTGCCGTCGATCTCGCAGCGGCGCTGATAGCGGATCCGTCCGCCGTCCTCGTCGTGCACCTGGTGCAGGGAGACGTCGTGATCTTCGGTTGCGCTGTACACCTTCACCGGGACATTCACGAGTCCGAAGGTGATGGCGCCCGTCCAAATGGCCCTCATGTGCCCATCGTGTCCGGGGATCAGCGTATTTTCAAGCAGTGATCAGGGAATGCACCGGGAGGGGCGCCCTGGCGTACGGTGTGGCTATGGCCGCCCAGGACACCGAGGTCGTCGACATCGACGGTCACCGCCTCAAGCTGACCAACCTCGACAAGGTGATGTACCCGGAGACGGGGACCACCAAAGCCGACATCTTCGGCTACTACAACGCGGTCGCCGAGGCGATGATCCCGCACGTCCGCGACCGGATCGCCACCCGCAAGCGCTGGGTGCACGGTGTGGGCACACCGGAGGACCCGGGGCAGGTGTTCTTCCACAAGGATCTGGACCCGGCCTCCACGCCCGACTGGGTGCGACAGGCGACGATCGAGCACTCCTCCGGCCCGAAGAGCTACCCGCTGGTGAACGACCGGGCGACCCTGATCTGGCTGGCGCAGATCGCGTCGCTGGAGATCCACGTTCCGCAGTGGCGGGTCGGACCGGGCGGCGAGCGCCGCAATCCCGACCGGCTGGTGCTCGACCTCGACCCGGGCGAGGGCGTCACCCTGACGGACTGTGCGGAGGTCGCGCGCCTGGCCCGCGTCATCCTCACCGACATGGGACTCGAGCCGTTCCCTGTCACCTCCGGCTCGAAGGGCATCCACCTCTACGCGGCACTCGACGGCTCGCAGACCAGCGACCGGGTCTCCGCCGTCGCCCACGAACTGGCGCGGGCACTGGAGGCCGACCATCCGGACCTGATCGTCAGCGACATGAAGAAGTCGCTGCGCGCCGGCAAGGTGCTCGTCGACTGGAGCCAGAACAACGGTGCCAAGACGACAATCGCGCCGTACTCGCTGCGCGGCCGGTTCCGGCCGACCGTCGCGACGCCGCGCACCTGGCGGGAGCTGGCCTCGAAGGACCTGCGGCATCTCGACTACCTCGAGGTGATGGATCGGCTGAAGCGGCGCGGCGACCCGCTGGAGGAGCTGTCCGCGGGCGCGGGAGGAGCGCACGGCTCAGCGCATCCTTCCGAGCCCGACCGGCTCTCCACCTACCGGTCCATGCGCGACGGGGAGAAAACGCCCGAGCCGGTGCCCGCCGACCGGCCGACGGCAGGAGAGGGACGCTCGTTCGTCATCCAGGAGCACCATGCCAGGCGGCTGCACTGGGACTTCCGCCTGGAGCGGGACGGCGTGCTGGTCAGCTGGGCCCTGCCGAAGGGCACACCGACCGACCCGAAGCAGAACCACCTCGCCGTGCACACGGAGGACCACCCGCTCGAGTACGGCGGCTTCGCCGGCGACATCCCGCACGGCGAGTACGGCGCCGGCCACGTCGATATCTGGGACCACGGCGACTACGAGCTGGAGAAGTGGCGCGACGACGAGGTCATCGCGACCCTGCACGGCCAGCCGGACGGCGGACTCGGCGGTGTGCCGCAGAAGTTCGCGCTCATCCGCACGGCACGCGACGGGGACGACAAGAACTGGCTGATCCACCGGATGAAGGCGGACGGCGACGCGGAGGCCGCCGGGCACAAGCAGGCGGTCGGGCACGAGGTCGCGCCCACTGCGTCGCGCGCCACCCGCACACCCGGACCAGCCCTCACCGACGCTCCCGTCTCCCCCATGCTGGCGACCCTCGGCTCGTCGGCCGAGATCACCGACGAGGACGAGTGGGCGTTCGAGATGAAATGGGACGGCATCCGAGCCGTCGCCGAGGTGCGCGGCGGACGGCTGCGACTGACCACGCGCAACGGCAACGACGTCACGGTGACGTACCCCGACCTCGCCGGGCTCGTCGACCTCGCGGGCGATCATGACCTCGTCCTCGACGGCGAGATCGTCACGCTCAACCCGCGGGGCCGGCCCGACTTCGGGCTGCTGCAGACCCGCATGGGGCTGACCCGGCCGGCCGACATCCAGGCCGCGCTGAAGCGCGCGCCCGCCCACTACATGGTCTTCGACGTGCTCGAGATCGACGGGACCAGTCACCTGCGCGAGCCCTACGATCGGCGGCGCGAACTGCTGCTCGACGTGCTCCGGCCCGGCCGGAACGATCCCGTGCAGGTGCCGCCGGCCTTCGACGGCGACCTGGAGCACGCTGTCGTCTCCAGCAAACAGCTCGGTCTCGAGGGCGTCATGGCCAAGCGACGCGATAGCACCTACTCCACCGGCCGCCGCTCCCGCGCCTGGATCAAGATCAAACACCACCTCGCGCAGGAGGTCGTCATCGGTGGATGGACGCCCGGCAACGGCCGGCGCGCGAACACCATCGGCGCCCTGCTGCTCGGCATCCCGGACGGCGACACGCTCCGCTACGTCGGCAAGGTGGGCACCGGATTCAGCGACCGGGCGCTCGACGACCTCGCCGCGAAGCTGGGGGTGCTGGAGCAGAAGGAGCGCCCCATCGAGGGCGTGCCCACGGCGGATGCGCGCGGCGCGCACTGGGTGCGACCCGACCTCGTCGGTGAGGTCGAGTTCGCCGAATGGACCGGTCCGGGCCGACTGCGGCAGCCGTCATGGCGGGGTCTGCGGCCCGACAAGCGACCCGACCAGGTCGTGCGCGAGTCCTGAGCACGGCCGCCGGTCTGCGCCCGCGATTCAGGGCGTCGGCGCGAGCGCGTCGTAGCGGCGGAACGAACCCTGGACTCGCACGATGGTCGCCACCAGGACCACGATGAGCAGCCCGCCCAGCAGTGGCGGGAACCACAGCGCTCCCGTCAATGCCAGCACCCCGATGTAGAGATCGCCGAGGCGCGGGCCGCCGGTGACGACGACGGTGAACACGCCCTGCAACCGCCCGCGCATCACGTCCGGAGCCGACGCCTGCAGGATCGTCATCCGGAAGATGGAGCTGACGTTGTCGGCGGCGCCGGACGCGGCCAGCATCAGAGTGGCGACGAGCAGGGCGGGCAGGTTGGCCTGCGCGAACGAGGCACCGCCGCCCGCGGTCCCGGTGAAGGCCACCACCGCGAGCACGATGCCGAAGCCGAGGATGCTGGCGCCATAGACGACGATCGCCCTGCCCACCGCCCGGCCCTGCCACCGCACACTGCCGAGCCGACCCGAGAACACACTGGACACCAGGGTCCCGACGGCGCCCGCGGCGGTGAGGATGCCGACGGTCATCGGTCCGCCGCCGATCAGCAGGGCCCCGACCGCCGGGAACAGCGCACGCGGCTGCCCGAACGTCATCGCGATCACATCCAGTACGAACGTCATGCTGAGGTTCGGCGCGGTGCGGAGGAAGCGCAAGCCCTCCAGCACGGACGCGAGCCCGGCGCCCGTTCGCTCCCCCTCCGGCACGATCGACGGGAGCGTGAAGATGCCGAGGAACGCGGCGGTGAAGAGCACCGCATCCACCGTGTACGTCCACGGGATGCCGACGGTCGCGACCAGCAGGCCCGCGAGCGCCGGGCCGACGGTCACCATCACGCCCATGCTGATGCCGCTCAGCGCGCTGGCCGCCGGCAGCAGGCGCACCGGCAGCAGCCGGGGGGTGATCGCCTGGCGGGTGGCCCCGATCATGACGCTGGCGACGGCGTTGATCGTGGTGATGATGTAGAGCGGCCAGACGACGGGGATGTGCATCCAGGCGAGCAGCGCGAGCGCGGCGGTCGACAGCCAGGCGACGATCGCCGTGACCAGCGCCACCTTCCGACGGTCGAACGCGTCAGCGAGGACACCCCCGTACAAGCCGAAGACGATCATCGGGACGAGCGCGAACAGCGCGACAAGCGCGACGGCGAGGGTCGAATGCGTGAGGTCGAAGATGTGCAGCCCGACCGCCACGATGGTCATCTGTGAGCCGATGCCCGAGATCGCGCCACCCAGCCAGAGGCGCGCGAAAGGCGGCGACTCCCGGAGCGGAGACAGGTCGACCATGTGCCGGCGGCGCGGCACGGTGGGTGCGGGGTCGGCGGTGCGGTCCGCCGGGTCCCCGCTCAGAACCGCGGCTGCTTGCTGAGGCGGACCGCGGCGGCCGAGAACACCACGCCCCCCAGCATGATCACGACGGTGATCGCCTGGAGCAGTACCTGGAAGAACGGAGCGAAGGGCGTGACCGAGACCCAGAGCCAGAGGATGGCGCCGATCAGCGTGATCACGTAGCTGAACGTCCGGCGGGCGTAGAGCGCGTTGAGCGCCACGACGGTGGCTGCGACGCTCACCTGGAAGAACGGCAGGAACGAGTCGGAGTTGCCCGTCCAGGTCGCGACGAGACTCCAGATGCCGATCACCAGGGACACCAGCACCACGAGGGTGGCGAGGAGGTTGCCGAGAGCGCTCGGCAGGGTGGTGCTCAGGCTGCGGACGAGAGTGCCGTGCTCGTCGCTGCCGACGACCTCGCGCTCGTGCTCGATGGGCTGGGAGATGACGTGCGTGCTCACGACGATGATCCTACCGCCCGCCGGGAGACCGCGCAGGCGACGCTCCATCGCAAAAGACCCCGCGGCGTACATTGACGGCATGGCCTCGCCCCGCCGCCGCAACCGCTCGCGCATGCCGCTCCCCGCCCGCATCAAACGAATGGATGCGCGGGTCGCGTCGCGCATCAACGCCCGCACCACGGGCGCGGTGTCGGACGGCTTCTGGCGCGGCCTGACGCTCGCGGCGAACCACGGCAAACTCTGGTTCGCCGCCGCGGCGGTGCTGCTGGCGCTCGGGCGACCCAGGGCGGCGGTCCGCGGGCTCGCGTCGCTCGGGCTCGCCAGCCTGGTCGCCAACCTGGTCGGCAAGCGCCTGGTCGGCGGCGACCGGCCGGCGCTCACCTCCATCCCTTTCGCCCGACGGCTGGAGCGCACCCCGACATCGCCGTCGTTCCCGTCCGGCCACACGGCGAGCGCCGCCGCGTTCGCGACCGGTGTCGCGCTGGAGTGGCCCACCGCCGGCGGTGCGCTCGCGCCGCTCGCGGCGGGGGTCGGCTACTCGCGGCTGCACACCGGAGCCCACTGGTTCTCCGACGTCGCCGGAGGGGCTGCCATCGGAGCCGGCGCCGCCCTGGCGCTCAAGGCGGTCGCACCCGCGGTCGCGCCTGCGGTGCGCCGCGATCCACCGACGGCGCGGATGCTCGACCTCCCCGCGACCGAGACGGGCGATGGCGTGTTCATCGTCGTCAACCCGGGGTCGGGTCGGGGCCTCGGGCGTCCCGAGCCCGGTCCGCTGCTGCGCGAGCGTCTGCCGCGGGCGCAGATCCACGAGCTGGCCGACGGGGACGACATCGCCGACGTGGTCGCACGGCGGCTCGATTCGGAGGACCCGCCCCGGGTACTCGGCGTGTACGGCGGCGACGGCACCGTCGCCGCCGTGGCGCAGCAGGCGCGAAAAGCGGACCTGCCGCTCCTGGTATTCCCGGGCGGCACGTTCAACCACTTCGCGAAGGCGGCACTGCTCGACTCCGTCGATGCGACCCTCGACGCGCTGGCCGCCGGAAGCGGACGGGAGGTCGATGTGGCCGACCTCGGCTTCGCCGACGGCACCGAGCTCACGGTCCTGAACACCGCCTCCGTCGGCATCTACCCGTCTTTCGTCGAGGAACGCGAGAAGCACGAGCGCCGGCTCGGCAAACCGATCGCGGCCGTGCTCGCGGCGATCCGGGTGGTCCGGCGCGGGAGCCCGCTCCGCGTGGAGATCGACGGCGTGGCGCGCGACGTCTGGTCGGTGTTCGTCGGCGTCGACCGGTACTACCCCGTCGCGGTGGCGCCGATCGAGCGCCGACGGCTCGACGATCACCTGCTGGATGTCCGCATCCTGTTCGCCGACGGACGACCCCGCACGCGCGGCGCCGTCGCGCTGGCCTTCGGCGGGCGGACCGATGCGCTCGTCGCCCGGCTGCCCTTCCTCCAGGGGCCGCCGGCGCTGGAGGCGCGGACCGTCGAAGAGATCACGATCGCGGCTGCCGGGGAGGATCCCGGCTACGCGCACGACGGCGAGGCATCGACCGAGACCCCCGGCGAGCAGAAGAAGCTCACGATCCGGGTGCGGCCTTCCGCCGTGCGGGTGTACTCGCCGCGGGCGTGAGACCCGGGCGGGTGCGACCGCGCCTCACGATGCCGCTGGCACCTTCGCCGGCAGCGGGACGGGTGCGGCCGGCCCCACGTACCGGGACGACGGCCGGAGGATCTTGCCGTCGGCCGCCTGCTCCAGGATGTGCGCCGTCCAGCCGACCACGCGCGCCGCGGCGAAGGTCGGGGTGAACATCTCGCGCGGGATCCCGCACAGCTCCATCACGACCCCCGCGTAGAACTCGACGTTGGTGTGCAGCTCTCGTCCCGGCTTCAGCTCGGCGAGCAGCTCCTGCACGCGCCGCTCCACCTGCACGGCGAAGTCGACGCGCGGACCGCCGAAGCCCTGCGCGAACTCGCGCAGCATCCGGGAACGCGGATCCTCCGTCCGGTACACCGCATGCCCGAAGCCCATCACCCGGCCGCCCTCGGCGAGCGTGCGCCGCACCCACTCGTCCGTGCGGTCGGGCGTGCCGATCTCGTCCAGCGTGTCCAGCGCGCGGCTCGGTGCGCCGCCGTGGAGCGGCCCGGACAGCGCGCCCAGCCCGCCGCCGACGGCGGAGGACACATCGGCTCCCGTCGAGGCGATCACCCGCGCGGCGAACGTGGAGGCGTTGAAGCCGTGATCGATCGCGGCCGTCATGTAGGCGCTGAGCGCGCGCTCCTGGTCGACGCTGGGAACCCGTCCGGTCACCAGGTACAGGTAGCCGGCCACGTGGCCGAGGTCGTCGCGCGGCTCCAGCGGCTCCCGGCCCGCGGCGAGCGCGTGCAGGGCTGCGAGCAGCACGGGCGTGACGGCGGCGACACGGATCGCGTCGCGCATCCGCTCGTCCGGCGTCGCGTCGTATACCGGCCGGGCGCGATCGGCCGCGGCGACCGCCGCGAGCGCCATCCGGAGGCCGGCCAGGGCGTCGCCGCCCGCGGTCAGGCCCGCGATCCCCGGCAGCAGGGCCCGGACGTCGTCCGGGATGCCGCGCGCGGCGGCGATGCGGGCGCGGAAAGCGTCCAGCTCGTCGGCGCTGGGCAGCGTGCCGAAGAGGAGGAGGTGCCACGCCTCCTCGAACGTCCGCTCGCGCGCGAGGTCGACCGCCGAGTACTGCCGGTAGTGGTAGAAGCCCTCGTGCCCGCGCACGTCGCCCAGCTCCGTCCGGGCCGCCACCACGTTCGTCAGGCCGCGCGGGACGTCGATGAGGGTGTCGTCCATCCTGTCCATACCGGTAGTGTGAACTGGATGTAACACGTCGTCAACGTTGATCGGATCAACATGGATGCACTCCCCCGGCTGACCGCCGAGCAGACCGCCGACCGCCTCGGCGTCAAGCTGGAGACCCTCTACGCGTACGTCGCCCGAGGGCGGCTCCGACGGGAGCGGACGGCTGGCGGTTCGAGCTTCGACCCGCTCGAGGTGGAGCGGTTCGCGGCGACCCGTCGTCGGCGTCCGGCGCGCGACTCGGGCCACTCGGACGGACGACCGCTGATGGTGATCGAGACCGGGTTCGCCCTCATCGAGGACGGCGAGCTGTCGTACCGCGGCCGTCCCGTCGAGGAGCTGGTCGCAGAACCGTTCGAGACGGTGGCGCGCTGGGCGCTCACCGGAGAGTGGGATGCGACGGCACGGTTCACCCCAGGGGCCGGGCTCGACGCTGCACGTGCCTCGGCGGCCGCGCTCCCCGCGGCGGCCGGCTCCCGCGACCGGCAGGTCGTCGCGGTGACCGCCCTGGCGGCGGCCGACCCGCTGCGCGCCTCGCTCGACCCGGCGGTGGTGGCGTCCGCGACGGAGCGCCTGGTCGCCGGGATGGTCGAGGTGCTGCCCGCTGCAACACCGGAGGGAGCCGAAGCGGGGACGCTCGCCGGGCGCCTGTTCCGGCGGCTGACCGCAGTGCGCGGCAACCGCATCCCTCTTCCGCCCGACATCGCGCTCCTGAATTCGGCGCTCGTGCTGCTCCTCGACCACGACATGGCGGTCTCGACGCTCGCCGCCCGGGCCTCCGCGTCCGCCCGGGCCACCCCGTACGGCGTCGTCACCGCGGGCATGGGCGCCCTCGACTCGCCCCTGCACGGCAACGCGAGCCGCGCCGCCCACCAGCTGCTGGAACGCGTCGCCGATGGCGCCGACCCCGCCCGCGCCATCGCCGACGCCGTGGTCACGACGCACGGCCCGGTTCCGGGGTTCGGCCAGCCGCTCTACCCCGACGGCGACCCGCGGGCGCGCATCCTGCTCGGGATGCTGTCCGCCGACCCGCGCCACGCGTCCACGATCGCCGCGGTGGATGCCGTCGCACGCGTCATCGGTGAACGCACCGGTGCGCGTCCCAACGTCGACCTCGCGCTGGGGGCCCTCACCCTGGCGGCGGGGATGCGCGACGACGCGGGCGAGGTCGTCTTCGCGACCGCGCGCACCGTCGGCTGGATGGTCCATGCCCTCGACGAGTACGCGCAGCCCCCGCTGCGGCTGCGCCCGGTCGGACGCTACGTCGGGCCGTGAGTCGCATCCATGGGACGCAACACGCCGTCATCGCCTCGCGATAACGGCGTGTTGCGTGCCACAGTTCGCTCAGCGGCGCAGCGCCTTGCGCGCCAGCGCGTTCCCCAGGAACTGCGCGGCCTGCACCAGCACCACGATCGTGATCACGGCGATCCACGTGACGGCCCAGTTGTACCGCTGGTAGCCGTACGAGATCGCGAAGTCGCCGAGGCCGCCGCCGCCGATGCTGCCGGCGATCGCCGACAAATCCACGATCGCGACGAAGATGAACGTGTAACCGAGGATCAGCGGTCCGAGCGCCTCCGGGATGAGCAGCGTCGTGATGATCCGCCACGGACTCGACCCCATCGCGCGCGCCGCCTCGATCACGCCCGGTTCGATGGTGACCAGGTTCTGCTCCACGATCCGCGAGATGCCGAACGTGGCGGCGATCGTCATCGGGAAGATCGCAGCGGGCGTGCCGAGGAAGGTGCCGAGTACCAGCTGGGTGAGCGGCGCGATCGCCGTCATGAAGATGATGAACGGGATGGGACGGATGAAGTTGACGACCACATTCAGCACCGTGAAAAGACCGCGGTTCTCCAGCAGGCCGCCGCGCCTGGTCGTGTAGAGCAGGACGCCGAGCGCCAGGCCCAGCACACCGCCGAGCACGAGCGTGGCGACGACCATCCAGAGCGTCTGGCCGATCGACGTCAGGTACACCGGCCACAGGGTCGACCAGTCGGTCATGCGGCCACCTCCTCCACCTCGGTGACGGTCCGGAGCTCGGCGACCAGCGCATCCACGTCGGCCGGCTCGCCCACCAGTTCCAGCGTGAGGCTGCCGAACGAGCGGCCCTGCAGCGCCGAAATGCCGCCATAGACGATCTCGAAACGGACGTTGTGGCGGCCGACCGCATCCGAGAGCACGGACCCGAGCCGACCGTCGTCATGGATGCGCGCCGACACGATCCGGCCGGCGTGCTTCGTGCGGAGCCGCTCGATGTCGGCCGCGCCCGGCTGGTTGCGGAGCACGGTCCCCACGAACCGCTGCGCGGTCGTCGTCTGCGGCGCCGAGAACACCTCGAAAACGCTGCCCGACTCGATGACGCGGCCGGCATCCAGCACGGCGACGCGGTCGGCGATCGACCGGACCACCTCCATCTCGTGCGTGATGACGACGATCGTCACCCCGAGCTCCCGGTTGACGCGCTTCAGCAAGGCGAGGACATCGGAGGTGGTCTCCGGGTCGAGCGCGCTGGTCGCCTCGTCAGCCAGCAGGATGTCGGGGTTCGTGGCGAGCGCGCGGGCGATACCGACTCGCTGCTTCTGGCCGCCGGAGAGCTGGTCAGGGTAGCTCCACGCCTTCTCCGTCAGCCCGACGAAGGCGAGGAGCTCGGCGACGCGGGCCTTCCGCTTGTCCGCCGGCCAGCCGGCCACCTTGAGCGGGTACGCGATGTTGCCGAACACCGTCCGCGAGCGGAACAGGTTGAACTGCTGGAAGATCATCCCGATCCCGGCGCGGACCCGGCGGAGGTCGCGCTCCTTCAGCGTGGTGAGATCGCGTCCTTCCACGATCACCGAGCCGGCGCTGGGATGCTCGAGAGCGTTGATCAGCCGCACCAGGGTGCTCTTCCCCGCCCCGGAGTAGCCGATGATGCCGAAGATCTCGCCGCGCCCGATCGCCAGGTCCAGCCGGTCGACGGCCGGGACCGCGGCGTCCCCGGAGCCGAAGCTCTTGGTGACGCCGCGGAACTCGATGATCGGCGCCGCGCTGTCGCGCTCCGGCACTACTGGGCCGCCCGGATGGTCTTCTTCAGGCCGTCGAGGATCCCGACCAGGTCGGACGCCTTGCGGTCGACGATGACCGCCGTGTTCTTCGACTCGGCGAGCACCGCAGCCGTGACGGCCTTGGTGTGGTAAAGCTCGGCGACCTTCAGGTAGGTCTTGTTGTCCTTGTCCTTATCCCGGGCGACGAACGCGTTGATGTACGGCTCGGCGGTCTGCGACTTCGGGTCGTCCTGGAAGAGGGCCGACTTGGGGTCGATGCCGGCGGTGAGCGCGTAGTTGTTGTTGACGATCGCGCCGTCGGCCGAGCTGAGCGCCGGGGCGGTCTGCGCCGCATCCACCGGGATCACCGTGACCTTGGAGGCGGACGCGTCGATGTCGGCCGGGGTCGCCAGCGTGCTGCCGCCGTTCTTCAGCTTCAACAGCCCCGCCTTCTGCAGCACGAGCAGTGCCCGGGCCTGGTTGGTGGGGTCGTTCGGGATGGCGATCTTTCCGCCCTGAGGGATGTCGCCGATCTTCGTGTACTTGGTCGAGTACAGCGGCAGCGGGACGACCAGGGTGGCGCCGATCGGCACCAGGTTCTGCTTCGCCTGCACGTCGTAGTTGGCGAGGAACTGCAGGTGCTGGAACAGGTTCAGGTCGAGCTGCCCGTCGGCGAGCGCCGGGTTGGCCTGGGTGTAGTCGCGGAAGTTGACGGTCTGGATGTCGATGCCCTCCTTCGCGGCTTCCTTCTTCAGCACGGCCCAGTAGGGAGATGACGCCTCGGTGGTGCCGATCTTCACGGTGACGGTCTTCGCCGAGGCGGCGCCCGATCCCGTGCCCGTGACGTTGACGACGACGAGCACGACCGCGACGATCACCGCGACGACGACGATGCCGATGCCGACGAACCAGCCGGTCCGGGAGCGCTTCGGCTTCTCCGGCAGCGCGGGGGTGGACGGGGTGGAATCGGACATGGCTGTGCCTCTCTTGTGAAGGGGTGTGGGAGGGATCGCCGGCGACGGTTGGCGGCCCTTCGAGCCTCCCGCGGCACACAGGGATGGTCAAAACGTCTTGCGAAATGTGACGCACCGGCGGGCCGCGGGCGTTCATCCGGCGGCCCTTCCGGCGGCCCCTGCCCCGCGCGTACTGTGAGCTTCGTCAGGGTGCCCACGGACGAACGGGAGACGGAATGAGCGACATCAACGACGACGACATCACGACGGATGCGGCGGGCGGCGGCGAAGGAACCGCCGACGGCGGCGCCAACACCGGCGGCCAGGACGGCGGAGCCGACGGCTCGGCCGGGTCGGGCGGCGGGGAGGGCACCGCAGACGGCGGCGCCAACACCGGCGGCCAGGACGGCGGAGCCGACGGGTCCGCTTGATGACGACGGACGAGCGCGGGTCGGGTGACCGGCCCGCGCTTTCGCGTTGCGTGCCGGTCGATCGGGAGCGTTTCGCGACGGAGTTCTGGGGACGACGGCCGCTGTTCACCCGGGCGGCCGACCTCGGCGGGGACTTCTCCGACCTGTTCAGCGTGGACGCGGTGGATGAGCTGGTCTCATCACGCGCGTTGCGCACCCCGTTCGTGCGCATGGCCAAGGAGGGTGCGGTCCTCCCCGCGTCGCGGTTCACCGCAGCGGGCGGGTTCGGCGCCGACGTCGGCGACCAGCTGGACTCGGCGAAAGTGCTGGCGGAGTTCGGGAACGGCGCCACCCTGGTGCTGCAGGGGCTGCACCGGACCTGGCCGGCGGTCGCCGAGTTCTCCCGGCGACTCGCGGCCGAACTCGGCCACCCGGCCCAGGTCAACGCGTACATCACCCCGGCGTCGTCGCGCGGTTTCGACCCGCACTACGACGTCCACGACGTCTTCGTGCTGCAGATCGCGGGCGAGAAGCACTGGCGCATCCACGAGCCGGTGCATGTCGATCCGTTGGCTGACCAGCCGTGGAGCGACCACGCCGCTGCGGTGGCGGCTCGTGCGGAGGACGCGCCTGCCATCGAGGAGACCTTCCGTCCCGGTGACGCGCTGTACCTGCCGCGTGGGTGGATCCACTCGGCCGAGGCGCTGGGCGGGGTCTCCGTCCACCTGACCATCGGGGTCGCCCCCTACACCCGACACGACGTCGTGCGGGAAGCGGTCGAGCATGCGGCGGACGTCGCCGCACTGCGGGCCTCGCTGCCGCTCGGTTTCGATCCGGGTGACCCCGCGGCGGTCGCGCCCGTGGTGGAGCAGACGGTGGAGGCCCTGATCGAGGCCCTGGCGGAGCCGTCTGCACGGTCGGCGGTCGCCGGGGCCGTCGCGGATCGGCTGCTCCGGCGGAAGCGCTCGGACTCGCCGCCCGCCCCGGTCCGGCCGTTGGCGACCATCGCCGCGGCGGAGGAGCTGTCGACGGGCTCGGTCGTGGTCGCACGGCCGGGGCTGGGAGCGAACGTGACGGTCGAGGTCGAGACGGTGACCGTGCGACTCCCCGGGAAGGCGATCGCGCTGCCGCTCGCCGCGCACGGCGCGGTGGGACGGCTCCTGGACGGCCGTCCGGTGACGGTCGGTGAGCTGCCGCTCGATGAGCGGTCAGCGGTGGTGGTCGCGCGTCGGCTGCTGCGCGAGGGCCTCCTCGCGTTGGCGGACGAGCCCGGCGGTCAGCCCAGTCCGACGGCGGACGAGGCCGAGGCCGAGGACGAGGATGAGATCGACTTCGCCGACCCGGCCGGTGTCTCGTCGGACGGCGAGCGCAGCGCGTCAGCCGACTTCGGGACCGCGACGGCCACGTGACGGACACGGTCGTGCCCGAGTGGCTGCCGTGCAGCGACCGGGCGGTGGGACGCGGCGACCCGTTGCCCGGGACGGCCGGCTTCGGCGAGCGCTGGCTGCTCGTCGAAGTGGAGAGCGGATGGGGTCGTCACGCGTTCTTCGACTCCGCCCTCGACCCCGACGTCGGCTCCCGCATCGTCGCCCGGGCGGAAGGGTCCGGCATCCGGCCGCTCGCCATCCGCCGCACTCGGCTTCGTGCCCCGCTTCGTCGGCAGCAGGCGTCCTGGCGCTGGGCGCTGGTGGATGCCCGGCTCGGCCGGGAGAGCATCCGCTGGGGCCGCGTGGACGATCCGGCGGATCTCCTTGAGCTCCCCCTCGACGGCTCCGCCGGTGAGCCGAGCGACGCGCCACTGTACGCGGTGTGCGCACACGCACGGCACGACCAGTGCTGCGCCGTGCGCGGACGGCCCGTCGTCGAGGCTCTGGCTGCCGCGCACCCCGAGCTCACCTGGGAGTGCTCCCATCTCGGCGGCGACCGGTTCGCCGCCACGATGATCGTGTTTCCGCACGGCCTGCTGTACGGACGGGTGTCCGCCGCCGAAGCTGCCACCGTCGTGGAGCGCTACGCAGAGGGCCGGGTCGTCGCCGACCGGCTGCGCGGCCGGACCTCTCTCACGACCATTGCGCAGGCGGCCGAGGCGTTCGCCCGGACGGAGACCGGCGACGACCGGATCGACGCGTTCCGGGTGCTGTCGGAGCGCGCCCATCCCCACGGCTGGACGGTCGAACTGGCGCACGGCGACGAATTGCTGACGGTCGAGGTCGGCGAGCGGCTCTCGGAACCTCTGCTGAGCACGTGCGCCGCAACGGTGGCGCATCCGGTGCGCGAGTTCGTCCCGGTGTCGGTGGCTCGGGCCTGAGCCGTCGCGGTCAGGCGCTCTGCGTCGCGGGCGCCGTCTGGAGGATGCGCACCATGTTCCCCGACGGGTCGCGGAACGCACAGTCGCGGGGACCCCACGGCTGATCGATGGGCTCCTGGAGCACTTCGGCGCCGGACGCCCGCACGCGCTCGAACGCAGCGTCGAGGTCGTCTGTGCGGAACACGATCGGACTCATGGAGCCTTTCACGACGAGTTCTTGGAGGGCGTCGCCATCGGCTCGGGAGCGGCCGGCGTGCGGGTCGCTGAGGACGACGGCGGCGTTCTCGTCGCCGGCCACGCCGAGCGTGACCCAGCGGTGGTCGCCGGAGGTGACGTCTTGGATGACGTCGAGCCCGAGGGCGTCGCGATAGAACGCGAGCGACTCCTCGGGGTCGAGGACGGTGATCTGCGAGTACTGGAGTGAAACGGTCATGAGTCGACTCTAAGGAGAAGCGTCCCGGGGCGCTTCTCGAAAACTGCTCTCTGTGGAGAAGTCGTCCTCCGCGTCGTCAGTGGACGCAATCGCGCGGTCAGCCGCGGGACCGGACCGGCCGTGTGCGCTGCTTCGCGATGCAGTCCGGCATGGCGCGCACTGCGGCGTGCTCTCGCGTCCGGTAGGCGGTCGGCGTCATGCCGACCACTTCGGTGAACTTCGAGCTGAACGAGCCGAGCGACGTACAGCCGACGGCCATGCACGCGTCGGTGACGCTCATCCCACCTCGCAGGAGGGCCATGGCCCGCTCGATTCGCCGCGTCATGAGGTAGCTGTAGGGCGTCTCTCCGTACGCCGCCCGGAAGCGCCGCGAGAAGTGGGCGGGCGACATGAAGGCGCGGGCGGCCATGGTCGGGACGTCGAGCGGCTTGGCGTAGTCGCGGTCGATCAGATCCCGGGCCCGGCGCAGGTGCGCCAGCGTCTGCAGCTCCTCCGGTGACACGCGTCGAGCGTAACACCGGAGCGGCCGCAGCTCACCCCACCGGGATCGCCGCCGTCTGATCGACGGGTTCTACGAGTCGGATGAAGGCGCTCAGCTCCCCCACCCCCGCCGGTGTGGTCGGCAGGAACTCGGTGAGCTCCGGTGAGTGCACCAGGTAGGCCGCCCATTTCGCCCGTGAGATGGCCACGTTCAGCCGGTTCTTCATGAGCAGGAACGACATACCTCGGGGGACGTCGACCGCGGAGGAGGCCGCCAGGCTCACGATGGAGATCGCGGCC
Organism: Leifsonia sp. 2MCAF36; assembly: GCF_052115525.1. NCBI lineage: Bacteria > Bacillati > Actinomycetota > Actinomycetes > Micrococcales > Microbacteriaceae > Leifsonia > Leifsonia sp. 2MCAF36. Next base: position 69,149 of record NZ_JBFRGV010000002.1, on the reverse strand, counting down.
TCCTGACCCTGGAACTTGTCGACGGTTCCGACGCGCACGCCGCGGTAGCCGGCGGCGTCGAGGAGCGCACGGACCTCGGCGAGCTGAGCGTTGTACGGCGTCACCACGATGATGTCGTCCTCGGCAAGGGGTTCGTCGTCGCGCCCCGCGCCCGGGTCGCTCCAGGACCGCCCGATGAGGTCGCGCACGAGGTCGACGACGACCTCGGCCTCTTCGGGTGCCGCGGTCGAGTTGCCGACGTGCAGTACCGGCACGGGATGCACACCGGCCTCGACCCCGAGCAGCTCGCGCTCCGAAGCGCATTCGTGGGCACGCAGCTTGCCTTCGTACGACAGCCGCGAGACGGCCGCCGCCAGAGCGGGATGCATCCGTCGCGTCTCGGCGAGGAAGTAGCCGAGCTCCGGCGGCAGGACGTCGTGTCCGTCGCTCACCCAGCCGAGAGCCGAGCCGTCTACCGGCTCGGGATGCCGCCCCTGGCTGACCTGCGGCAGCTGCTGCGGGTCGCCGAGGAGCAGCAGGTTCTTCGCCGCGACGCCGACGGCGACCGTCGACGCCAGCGAGAATTGGCCGGCCTCGTCGACGACCAAAAGGTCGAGACTCCCGCGAGGGACACGCGCCGGGTTGGCGAAGTCCCACGCGGTGCCGCCGATCACGAAGCCCTGCTCCTCGTGGATACCGGCGAACTCCAGCTGGCCGTTCGCGGGCAGCGGGGTGAAGCGGTGCTCGGCGTCGGCGGTCGCATTCGCGTCGCTGGTCGTCGCCCCTCCACTGGGCACCTTGCCGACCGCGTCCGCGTCCAGGCCCGCGTCGACCACCCGGTCGAGCAGGTTCTCGACCACCGCGTGCGACTGCGCGACGACGCCGACCTTCCAGCCGTGCTGGGCGACGAGTCGTGCGATGACATGGGCGCCGAGGTACGACTTGCCCGTCCCGGGCGGTCCCTGCACCGCGAGATAGGAGCGGTCGAGATCGAGCAGGCTCGCCACGACGGCGTCGATCCGGCCGGAGCCGTCGCCGCCAGTGCCCGCACCGACACCGCCCGCACCAACACTGCCCGCGCCGACACCGTCCACACCGGCCGCAGCCAGCGTTGGGTCGGGCACGAGCCTGCCCGACCGGGTGCGCGGCGGCGTGCGTCGCAGGAGGTCGATCGTGGCGTCGACCGGCCAAGTGTCGTGGTGGCGGGCGATGAGCAGCGCCGTCCCCCACTCCCGGATCGCCTCCGCCAGTCGCCGCGAGTCCGGCGGAGCGGCCGGTGTCAGCGCGCTCGGCAGGTCGCGGTAGGGCGGAACCTCCGGCGGCAGGGTCTCCCGGACGACGATCGAGCCGTCGTCCAGCGCCTCGATGAGCGCCACCGTTCGGGAGGCTCGCGCGCCGGGTTGCGCGCGCGGCTGGCGGAACGGCCCGGGGTACTCGTACAGCAGGTACGGACCGCCGCGCTCGCTGACCCGCACCGCGCTCCCGGCGCCCCACTGGCCCGTCAGCAGCAGCTCGCGTCGTTCGACCCGCTGGCCTTCGTCGAGGTACCAGTCGCGCAGCACCACAGCAGTCTCGCCGACCAGCACATCGCGCGTCTCGGCCCACTCCTCGATCGGCTGGATGAGCCGGGCGAAGTGCGACTGCCAGAAGCTCTTCTGCTCGCGACGGTGGAAATCGATCGCCGCCGCGGCCAGCGCCATGGCCTCTCGGTCGCTCGAACGATGAGGATCGAGCGGATCGCCGGCGAAGGCCAGCAACCCGGCACGGAGCGGCGACTCGTCCGGGGCGACCTCCGACTCCTCCGCGGGAGAAGCGCCGACCGGGATGCCCTTCTCGGCCGCTCGCGCGAGCAGCCAGTCACGCAGCCGCAGAGTGGAGACGCAGTCGTAGCGGTTGTAGGCCCCGATGTCGTCGAGCAGCGGCTGCGCCTCGTCGAGCCGGCCGAGGGCGATCAGGTCGCGCGCATTGGCGTACTCGGTGATGGAGTCGGCACCGTTCGTCACGTCGCTCTCGCGCAGCTCGTCGCCCATGTACAGCGGTTCGAGCTTCTTGATCGAGTACGAGCGCGACCCGACGCGCACGGACTTGCGCACCAACGGATAGAGGTCGACCATCACGTTCTCGCGGAGCAGCCCGTCGACGTCCTCCTCGCCCACCCCGTGCCGGGCGGCGAGGGCGAGAAGATGCGTCTGCTCGTAGGCGGCGTAGTGGTAGATGTGCATCCGCGGGTACTGCCTGCGGCGATCGCGCACGAAGGCGAGGAACGCCTCGAGAGCGACACGCTCCGCTGCGAAGTCGTGCGCCCAGAAGGCGGTGAACCGTTCCTGCTGGTCGACGAGCCCGAAGAGGTAGTCGAGGTTCCAGCGCTCCCCCGCGCCCTCCGTGTAGAGGGGGTCGCCCTCGAAGTCGAAGAAGATGTCGCCGGGGTCGGGCTGCGGCAGCACCGCGAGGACGGGCGCATTGAAGACGCGCACCGGGGGCGGACTGCCGGGCTCGGCCTCCAACTGAAGACGGGCCTGCTCGCGCAGCCCGTCGAGCGTCCCCTCGGGAACGCCCTCGACCGGCCCCGTCGAGGCGGCGAGAGCGTCGATCGTCCCGAGCCCCGCCGCGATCAGGTGTTCGCGCTGGGTCACACGCATCCCCGCCACGAGGAGCACATCGCGGGTCGCCTGCACCTCGGCGTCGCAGGTGTCGCAGCGCCCGTCCACCGTGAAGCGCGGGTCTCCCCAGGCCACCGGGCCTGGATCGGCGACGTGCTCGCCGATGATCGTCAGCAGCCGAGCCCGACGCTTGCGGTACACCGGTTCGATGTCGGAAAGCGAGTGCTCGCTGACCGAGCCGTCACCCAGCAAGAGCTCGACGGTCTCGTCGACGTCGACGCCCATCCGCCTCAACTGCTCCGCGTACGCCGCGAGCTGAAGCAGCGCGGTCACCCGGGCACTGCGCGCGAGCTTCGAGTCTTGCACCCGGTACCGCCCGTCGGGCAATCGCACCACGAAGTCGGCGAATCCCACGAAGGAGCCGTCGAAGAACGTCGCCTGGAAGACGACCTCCGCCCCGCGCTCAAAGGCCTCCGACGTACGCATCACGGCGTCGGCCAGCGACTCGGCCGTCAGCTTCTCGGGCCGCTCGATCTCGGCTACCCCGCTACCGAACCGCTCGCGGTAGCGCTCCAGGATCCGGTGCTCGTGCTCATCGCCCATCCGCGCCGAACGCACATACATCGGGTCTTCGACCTCTTCAGTCTTCTCGAGCCGACCCAGCTTGACGTCCAGCGTGCGCAGGAAGGCGAACTCGCACTTCGACGCCTCCGTGAGGTCGCTGGCGCTCGTGACGATGACCCCGTCGAGTAGGAACACGGCGACCTCCCTTCATCCCGTGCTGCGAGACTATCGGCGACCACCGACAGCCGGATGCGATCCACAGCGACGCCGAGCAACTCCCGATGACGGCCGCGCTGTGGACAGTTTCCGCCCGGTCACTTCGCCTTGGCGGCGGCCTTCATCGCGCGCTTGTGCTCGCGAACGCGCGCCAGCGAGTCGGCGTCGACGATGTCGGCAACCGACCGATAGCCGACGCTGCCGTAATCGCCCGCTGCCGCCTGCCACCCCGGCGCCTGCAGACCCTTCTGCTTGCCGAGCAGCGCGAGGAAGATCTTCGCCTTCTGCTCGCCGAATCCCGGCAGCGCCTTGAGTCGCCGCAGGATCTCGGCGCCGTCGGGGTCACCCTGTGTCCAGATCGCCGCGGTGTCGCCACCCCAGTCGGACACGATCGCCGCCGCGAGCGCCTGGACCCGGCCGGCCATCGAGCCGGGGAAGCGGTGCACCGCCGGCGTCTGCTTCATGATCTCGGCCAGTTTCTCCGGATCGACCGCCGCGACGGTCGCCGGGTCGAGGGCACCGAGTCGGTCGCGCAGCTTGGCAGGACCGGCGAACGCCGTCTCCATCGGGATCTGCTGGTCCAGCAGCATCCCGGTCAGCAGTGCGAAGGGGGACTCGTCCAGGAGGGCGTCCGCGGCGGCGTCGCCGGTGATGTTGAGAGGCATGCCCTCAGCCTGCCACCAGGAGGAGGATGCCCGCCACAGCGGACAGCGCGGCCAGGAGCAGCGCAATGCCGAGCAGCACGCCGTGAACGACGAGGAACGGGGTCGCCCGGCCCGCAGCATCCCGCGCCCGCTGGTCGTTTCGGACGCGGGCGAAGAACCGTGGCCACGCGACGACGTTGAAGACGGTGTTCAGGAACAGCACGATGGCAGCGAAGACGGTCATGGTGCCTCCAGCCTAAGCGTCGCGCTCTGCAGGCCCGGCCGCTCGAGAAAACGGCTCTTCAGTCGTCGGACGCGACCAGCTGCACCCGAAGCGAGTCGACCCGTGTGGCGATCACGTCGTCCGCCGCCCAGCGCTGCGCGAGCCGGGCCAGGATGGCGTCGAGCTCCTCGCGCGTGAGCCCGGCCGCCAGGGCCAGCCGGACGACGAGCTCCTCGCCGGCCAGCCGGCTGAGCGGGTCGCCGGAGAGGAGGGCGACACCGTGGACTCCCAGCTCGGAGGCGATGGAGGCGCGGAACGCCTCGGCGACGGCAGGGTCGCGGTGGCAAGGCACCCAGGGGGTGCCTTGCGCGACGGCCCAGACCGCCGGCCGCCGCAGCACGAACTCGGTCTCGGAGGTGGGGTCGAGAACGATCAGCTCGGTCCCCTCCGACGCGGCCGCCAGCGCCACCCGCCGGCCTTCGGCGGGCACCGGCCGGGCGGCCGGGTTCCAGGCCTGCATCGCGGTCACCGATGAGAACACCGGCTGCACCGTCCGCCCGTCGGGCCCGGCGACGGTGACGATGGAGAGCTCCTGCGTCTTATCCACGAGCATCCCGACCTCATTCGCGCCCTCCTCGCCGAGTTCGGCGACCAGGGGGATGAGGAGGCGTGAGCCCCGCAGCGCGTCCACCACCGACTCCGCGCCGGCCTCACCCGCACGGAACGCGGCGAATGCGCCGAGCAGGGCCGCGGGCGCGGAGCCGTCGTCATCGCCGAACGGGTTGTCGTCGAACTCGCGTCCCTGCCACACCTGACCGGCCGAGTCGGCGAGGGATGCGGCGAATCCGGCCAGGCGGGCAGCGCCCGTCTCGCTCGGACCGGCTTCAGCGTCCCGCCCCGGCGGCGTTCGGTCAGCGTCCGGCGACATCCAGCGCCTCGGGCAGCGTAAAGGCGCCGGCGTACAGGGCTTTGCCGACGATCGCACCTTCCAGGCCGAGCGGCACGAGCTCGCGCAGCGCGGCGATGTCGTCGAGGTTCGAGATGCCTCCCGATGCGACCACGGGACGTTCCGTCCGGTCGAGCACCTGCCGAAGGAGGTCGAGGTTCGGGCCGCGCAGCGTGCCGTCCTTGGTGACGTCGGTGACCACGTAGCGTGCGCACCCGGCGTCCTCGAGTCGGTCGAGCACCTCCCACAGGTCGCCGCCCTCGCGGGTCCAGCCGCGCGCGGCCAGCGTCGTGCCGCGCACATCCAGCCCGACGGCGATCGCCTCGCCGTAGTTGCTGATCGCGCTGGCGGCCCACTCCGGATTCTCCAGCGCGGCCGTGCCCAGGTTGACACGAGTCGCGCCCGCCTCGAGAGCCTGCTCGAGCGAGGCGTCGTCGCGGATGCCGCCCGACAGTTCGATGCTGACCCCGTGCACCTGGCGGATGACCCGCTTCAGCAGCGACCGGTTCTCGCCCCGGCCGAACGCGGCATCGAGGTCGACCAGGTGGATCCACTCGGCCCCCGCCTCGGCCCACTCGGCAGCAGCGTCGACCGGGTCGCCGTAGCTCGTCTCACTTCCGGCCTCCCCCTGGGTGAGCCGCACGGCCTTGCCGTCGGCCACATCCACAGCGGGCAGGAGGACGAGCGGGGGCGTGGAGATGAAATCGGTCATGTGCTTCCTCGGGGAACGGGGGATGACGGGTGGATGTTGCGGGCGCCCCACTACAGGGAGCGGACCCAATTCTTCAGCAGTGCGATACCTGCGCTGCCGGACTTCTCCGGGTGGAACTGCGTGGCGCTGAGCGGGCCGTTCTCGACCGCAGCCACGAACGGCACGCCGTGGTCGGCCCAGGTGACCTTGGGTTTCGGGAACGGAGCCTCCGGGTGCAGTGTCCAGTCCTGCGCCGCGTAGGAGTGGACGAAGTAGAAGCGTTCGTCCCGGAGTCCCGCGAACAGCGTCGAGTCCTCCGGCGCACGCACCGTGTTCCAGCCCATGTGCGGCACGACCTCGGCTCGGATGAGGTCGACTGTTCCCGGCCACTCCCCCAGTCCTTCGGTCTCCAGCCCGTGCTCCACACCGCGGTCGAACATGATCTGCATGCCGACGCAGATGCCCAGCACCGGGCGTCCTCCCGCGAGCCGGCGGTCGATGACCTCGTCGCCGTGGGACGCGCGCAGCGCCTCCGCGACGGCGGTGAAGGCGCCGACGCCGGGGACGAGCAGGCCGTCGGCCTCCTGCGCGCGCCTCCGGTTGCCGGTCAGTTCGACGTCGGCTCCGGCGGCCTCGAGAGCCTTGACCGCCGAGTGGACGTTGCCCGTTCCGTAGTCGAAGACGACGACCTGGGGCCTCCGCCCGTCGGTCACAGCGCGCCCTTGGTCGACGGGATGCCGCTGACCAGCGGGTCGAGCGCCTTCGCCTGGCGGAACGCCCGCGCGAACGCCTTGAATTCGGCCTCGGCGATGTGGTGCGGGTCGCGGCCGCCAACGACGGTGATGTGCGTGGTGATGCGCGCATTGAACGAGATGGCCTCGAAGACGTGGCGCACCATCGACCCGGTGAAGTGGCCGCCGATGAGGTGCAGCTCGAAGCCGGCCGGCTCGCCGGTGTGCACGAGGTACGGCCGACCGGAGATGTCGACGACCGCCTGAACGAGCGCCTCGTCCAGGGGCACCAGGGCGTCCCCGTAGCGCGAGATGCCCGCCTTGTCGCCGAGCGCCTCGGCGATCGCCTGGCCAAGGACGATTCCGACGTCTTCGACCGTGTGGTGCACGTCGATGTCGGTGTCTCCGGTGGCGCGGACGCGCAGATCGGTCAGCGAGTGCTTGGCGAACGCGGTGAGCAGGTGGTCGAAGAACGGGACGCTCGTCTGGATGTCGGACGTGCCGGTGCCGTCGAGATCGAGGCTCAGCTCGATGCTCGACTCACTCGTTCCCCGCGAGACCGTTGCGGCGCGATTCGTCATGCGTCCGAGTCTACTGGGGCGCTCTGAGACCGCTCGGGGGCACCGTCTTCCGCGGTCGCACGCGCGGGACGGCCGAGTGCGGCGAGGGCCTCGAGGAACGCCGTGGTCTCCTCCTCGGTTCCCGCGGTGACCCGCAAGTGGTTCGGGATGCCGACATCGCGGATGAGGATGCCGCGCTGCGCCAGCGCCTCGAAGGTCGCGTGGGGGTCGTCGACCCCGCCGAACAGCACGAAGTTGCTGCCGCTGCGGTGGGGCGTGTAGCCGAGCCTGGCGAGTTCGGAGACGAGGCGGTCGCGCTGCACGCGGATCTCGCCGACGGTCGCCAGCATCTCGTCCGAGTGGGCGAGCGCACCGAGGGCGGCGGCCTGCGTGAGGGCGGACAGGTGGTACGGGAGGCGCACCAGGCGGAGCGCGTCGATGACCGCCGGGTCGGCGGCGAGGTAGCCGACACGCGCGCCGGCGAAGGCGAACGCCTTGCTCATCGTTCGCGAGATCAGCAGCCGGGGTCGGCCCGGCAGCAGGGTGAGCGCGGACGGCGCGCCCTCGGGGAGGAACTCGGCGTAGGCCTCGTCGACGACCACGATCCCGCGCGCGGCGTCGTAGGCCGCCTCGATGGTGTCCAGATCGAGCGGCGTCCCGGTCGGGTTGTTGGGCGAGCACAGAATGACGATGTCCGGGTCCACCTCGCGGATCTGTGCGGCGGCGGTCTCGGGCGACAGCTCGTAGTCGGCGTCCCTGCTGCCGGCCAGGTAGCTGGTGCCGGTGCCCGAGGCGAGCAACGGATACATGGAGTACGTGGGTGCGAAGCCGAGCAGGGAACGGCCTGGGCCACCGAACGCCTGCAGGATGTGCTGCAGCACCTCGTTTGACCCGTTCGCCGCCCAGATCGCATCGGCGGTGAGGCCGTGCCCGAGGTAACGCGCGAAGGCTTCGCGCAACTCGGTGAACTCCCGATCGGGGTAGCGATTCACTCCGCCGACGGCCGCCGCGACCCTGGCCACGATGTCGGCCGCGACATCCGCCGGGACCGGATGCGTGTTCTCGTTCACGTTGAGCGCGACGGGCACCGGACGCTGTGGCGCACCGTACGGGGAACGACCGCGGAGGTCGTCTCGGATCGGCAGCTCGGAGAGGGAGGTCACCGTTCAATCGTAGTCAGCGGCTGGGCCCGGCATCCTTACGTGACGTAACGCAGGAGCTCGCACGGCGCCACCCGCCGTTCTCCTCCGATTGACCTCGCGCCGGCCTCTATGCCGCCGGTTCTCCTCCGCTTCCGCGGCACGAGACGACGGGGTGGTCGACCGATTCTGCGACGCCAGCAAGGTCGCTGCCCGGCGGAAAACGGAGGACTGTGCGATCGATCAAACCCGGGGGAACGAAAAAGAAGGAGACGCGAGGACGACTCCTCGCAAACTCCTCCTACTTCGCGTACTTGGCAGGAACGGCGAGTTGCTGGCCGGGCGACACCACGGCCGACTCCAGACCGTTCAGGGAGACGATGTCGGCGATCACGTCGCGCGGGTCGGCGTTCGGCGCGACGCGCTCGGCGACCGACCACAGCGAATCGCCCGACTGGACGGAGACGTACTGGAAGCTCACGTGCGTCTGCTCGCCGCTGGCGATGGCGCCGCCACCGTTGAGGGCGAAGACCAGAGCACCGATCACGAGCGGCAGTGCCACCAGGGCCGACAGCACAGCTCGGCCGCGTCGCGTGAGACGCAGGCGGACGCGTGCGCCCTCCGGCAGGGGCGGAACCGCACGAAGGGCGGGAACCGACTCGCTCATCAGTACTGCACTCATTGCCGTGACCTCCTCAGACTCGCGGATGCGAAGCTGTGTTCCGAATGTATCTTCGAATGTCTGAATCCGCAAGGAGCCCGTCGACGAGGAATTTCCCGAGAAAGTTCGCGACACACTCGAACACATGTTTGTCTTCCCCTCTCGACGCGGATACAGTTTCGACTGTCTGAGGACATCAGATCAGGAACCACCGACATTCCTGCCGGACCGCAGTGCAGGGCACCGCAATGCAGACCACTGCAGGCATACCGGTGGACGGCCCCGGCCAGGAGAGGACGCCCGTGTCGAACGAGAACCAGGCCCGCGGAGGCACCCGCCGCCGCAAGAACCTGAGCGACAAGCAGTTGGCGATCCTGGATGTCATCCAGCGGTCGGTGAGCCAGCGCGGCTATCCGCCGAGCATGCGCGAGATCGGCGACGCCGTGGGGCTCTCGTCCCTCTCCTCCGTGACGCACCAGCTGAATCAGCTGGAACTGAGCGGCTACCTGCGACGCGACCCGAACCGTCCCCGTGCGCTCGAGATCCTCATCGACCTCCCGTCGCAGTCCGCGACGCCCGATTACGAGAACCAGACCCCCGTCGGCGACGCCGCCATGGTCCCCCTGGTCGGCCGGATCGCGGCCGGAATCCCGATCACCGCCGAGCAGCAGGTCGACGAGGTGTTCCCGCTCCCCCGCCAGCTGGTCGGCAACGGCGAGCTGTTCATGCTCAAGGTGGTCGGCGAATCCATGATCGATGCGGCCATCTGCGACGGCGACTGGGTCGTCATCCGGGCGCAGAACACGGCCGAGAACGGCGACATCGTCGCGGCCATGCTCGACGAGGAGGCGACGGTCAAGGTCTTCCGTCAGCGCGACGGCCACACCTGGCTGCTGCCGCGCAACTCCAACTTCGAGCCGATCCTGGGCGACTTCGCGCAGGTGCTCGGCAAGGTCGTGGCGGTCCTTCGCGCGGTCTAGCCGCTCAGCGGCCGGCGGGCGGTCACGCCCAGCCGAGTTCCTGCAGGCGCTGGTCGCTGAGGCCGAAGTAGTGCCCGATCTCGTGCACGAGCGTCACCCGCACCCGTGCCCGCAGCTCCTCTTCGGTCGCTGACGTCGCCTTCAGGTTGTTCCGGAACAGCGTGATGCGGTCCGGCAGCTCGCCGAATCCGTACACACCACGACGCGTCAGCGGCCGCCCGCTGTACAGCCCGAACAGGCGCGGCCTGGCTCCGGGCGGCTGGTCCTCGATCAGGATGGCCACATTCTCCAGCGGGCCGACCATGTCGTCCGGCAGCGCATCGAAGATGTCGCCGACCATCCGCTCGAACTCGTCGTCCGCCATCGTCACCATGAGCTCACCCGCACCATGCGCTCATCCTCACACGCCTCCCCGCTCGGCAACGGCCCCGGTTCGCTGTGCGCGTACCGGGGCCGGCCGGGCCGTCGGCCCAGGGAGGAGGTCAGGCCGTGACGGCCGCCCGCTCGCGGACGGCGCGGGTCGCCTCGATGATGTTGCGCAGCGACGCGACCGTCTCGTCGTAGCCGCGGGTCTTCAGCCCGCAGTCCGGGTTCACCCACAGCTGGCGGCCCGGGATGGCCTCCAGCGCCGTCTCCAGCAGCTCGGTCACCTCGGCGACCGATGGGACGCGCGGCGAGTGGATGTCGTAGACGCCCGGGCCGATGCCGTGCTCGAAGCCGGAACGCTGGATGTCGTGAACGACCTCCATCCGGCTGCGCGCGGCCTCGATGCTGGTCACGTCGGCGTCCAGGTTGCGGATCGCGTCGATCACCACCCCGAACTCCGAGTAGCAGAGGTGCGTGTGGATCTGCGTCTCGTCGGCCACGCCGGCGGTCGCCAACCGGAACGAGCCGACCGACCACTCCAGGTAGTCGTCCTGCGCCGCCTTCTTGAGCGGCAGCAGCTCGCGCAGGGCCGGCTCGTCGACCTGGACGACGCGGATGCCCGCCTCCTCCAGGTCCGCGATCTCGTCGCGCAGCGCAAGCGCCACCTGACGGGCGGTCTCTCCGAGCGGCTGGTCGTCGCGCACGAACGACCAGGCCAGGATGGTGACAGGGCCGGTCAGCATCCCCTTCACCGGCTTCTCGGTGAGGCTCTGCGTATACGCCGACCAGTCGACGGTGATCGGGGCGGGACGCGACACATCGCCCCAGAGGATGGACGGCCGCGTGCAGCGCGAACCGTACGACTGCACCCAGCCGTTCTGGGTCACCGCGAAGCCGTCCAGGTTCTCGGCGAAGTACTGGACCATGTCGTTGCGCTCGGGCTCGCCGTGCACGATGACGTCGATCCCGATCTCCTCCTGCAGGTCGACGACGCGCTTGATCTCGTCGCGCATCCGCCCGAGGTACTCCGCCTCGGTGATGAAGCCCTTCCCGAACTGGGCGCGCGAACGGCGGATGTCCGCGGTCTGCGGGAACGACCCGATCGTGGTGGTGGGGAGGAACGGGAGGCCCAGCGCCGCATCCTGCGCCGCCTGGCGCGTGTCGTAGTCGCCGCGACGGAAGTCGGCCCGGGTGAGCGCCGCCTCGCGCTCGCGCACCGCGGGAACACGCACTCCGGGTGCCGAAGCGCGGTCGGCCAGCGCCGCCGTCGCCGCGCTGAGCTCGTCCTGGATGGCCTCGTGGCCGTCGACGATGCCGCGGGCGAGCACCGCCACCTGCGCGACCTTCTGGTCGGCGAAGGCGAGCCAGGTCTTCAGGCGCGCGTCGAGGTCGGGCTCGTCGTCCACGTCGTGCGGGACGTGCAGCAGCGACGTGGAAGTGGACACCGCCACATCCGGGCTGAGGGAGAGGAGCTCGGTCAGCGTGCCGAACGCCGACTCCAGGTCGCCGCGCCAGATGTTGTGGCCGTCGATGACGCCACCGACGATGGTCTTCTGCTTCAGAGCGGACGCAGTGGCCGCGTCGATCCCGGACGGCACCGAGCCGCGGACCAGGTCGAGGGAGATGGCCTCCACCGGGGTGGCCGCGAGCGGCGCGAGGGCGTCGTCGAGGCTGCCGTAGGGGGCGGCGACGAAGATCGCCGGCCGGTCGGTCGCCGTGCCCAGCTCGTCGTACGCTGCGCGCACCGCCGCCAGTACCGCATCCCGCGGCTCGTCGATGCTCTCGCTGACCAGGGCCGGCTCATCCAGCTGCACCCACGGGGCGCCTGCGGCCGCAAGACGCGCCAGCAGCTCGCGGTACACCGGGAGCAGATCGGCGAGACGGGAGAGCGGCCGGAAGCCCTCAGGGGCGTCGTCGCCCGGCTTGCTCAGCAGCAGGAAGGTCACCGGGCCGACGAGGACCGGGCGAGTGACGAAGCCCGCTGCTCGGGCCTCCTCGAACTCGCGCACGAGGCGGTCGGACGCGAGACGGAAGTCCGTCTCCGGCCCGATCTCCGGCACCAGGTAGTGGTAGTTGGAGTCGAACCACTTGGTCATCTCCAACGGCGAGTTGTCACCCTCGCCGCGGGCGATCGTGAAGTAGCCGGCCAGGTCGACGGAACCGCCCGTGCGCACGAGCGCGCTGAAGCGCGACGGCACGGCGCCCACGGCGACGGCAGCATCCAGCACCTGGTCGTAGTAGCTGAAGCTCTCCGGGATGGACGCGTCGGTGCGGCCGAGGCCCAGCGACGCGAGGCGCTCGCGGGTGACGGCGCGCAGCTCGGCGGCGGTCGCCTCCAACTCGTCCGCGGTGATGCTGCCGGCCCAGAACGCCTCGACGGCCTTCTTGAGTTCGCGGCGGCGCCCGATGCGGGGGTAGCCGATGATCGTGCCCGCGGGGAAGGCGGGGCGCGCAGTGGTGTCGGTCATGCTGTTTCCTTCTGGGTGGTGGGGCGGTCGTGGTCGCCGGCCGGCAGGGCGCCGATCCGGTCCAGCACCGAGAGAACGGCCTCGTGCTGGTTGAACGTGTACAGGTGGAGTCCTGGGGCGCCGCCGTCGAGCAGGCGCTGACCGAGGCGGGCGGCCCAGGCGATGCCGATCTCGCGGCGGCCCTCGTCGGTCGGTTCGACCTCCAGCTCGATGGCGAGGTCGCTGGGCAGGTCCTCGCCGCTCAGCTCCAGCATCCGCTTCAGTCGGGCGGGGCTGGTGACGGGCATGATGCCCGGCAGGATGGGGAAATCGACCCCGGCCTCGGCGGCGCGCTGCGCGAAATGCAGGTAGTCCTCGGCGTGGAAGAACAGCTGGGTGATCCCCAGGTTCGCGCCCGCCGCCTGCTTCGCGAGCAGCGCGTCGATGTCCTGCGAGACGGAGTGCGACGACGGGTGGCCGTTCGGGAACGCCGCGACCGCGATCTGGACGTGCTCGCGGTGCTGCAGCACCGCGTGGGCGCGCAGCTCGGGCACGGACAGCTCGCCGTACGGCACCCGCTCGGCCTGGACGCGGTGGATGAGCTGCACGAGCTCTGCGGTCGTGCGGATGTCGCCGATCGGGTCCGCGCCCTCCGGAAGGTCGACCGGCGGATCGCCCCGGATCGCCAGGAAGCGGCGCACGCCGGCATCCAGGAACTCCCGGATCAGCCGGTTGGCCTCCTCGTGGGACGACCCAACGCACGTGAGGTGGGCCATCGGGCTGACGTCGGTGTGCTGCAGGATGTAGCGGAGCACGTCGAGGGATGCCGTACGCGAGGAGCCGCCGGCGCCGAACGTCACCGAGATGAAATCGGGGCGCACCGCCGCCAGCCGGTCGATGGTGGCCGGGAGCGCGGCCGCGGCGCGCTCGTTGCGCGGCGGGTACAACTCGAAGGAGTACCGGGACTCGGTACAGCTCATGGGATCCTCGGATGGTCGGACAGCGGCACGGGACACCCCGCCCCGCGCTCCAGGCACGGGGAGGGTTTCACGGGCGGGTGCCGGGCTCGGCTGTCGCACCACGTCAGCGGATCGCCCGCTTCGGTTGAGAGGAATCTAGCAACACGGAAGGCCGGACGGAATCGCCTGCGTCATGCTTCGACACAGTCGCTCCGTCCGGCCTCCCGGATCGGCCCCCCGCCGGCGGGCGGGCGCCGGCGGTTACGCGGTCGTGCCCACCTCGAACGGTTCGAACGCCGCGTGGTACTCCGGCATGATCCGCGCCGTCACGCGCGTCCCCTCCTCCACATACTCGGTCGAGATGACCCGGCCGCGCTCGTGCAGGGCGGAGATCAGGTCGCCGCGGTCGTACGGCACCACGAGCTCCACCTCCAGGGACGGGTCGGGCAGCAGCCGCGCGATGGCGGCGAGCACCTCATCGATGCCTTCGCCGGTGCGGGCGGAGGCGAAGATGGCGCCCGGCTCCAGGCCGCGCAGCACCAGGCGGTCGTCCTCGGCGATCAGGTCGGCCTTGTTGAAGACCACGATCTCCGGGATGTCGCGCGCACCGACCTCGCCGATGACATCGCGGACCGTCGCCAGCTGCGACGCCGGGTCGGGGTGCGAACCGTCGACCACGTGGACGATGACGTCGGAATCGGCGACCTCCTCCAGCGTCGAACGGAACGCCTCCACCAGCTGGTGCGGCAGGTTGCGCACGAAGCCGACCGTGTCGGCCAGTGTGTAGAGCCGGCCGTCGGCCGTCACACTGCGGCGGACAGTCGCATCCAGCGTCGCGAACAGCGCGTTCTCGACCAGCACACCGGCCTTCGTCACGCGGTTCAGCAGGCTCGACTTGCCGGCGTTCGTGTAGCCGGCGATCGCCACGGACGGCACCGAGTTGCGGTTCCGGTTCGCGCGCTTCGCCTCGCGCGCCGGCTTGAAGCCGGCGATCTGCTTGCGCAGACGGGCCATGCGCGTGTGGATACGACGACGGTCCAGCTCGATCTTCGTCTCACCGGGACCACGCGAACCCATACCGGCGCCCGCGCCACCCACCTGGCCACCGGCCTGGCGGGACATCGACTCGCCCCAACCGCGCAGGCGCGGCAGCAGGTACTCGAGCTGTGCGAGCTCGACCTGCGCCTTGCCCTCACGGCTCTTGGCGTGCTGGCTGAAGATGTCGAGGATCACCGCGGTGCGGTCGATGACCTTCACCTTCACCACGTCCTCCAGCGCACGACGCTGGCTCGGCGCCAGCTCGGTGTCGGCGATGACGGTGTCGGCGCCCAGGGCCGCGACGAGGCCGGCGAGCTCCTCCGCCTTGCCGCGTCCGAGGTAGGTGCTGGCGTCGGGATGCGGTCGCCGTTGCAGCAGTCCGTCGAGCACCGCCGCACCGGCGGTCTCGGCGAGCGCCGCCAGCTCGCGCATCGAGTTCTCCGCATCCTGAAGCGAACCCTGCGAGTACACGCCGATCAGCACCACGTTCTCGAGGCGCAGCTGCCGGTACTCGACCTCGGTGACGTCCTGCAGCTCGGTCGACAGCCCGGACACGCGGCGGAGCGCTGCGCGCTCCTCGCGGTCGAACTGCTCGCCGTCGTGCGAGCCGCCGTCGGCGCCCTCCGCCTGCAGCGCCTGGGCCCGGGAGCCGAGGCTCCCGCCGAACAGCGTCACCGACGCGCGGTTCTGCTCGGTCGCGAGCACGCGCGCGACCACGTCGTCAGCGTCGTGTTCGCGGATATCGGTCTTATCAGTCATTCAGTTCCTCTGATCTGGGTTAACCCTAGTTTGTTCGTGTCCTGTACGGTCTCGTTATGGCCAGCGGAGATCACTACTTTTCCCCGGCGCCCGAAAGCGAAGTCAACCTGCGGCCGTTCACCGCGCGCCTGGACGGACAGACGTACGAACTGGTGACGGCCAACGGGATCTTCAGCCCCGAGCGCATCGATGCGGGTACGAGAGTGCTGCTGGACCATGTCCCATCAGCGCCGCCCGGCGGGAATCTCCTCGACCTGGGCTGCGGCTGGGGACCGCTGGCTCTCACACTTGCTCTCGAATCCCCTCATGCGACGGTGTGGGCCGTCGACGTCAACAACCGAGCGCTGGATGTGGTGCGCAGGAATGCGCAGAAGCTCGGCCTCACTAATGTAAACCCGGTCACTCCGGATAATGTTCCCGACGACGTGCAATTCACGACGATCTGGTCCAACCCGCCGATCCGCGTCGGCAAGAACGAGCTGCACGCGATCCTGGAGCAGTGGCTGCCGCGACTGGAGCCCGGCTCGGACGCCTGGCTCGTCGTCCAGCGGAACCTCGGAAGCGACTCCCTGCACCGCTGGATCCAGTCGACCCTGCCCCAACTGACCACGACCCGCGTGGCCACCGCCAAGGGCTACCGCGTCCTCCGCGCCCGCGCCCACCCCTGACCGCGCGCCCTCCGCGCCGCACCTCCGCCCCTCCGCCCCACAGCCCCACCGTCGAGTACACACTTTGTGCACGCTCCGACGGCGTGGCGCGTGTAGAAAGTGTGGACTCGACGCTGGGGCGGATGGCGCTGGGGGGTGGGTCAGGTTAGGCGAGGTCCAGGGTTCCGGTGAAGGTGAGGGCGGCGGGGCCGGAGAGGCCGACGTGCTCGCCGTCCTCGGTCGGGAACATACGGACGCCGACCGTGCCGCCGGGCACATCCACGCGCCATTGGTTCGGTGCTCCCTCACCGGCCCAGTAGCGGACAGCGAGCGCCGCGGCAGCCGCCCCGGTGCCGCAGGAGAGCGTCTCGCCGCTGCCGCGCTCGTGCACGCGCATCCGGATGCGGCCGACGCCGTCCGTCACGAGGGGCTCGTGCGGGACGACGAACTCGACGTTCGCGCCGTGCTCGGGCTCGGGCTCCAGGTGCGGGATGTACGACAGGTCGGCGGCATCGAGCTCGGAGTCGTCGGCCACCGCGACCACCACGTGGGGGTTGCCCATGTCGATGCCGAGTCCCGGGCGAGCGACCGGGAGTTCCTTCGCGCGGACCAGGGGTTCGCCGCCGGCGAGGTCCCAGCGGCCGAGGTCGACCTGGAAGCCGTTCGTGCTGCGCTGCACGTCGCGGACGCCGGAGCGGGTGCCGATCGCGATCGTCCCGCCCTCCGGCAGCTCGGCGAGACCGGTCTCCAGCAGGTAGCGGACGTACACGCGGATGCCGTTCCCGCACATCTCGGCGGGCGACCCGTCGGCATTGTAATAGTCCATGAACCAGGTGGCTCCGTCGTCCTCGGCCAGGGCGGCCTCCCCCGCCGGCAGGTGCGCGGACCGGACCGCGCGGATGACGCCGTCGGCGCCGACGCCGAAGTGCCGGTCGCATATCTCCGCGATCTGGGCGGCGGTGAGCGGCAGCCGGCCCTCGGGGTCGGAGTACAGCACGAAGTCGTTGCCCGTGCCCTGACCCTTGGTGAAGTGGATGGTCGCCATGCTCCCCAGCCTATCGATTCGGATCCGACGCTTCGTCGACCAGCTCGAGCGCAGCATCCACAAGCCCGGCGTCGTCGTAGTCGAGCCAGTGGATGTCGGGGTAGCGCTTGAACCAGCTGACCTGCCGCCGGGCGTAGCGCCGGGTCAGCTGCTGGGTCTGCGCGATCGCCCCGTCGCGCGTGAGCTCACTGCGCAGCTCGGCGAGCGCCTGCGCGTAGCCGATCGCCCGTCGGGCGGTGACGCCGCGGTCGATCCCGTTCGGGATGAGCTCGGTCACCTCGGCGAGCAGGCCCTCCGCCCACATGCGCTCCACCCGGGCGTCGAGGCGCTCGACGAGTTCGTCGCGCGGTGCGGCCAGGCCGATGATGACCGTCGGGTCGTGCCAGGGTGCCGGTTCGTCCGGGAGCGCGCCGGTCACGGACGTTCCGGTGAGCTGGGCGACCTCCAGGGCGCGGACGAGACGGCGGCCGTTGCGGGAGCCGATGCGCCGCGCCGCCTCCGGGTCCACCTCGGCGAGTCGCTGAAACAGCATCCCCGGGCCGTGCTCGGTCAACTCGGCCTCGAGCCGGGCCCGCAGTTCCGGGTCGGTGCCCGGGAAGCGGAGGTCGAACAGGACGCTGGAGACGTAGAGCCCGGAGCCGCCGACGAGGATCGGCACCGCGCCGCGCTGCAGGATGTCTGCGATCGTCTCGCGGGCGACCGGCTGGTAGCGGGCGACGGTGGCCTCGTCGGTGACGTCGAGCACGTCGAACAGGTGGTGCGGGATGCCGCGCCAGTCGGCCGGATCGATCTTGGCGGTGCCGATGTCCATGCCCCGGTACAGCTGCATCGCGTCGGCGTTGACCACCTCGGCGGACCGTCCGCGGGCTCGCATCGCCTCGGCCAGCGCGAGCGACAGGTCTGTCTTGCCGGTCCCGGTCGGACCGACGATGGCGACCAGCGGAGGGGCCGGCGTCGCGCTCAGCGCTGCCCGTCCGTCGGGTCGTAGATCGGCATCGTGCCTACGCCGGGCGACGTGAGCGGCTCGCGAGTGCGGAGCGTCGGCAGCCCGAGCAGCACCGGGCCGGCGCCGGCGGTGGATGTCGCGCCTCCGTGAGCCGGGACGGCGCACGACTCGGCCTCGGCGCGGTCCCACGCCTCCCCCGCTCGTGTGCGCCGGATGCGCAACGGCGCGCCGTCGTCGGCGTCGGCGATCAGGTAGTGGGGTGCCGCCTGCGTGATGCGCACGGTCACGACATCACCGGGCCGCGGCAGCTCCGAGCCGGCCGGTACCTCGAAGTGGACAAGCCGGCTGTCTCGGGCGCGACCGCTGAGACGGTGGGTGTCCGCGTCTTTCCTGCCCTCGCCGTTGGCGACGAGGAGCTCGACCTCGCGGCCGATGAGTGTGTGGTTCTCTTCGAGGGAGATCCGCTCCTGGAGTGCGGTGAGGCGCTCGTAGCGGTCTTGCACGACCTCCTTCGGCACCTGGTCTGCCATGGTGGCCGCCGGTGTGCCCGGGCGGATCGAGTACTGGAACGTGAACGCCGACGCGAAGCGCGCCGCCTCCACCACTCGCAGTGTCTCCTGGAAGTCGTCCTCGGTCTCACCGGGGAACCCGACGATGATGTCGGTGCTGATGGCCGCGTCCGGGAGCTTGGCGCGGACGCGGTCGAGGATGCCGAGGAACTTGTCCGATCGGTAGGAACGACGCATGAAGCGCAGGATGCGGTCGGAGCCGGACTGAAGGGGCATGTGCAGCTGCGGCATCACGTTGGGCGTCTCGGCCATCGCGTCGATCACGTCGTCGGTGAACGCCGCCGGGTGCGGGCTGGTGAAGCGGATGCGCTCCAGCCCCTCGATCTGACCTGCCGCACGCAGCAGCTTGCTGAAGGCCTGACGGTCGCCGAACTCGACCCCGTACGAGTTCACGTTCTGACCGAGCAGCGTCACCTCGATGGCGCCGTCGTCCACGAGGGCCTGGATCTCGGCGAGGATGTCGCCGGGACGGCGGTCCTTCTCTTTGCCGCGGAGGGAGGGGACGATGCAGAAGGTGCAGGTGTTGTTGCAGCCGACCGAGATGGAGACCCAGCCGGAGTAGGACGAGTCGCGCTTCGTGGGCAGCGTCGACGGGAAGGTCTCGAGCGATTCCAGGATTTCGATCTCGGCAGCGTCGTTGTGGCGGGCACGCTCGAGGAGGCTGGGCAGCGACCCCATGTTGTGCGTGCCGAACACGACATCGACCCAGGGCGCCTTCTCGAGGATGACGTTCTTGTCTTTCTGGGCGAGGCACCCGCCGACGGCGATCTGCATGCCGTGGTGTCGTCGTTTGACGCTGGCCAGGTGCCCGAGGTTGCCGTAGAGCTTGTTGTCGGCGTTCTCGCGCACCGCGCATGTGTTGATCACGACGATGTCAGCCTCTTCGCCGTTCGCGGGCACATAGCCGGCCGCCTCGAGGGACCCGCTGAGTCGCTCCGAGTCGTGCACGTTCATCTGACAGCCGAATGTCCGCACCTCGTACGTGCGCGGCCGTCCATCGGCGCTGACCGCCGCCTCGGACGGCTCGATGACGCTGCGCTGTTCCAGGATGCTCATGATGGCGTCCAGTCTACGTTTCTCGTGCGCCGCTCTTGGAAGCCGCTATTGGGAGCCGCTCTTGCAAACCGCTATTGGAAACGGACGCCGGAGCCTCCGCGCGACCGGCGCCCGGCGAAGGCGGCGTCCATCGCCTTGCGGACGACGTCGGAGGCGTAGCCCTTCCGGGACAGAAACCCGTGCAAGCGTCGGCGAGCCGTCTCGTCGTCGTACGACGACAGCTGGCCCATCCGCTTGACCGCGAGTTCCGTCGCCCGCTCGAGTTCGTCGTCGTCGCCGATGTCGGACAGAGCCGTCTCGATCAGCAGAGGATCGATATGCCGACGCTTGAGCTCCTGCTCGATCGCCGTGCGCCCGAGTCCCTTGCGGCTGTGCTGGGTGAACGCCAGCGACGTCGCGAGCGACGCATCGTCGATCACGCCCATCGCCTCGAGCCGGTCGAGCTCCGGGGCGTATACCTCGGGGTCGATCTCCCGCTTGTTCAGGAGCTGTTCGAGCTCCCAGCGCGACATCCCACGGCGCGCGAGCTGTCGGATGGCCACTCCCGTCGTCTTGCGCGTCTGTCGTTCGGTTTCTTCGTCGATCTCGTCACCGGTGCCGGCGCCGAGAGCCGACGCGGCAGATGCCGCGGGCTCCCCGCCCCACGTGTTGTTCCAGCCGCCGGCAGATGGCCTCTCGGCGCTCGCCAGTTCGACCACGGGGCGAGCAGCAGACCGCCGGGACGGGTGGTCTTCACCACCGCACCCACGATCGGGCGCCGCACGCCGCAGCGGCGTGACAGGAGCGAGCCGCTCCCCCTCTTCCCCCTCGGGCGACGACGGGAATCTCACCACCACGCGGAACTCCTCTGGGAGGCGACAGGCACGATCACGCGCCCTTGCGGGCCTTCAGCTTGTCTTCGATGGATCCGACGTTGGTCGGCTCTTCGGCCACGGCGTTCGGGTCGGCGATGATTCCGAGCTTGATCTTGATCTTCTGTTCGATCTCCGCTGCCACGTCGGGGTTCGCGATCAGGAAGTTGCGCGAGTTCTCCTTGCCCTGACCGAGTTGGTCGCCCTCGTAGGTGTACCAGGCGCCCGACTTCTTGACGATCGCGTGCTCCACACCGAAGTCGAGGAGGCTGCCCTCGCGGGAGATGCCGACCCCGTACAGGATGTCGAACTCAGCCTGCTTGAAGGGCGGCGCCATCTTGTTCTTGACGACCTTGACACGCGTCCGGTTACCGACCGCGTCGGTGCCGTCTTTCAGAGTCTCGATGCGACGGATGTCGAGGCGGACCGACGCGTAGAACTTGAGCGCCTTACCGCCGGCGGTCGTCTCGGGGCTTCCGAAGAACACACCGATCTTCTCTCGCAGCTGGTTGATGAAGATCATCGTGGTGTTGGTCTGGCTGAGACCGCCGGTGAGCTTGCGGAGAGCCTGGGACATCAGTCGGGCCTGGAGACCCACGTGGGAGTCACCCATCTCGCCCTCGATCTCAGCACGCGGCACGAGCGCTGCGACGGAGTCGATCACGATGAGGTCGATCGAGCCGCTTCTCACGAGCATGTCGGCGATCTCGAGCGCCTGCTCACCCGTGTCGGGCTGCGACACCAGGAGAGCGTCGATGTCGACGCCGAGCTTCCGGGCGTATTCCGGGTCGAGGGCGTGCTCCGCGTCGATGAAGGCGGCGATGCCACCGCCGCGCTGCGCGTTGGCGATCGCGTGCAGGGTCAGGGTCGTCTTACCCGACGACTCCGGGCCGTAGATCTCGATGATGCGGCCGCGCGGGAGACCCCCGATGCCGAGTGCGACGTCCAGTGCGATCGACCCGGTCGAGACGACCTCGACGGGGGCGCGCTCGTCGCTGCCCAGTCGCATGACCGAGCCCTTGCCGAACTGGCGGTCGATCTGCGCGAGGGCGGTCTCGAGCGCCTTTTCGCGGTCTGCGGGTGATGGCATGTGCGTTCTCCTTCGTGGGCTTCGGTACGGTTCGACTCTAGGAGTGACGTCCGACACTCGAAGCGGTGGACGCGCATTCTGTGGACAACCGGTTTTCG
The DNA here is from genome assembly GCF_052115525.1 of Leifsonia sp. 2MCAF36. Classification (NCBI taxonomy): domain Bacteria; kingdom Bacillati; phylum Actinomycetota; class Actinomycetes; order Micrococcales; family Microbacteriaceae; genus Leifsonia; species Leifsonia sp. 2MCAF36. The sequence continues at coordinate 47,344 of NZ_JBFRGV010000002.1, read as the reverse complement.
ACTGCCGTTGTGAAGAAGTGTAGCCAGGTCCGAACATATCTTCGAGAGTTCGGAATCGGCGTGTCGCAGCTTGTCAGCGCTGCGGAGCTTCGGTTCAGCGCTGCGGAGCAGGCTTCCCGGCTCCGTACCAGCGCGAGGACGGCACGCCCGTCTCGCGACAGAGGGCGAGCCACACCTCGCGGGGAGGTAGCCCTGCTGCGATCGCCTCATTCCCGGTGCGCCCGCCGAGTTCGGCGAGGACGAGGTCGGTCAGCAACGTCTGGCCGTACGAGCTGCCGAACTCATCCGAGACGGCGCGCTGGAACTCGCTGAGCTTCATGGTTCCTTATTTCGAGAGAACAGCTGGATGGGAAAACGAAGGACGCCCCGCGAACCGCGGGGCGTCCTCAAGAGTGTTCGGAATCAGCGGGCGACCAGGTCCGAGTCCAGAGCGGAGACGAACTCGTCCGGAATGGTGTCCGGAATCACCGGCTCGAGGCCTTCGAGGACCGCGATGCGGTCACCGACCTCGCGCATGATGACCGAGACCGGGGTCTCGAGCGCGTCTGCCACCGAGGCGAGGATTTCGCTCGACGCCTCTTTCTGTCCGCGCTCGACCTCGCTGAGGTACCCGAGCGCCACGCTCGCCTTGCTGGCGACCTGGCGAAGCGTACGACCCTTCTGCAGGCGGAAGTCCCTGAGCACGTCGCCGATTTCCTGACGTACAAGAATCATTCGGAGCCTCCCTCTCTTTGCCCTGCCGACGTATCGATGGGATACGAATGTACCGCATCCCTGTCCTCCACGATATCGAGGACCACTGGGCTTTTCTTGTGAATGCAACAGGTGTAACCAGACCGAAACACCGCGTATTCCCGCGGTAACCCGGGATCTTCACCCAACCGTTATGTCGAGCTCCGACGCGAGCGCCCGGACCGCCTCCGCGACGGTCCGGCGACGGATGGTGTCCCGGTCGCCGGAGAGCTCGAGCGTCACCGCGCGGGTCCCCTGCGCCGACGACACGCCGACGTACACGGTGCCGACGGGGCGCCCGCCCTGTGGGTCCGGACCGGCCACTCCTGTGGTCGAGACGCCGACGTCCGCCGGCCGTCCGCCGACCGCCAGCCGGCTCCGCACTCCGTCCGCGAGCTGCCGCGCCACCTCGGGGTGAACAGGCCCTTCGGTGGCCAGGACGTCCGCATCCACCCCGACCAGTGTGTGCTTCAGCTCGGTCGCGTAGACCACCGCGCCACCGAGGACGACCGCGGAGGCGCCGGGAACGCTGGTCAACTCGGCGGTGAGCAGGCCGCCGGTCAGGGACTCGGCGACCGCGATGGTCAGCTGCCGCTCGATGAGTTCCCTGACGACGTCGACGGTCGCTGAGGACGCCACCGGAGCCCGGTCAGGCGAGGGCACGCTTCGCCCTCCGCCCCTTCCACGCCTGCCAGAGGTAGTCGATCCCGGTCCAGACGGTCAGGATCACGGCGGCGGTCATCAGGATGCCGTTCGCCCAGAAGACCCAGTCGCCGAATACGGTCCACAGCGGCAGCAGTGCGGCGGAGATGGCCACCGACTGGACGATGGTCTTGATCTTCCCGCCACGCGAAGCCGCGATGACGCCCTGCCGGATCACGGCGAAGCGGTACACGGTGATGCCGACCTCGCGGACGAGGATGACGACCGTCACCCACCAGGGCAGCTCGCCGAGGATGGACAGCGCGATGAGGGCACCGCCGGTGAGCACCTTGTCGGCGATCGGGTCGAGGAGCTTGCCGAGATCGGTGACCATCCCGTTCCGGCGCGCCAGAGCTCCGTCGACGCCGTCCGTCGCGATGGCCAGGATGAACAGCACGGCCGCAGCCCAGCGCAACCAGCCGTCGTCACCGCCGTCGGACAGCAGCATCCAGACGAAGAGCGGGGCGAGAAGGATGCGCACCACCGTGATGGCGTTGGGCAGGTTCCAGTTGCTCACGCGCTTCGCTCCGCCATCCGAGGCGGCGGGCGGAGGCGTGTGGGGCACCGACATCGCGGTCTTCACTCCCTGTCGGTCAGCTGCCAGGCGTCCTCGTCCGAGTCGCCCTCGACCTCAGGATAGCCCGCCGTCATCTCGGCGACGGGGTCGGCGCCGTAGCGGTCCTCACTGTCGCCGAACGCCGCGCCCGCCTGCGGAGCAGGCAACCCGACGGCCGGACCAGCGCCTACACCGGCTGCGGCAGGAGCAGCCGCCGGTGCCGCGGCGGCCGACGGCGGCTCTTCGCCGCGCAAGCGTGCGATGACCTGCGGCAGCTGCTCCGCCGTCACGAGCACGTCACGGGCCTTCGAGCCCTCCGACGGCCCGACGATCTCCCGGGACTCCAGCAGGTCCATCAGGCGGCCCGCCTTGGCGAAACCGACGCGCAGCTTGCGCTGCAGCATGGACGTCGATCCGAACTGCGACGACACGACCAACTCGGCGGCGGCGAGCAACAGCTCGAGGTCGTCGCCGATGTCGGAGTCGATCTGCTTCCGCTCGGCCCCGACCGTGACATCCTGCCGGTACTCGGGCCGCGCCTGCCGGGTCACGTGCGCGACGACCTTCTGGATCTCGTCCTCGTTCACCCACGCGCCCTGGACGCGCACCGCTTTGGAGGCGCCCATCGGCAGGAAGAGGCCGTCGCCCTGGCCGATGAGCTTGTCCGCTCCCGGCTGGTCGAGGATGACGCGGGAGTCGGTGACGCTGGTGACCGCGAAGGCGAGGCGCGACGGCACGTTCGCCTTGATCAGACCGGTGACCACGTCGACCGACGGACGCTGCGTCGCGAGCACCAGGTGGATGCCGGACGCACGGGCCAGCTGCGTGATGCGGACGATCGAGTCTTCGACGTCGCGTGGCGCCACCATCATCAGGTCGGCGAGCTCGTCCACCACGACGAGGAGGTAGGGGTAGGGCTTGAGCGTGCGCTCACTGCCGGCGGGGAGGACGATCTCGTTGTTGACCACCGCGCGGTTGAAGTCGTCGATGTGGCGGAAGCCGAAGCTCGCCAGGTCGTCGTACCGCATGTCCATCTCTTTCACGACCCACTGCAAGGCCTCCGCGGCCTTCTTGGGGTTCGTGATGATGGGGGTGATCAGGTGCGGGACTCCGCCGTAGATCGTGAGCTCGACGCGCTTCGGGTCGATGAGCACCATCCGCACCTCCGACGGCTTGGCGCGCATCAGGAGGCTCGTGATCATCGAGTTGACGAAGCTCGACTTGCCGGAGCCCGTGGAACCGGCGACCAGCAGGTGGGGCATCTTCGCCAGGTTCGCGACCACGAACCCGCCGCCGACGTCTTTGCCGACGCCGATGGTCATCGGGTGCGTGCTCTTGGCCGCGGCCGGGGAGCGCAGGATGTCGCCCAGCGACACGATCTCGCGGTCCGAATTCGGAATCTCGACGCCGATCGCGCTCTTCCCCGGGATGGGCGAGAGGATGCGGACCTCGTTGCTCGCCACCGCGTAGGAGAGGTTCTTGCTCAGAGCCGTGACACGCTCCACCTTCACGCCCGGACCCAGCTCGATCTCGTACTGCGTGACCGTCGGTCCGCGCGAGTAGCCGGTGACCTTCGCGTCGACGCCGAACTGGGTCAGCACCTCGGTGATGGCGGCGACGATCTCGTCGTTTGCACCCGAACGCGTCTTCGCGGGCGTGCCGGCGGAGAGCATGGATGCCGACGGCAGGTTGTAGGGCGCGGTCGGCTGCGGCAGGGCAGGAGGCTCGGCGGCGTCTTCGTCGAAGTCGCCCACTCCGGCCTGGAAACCGGGCAGCACCGCGCCCGCCCCGGGGATCCCGCCCGCGGTCGGAAGGGGCGCGAGGGCGGTCGGCGGTTGCTCACCGGTGAACCGCTGCAAGGCGTCTTCAGCGTGCGCGAGCTCGCTGAGCACCTCGGTGTTGTAATGATCGCTGGCCGGGTCCGGCTCGAGGGCGCTGTCGAACTCGCCCTTCCCGCGCTGCGGAGCTCCGAAGACCTCGCTGAGGCCGTCCCGGGCGGAAGAGTCGTAGTCCGGGTCTTCCTCGCGCTGCGACTTGTTGCGACGCCACCACGGCAGGTTCGCCTCGGTCTCGGGCTGGTCGTCCACTCCGTCGAGTTCGACCTGCTTGGACTTCGCCCCTTTGGCCGCCTCCTTCGCCTCGAGGCGTTCGTCTTCGGTCGGGAGTTGGGCGCCGAACAGGTAGGCGTACAGCTCACGGATGCGTTCGGGCAGCTTGTTCGGCGGGGTCTTCGTGATGATGAAGAGACTCAGGATGAGCAGCAGGATGACGACCGCACCGGCCCCGTATGGCGTGATCACGAGCGAGAGCGGAGCCGCGATCAGCCAGCCCAGGACGCCGCCGGCCTGCGCCAGTGCGATCATGCCGTCGCTGGGCGACGGGTGCGGGCTGAACAGATGGCAGAGCCCGGAGACCGTCAGCAGCAGGATGCTGAGCCCGATCCCGATACGCGTGTTGTCGTGCACCGAGCTGGGATGCCGGAACAGCCAGGCGGCGAACAGCACCATCACGACCGGCAGCGCGAACGCGACCCGGCCGAACAGGCCGCCGAAGGTCCAGGCGTCGAGGGTGCGTGCGACCTGGTCATTGATGAGGAACCACTCGACCACGGCCCCGGCGATCGCCAGGAGGACCAGGAAGAACGGAAAACCGTCGCGCCGCTCCTCTTTGCTGAACTTCTCCGGTCCGAGCGCGCGGAAGGCAGCGCCGGTGAGGTGCGCCAGACCCATCCAGGCTCGGATGAGCGGACTGGGTCCCGCATCGGCGGCCGGGTAGGCGACCGTCTTCTGCTGCGCGGTCTTCGACGCCGGCTTGCGCGCGGTCGACCCGCCGCGACCGGAGCCCCGGGCGCGAGAATTCGACTTGGTGCTCGTGGCCATGGGCACAACGGTACGTCGTGCCCCCGTCATCGTGCGGCTCCCGCGCCTGGATTGTGGAAAATCCGGCGTGTCAGCGAACTGTGCGAACCATCGTGTCGGCGTCGTCGCGCGAGGCGACCGTGACGTACCCCTCGCTCACATACAGTCGCTGAGCGAAGTTGCCGCGCTGGACGCTCAGACTCACTCGGGCATGCCCTCGGGCCGCCGCCGTCGTCGCGAGCTCACGCAGCAGCGCCCGCCCGGCTCCGCGAGCGCGCCACTGCGGATAGACGCCCAGGATGAGCTCCGGCACGCCGACCGCGACGAAGCCGTGGCCGGGCGCATTCGCCGGAAAGAGCCGCGCCCAGCACGCGCCGACGGGAACGCCTCCGGCGTCCTCCGCGACGCAGCCGAAGTCACCCGGCCGTTGCCAGCCGGCGACGTACCGCGTCACCGCGCGATCCTCCAGCACCGTCACGCGGCTGCGCGAGAGGACCGGGTTCCAGTTCGCCGCCTCCACCAGCATGTCGGCCAGGACGCGTGCGTCCTGGCCGGTCGCTGGACGGATGCGGAACGGGTACATGCGCAAACGCTACCCGCCGCGGTGTTTCCGGGAGGTTACGATCCGGCCCCCGTGCCTATGCCTCGCGCTTATGCCTCGATGACGAGCGGCACGATCATCGGCCGGCGGCGGTAGCTGGTGTTCACCCAGCGGCCGACCGTGCGCCGGACGATCTGCGACAGCGCGTGCGAGTCGCGGACCCCGTTCTGCGCCGCCTCCGCGAGCGCGGCGGCGATCTTCGGCTTCACGTCGTCGAAGATCGCGTCGTCTTCAGCGAACCCGCGGGCGTGGACTTCCGGCCCCGTGACGATCCGGCCGCTGGCGGCCTCCACCACGACGATGATCGAGATGAAGCCCTCTTCGCCGAGGATGCGGCGGTCCTTGAGGTCGGCGTCCGTGATTTCGCCGACACTTGAACCGTCGACGTACACGAACCCGAGGTCGAGCTGGCCGACGATGCGGGCGACGCCGTCGCGCAGGTCGATGACCGAGCCGTCCTCTGCCAGGATCGTGTTCTTCTCGGGTACGCCGGTATCCATCGCGAGGCGCGCGTTGGCGACCAGGTGGCGGTACTCGCCGTGCACTGGCATCACGTTCTTGGGCTTCAGGATGTTGTAGCAGTACAGCAGCTCGCCGGCGGCCGCGTGCCCCGAGACGTGCACCTTCGCGTTGCCCTTGTGGACGACGTTCGCGCCCAGCTTGGTGAGCCCGTCGATGACCCGGTACACCGCGTTCTCGTTGCCCGGGATGAGACTCGAGGCGAGGATCACGGTGTCACCCGAGCCGACCTCGATCTGGTGATCCATGTTCGCCATGCGCGCCAGGACGGCCATCGGCTCGCCCTGCGAACCGGTCGACATGTAGACGATCCGGTCGTCGGGCAGGTCGGAGGCCTTCTTGTAGTCGATCAGCACACCCTCCGGCACCTTGAGGTACCCGAGCTCGGCCGCGATCGTCATGTTGCGGACCATCGAACGGCCCAGCAGGGCGACCCGGCGGCCGTTGGCGGCGGCCGCGTCGAGCACCTGCTGCACGCGGTGCACGTGGCTCGAGAAACTCGCGACGATCACCCGGCGCGGTGCCCGCGCGATGACCGAGTCGAGCACCGGACCGATCGACCGCTCGAGCGGCGTAAAGCCGGGGACGTCCGCGTTTGTCGAGTCGGCGAGGAACAGGTCGACGCCCTTCTCGCCCAACCGCGCGAAGGCGCGCAGGTCGGTGAGACGGTCGTCGAGGGGCAGCTGGTCCATCTTGAAGTCGCCGGTGTGGAGCACGACGCCGGCGGGCGTGGTGATCGCGACGGCGAGCGCATCCGGGATGGAGTGGTTGACGGCCACGAACTCCAGCGAGAACGGCCCGAGCTGTTCGACCTGGCCCTCCTTGACGGTGAGCGAGTACGGCTGGATGCGGTGCTCCTTGAGCTTCGCCTCCACCAGCGCCAGCGTCAGACCGGAGCCGATCAGCGGGATGTCGCGCCGCAGCTTGAGCAGATACGGGACGGCGCCGATGTGGTCTTCGTGGCCGTGCGTGAGCACGACGCCGACGACGTCGTCGAGCCGGTCGCGGACCGGTGCGAAGTCGGGGAGGATGAGGTCGACGCCGGGCTGGTCCTGCTCCGGGAAGAGCACACCGCAGTCGACGATGAGGAGCTTGCCCTCGTACTCGAAGACGGTCATGTTGCGGCCGATCTCACCCAGTCCGCCCGTCGGGATGACGCGGAGCGTTCCGGGTTCGAGCGCGGGTGGCTGGGAAACGGGGTTGGGCATCTGCCCTCTCTTTCTCTTTCGGATGCGGGGCTTCTCGCGCCCGCGGATGTCTTCGTCCGCCGCCTGGGCGGCCGTCAGCGTGTGGTCCCGGCGATCTTCGGGAGCGCTCCGCCCGCGGCCGCATTGCGGTCGGGACGGAAGTTGGAGAAGTCGACGCCGGGGATGTCTTTCACGAGGTCGAGCTCGTCCTCGATCTGGGCGGCCTCCCACTCCTCCGGGCCGACGAGCGGCAGGCGCACGCGCGGGCTGGAGATGCGGCCGAGGCCGTGCAGGATGTACTTCGCCGCCACGGTGCCGGGCACGTGGGTCATCACCGCGCGCACCAGCGGTTCGAGCTTCTTATGGGCAGCGGTCGCCGTCGCCAGGTCGCCGGCGTTGACCGCATCGACGATCTGCCGATACGGCGTGGCGGCGACGTTCGCCGTCACGCCGATGAGTCCGCTCGCTCCGATCGCGAGGTGCGGGAGCACGTTCGCGTCGTCGCCCGAGAAGTACATGAGGTCGGTCTGGTTCAGCACCCGGCTGACCTCGCTGAAGTCGCCCTTCGCGTCTTTGATCGCGAGCACGTTGGGGTGCTTGGCGATGCGCAGGATCGTCTCGTACTTGATCGGGACGCCCGTGCGACCGGGGATGTCGTACAGGATGACGGGGAGATCGGTCGAGTCGGCGATCATCCGGAAGTGGGTCAGGATGCCCGCCTGCGTCGGCTTGTTGTAGTACGGCGTGACGATCATCACGCCGTCGGCGCCCGCCTTCTCGCTCTGCTTGTAGAGCTGGATGGCGTGCGCGGTCTCGTTCGAGCCTCCGCCGGTGATGATCTTGGCGCGACCGTCGGCGACCGACTTGCCGACCTCGACCAGCCGCAGCTTCTCGTGGTCGGTCAGTGTGGAGGTCTCGCCCGTGGTCCCGGTGACCACGATGCCGTCCGCCCCGGCCTGGATGACGTCGTCGATGTGCTTCTCGACGCCGGTCCAGTCCACTTCGCCGTCGGCGGTGAAGGGGGTGACCAGGGCGACGAGCACCTGGCCGAACGGGTTCGCGGAGGATGGCATGCAACCAGGCTATCGGGTCGTCGTCACGCGGTGTCACATTCTAGGCGCTGTGCACAACCCGGGCGTAGCGTCCGGTGCTGTGAACGGATTCGCGGCGCTCGGCATCCTGCTCGGCCTCGTGGCGGTCGCCACGGCAGCGGGCCTCGTCTGGCGCGCCACCACGGGTCGCGCCCGTTCCACGCGCGGCGACCAGGTGGTCGCGGCCGAGGACGTCGGAGCCGACGCGTTCGGAAGACGTGCCACGCTCCTCCAGTTCTCCACCGAATTCTGTGCGCCCTGCCGCCCCGCCGCCCGGGTACTGGGCGCACTCGCGGACGACTTCGCCGGCGTCAGGCACGTGGAGGTGGACCTCACCGACCACCCGGAGCTGGCGGACCGCTTCGGCATCCTGCAGACCCCGACGACCCTCGTGCTCGACGACGCCGGCGTGGTCCGCGCACGAATCGGCGGCGCCCCTCGCACGGACGATCTCCGCACCACCCTCCACCGCATCCTCGGGAGCGACCATGCCTCAGCCTGACCAGACCCCAGCCGGCGCACCTGCCGGCGCACCACGACCCGGGGCTCGCGGCATCGATCCGCGCTCGCCCCGCTTCGGTGCAGGCATCACCGCCGTGCTCCTGCTGGCCGACATCTTCCTCTCCCTGGTCGGAGCGACGGCCGCCGCCGCCATCCTGCTGCTCGCCATCGCGCTCCTCTTCGCGTGGGGCGCCGTCGCCGGCGTGCAGCGGCACCCGTACGGCGCTCTCTTCCGGGCGCTGATCCGCCCTCGACTCGCGGCTCCCACGGAACTCGAGGACCCGGCCCCGCCGACCTTCGCGCAGGCGGTCGGTCTCCTGGTCACCGGCGTCGGTCTCGTGGTGTTCGCCGCAGGGGTTCCCCTCGCGCTGCCCGTCGCAGCCGCGCTCGCGTTTGTCGCCGCGTTCCTCAACGCGGTCTTCGGGTACTGCCTCGGCTGCCAGCTCTATCTCCTGCTGGTCCGGGTGCGCGGCAGCCGATCGCGCGGCGCAGCCGGGAATCCGCCGAATGCCGGGTGAGCGTGTCGGAGCTCCTCAGTAGGGTGGACCGAGCCCGGCCGCGCACGGCGGCGGCGCGTCCCGAGGAGGCCTCCATGGCAGTCACCAGCGAATCCACCACCGTCTGGAACGGCGATCTGAAGACCGGCTCCGGCGTCGTCACGCTCGATTCCTCGCACGCCGCCGAGCTGTCGGTGAACTGGAAGGCACGCTCCGAGGGCGGCGCCGAGGTCACCACGCCGGAGGAGCTGCTCGGCGCGGCGCACGCTGCCTGCTTCTCGATGGCGTTCTCCAACGTCCTCGCCCAGTTCGGCCACGCGCCGGAGAGCATCCAGACGACCGCGGCGGTCACCTTCGACCCGGCGCAGGGCATCACCGGCAGTCACCTGCGGGTCGGGGCCACCGTTCCCGGGCTGTCCGAGGACGACTTCCAGCGTCTGGCGGAGGAGGCGAAGAGCACGTGCCCCGTCTCGCGTGCGCTGGTCGGCATCCCGATCACCCTCGACGCCACCCTCGCCTGAGCGGCGGCGCATCGACATGAGGGTGCTCCTGGCGGGCGCCTCCGGGATGATCGGCAGTGAGTTGCGGGCGCAGCTGGCCGCCGCGGGACATACGACGCGCCGACTGGTGCGGCGTGAGCCCACCGGGCCGGATGAGTTCCGCTGGGACCCGGCCGAACGGTCGGTCGCGGCCGAACTCTTCGACTGGGCGGACGGTGTGATCAACCTCTCCGGATCGTCGCTGCAGCGCCTGCCGTGGACCCGATCGACCAAGCGCCGCATCCTCTCGTCCCGACTGCAGGCCACAGGCACGCTCGCCGAGGGGATGCGGCGTGCCGCGGATCCCCCTGCCGTCTTCGTCAGCGGGTCGGCGGTCGGCTACTACGGCGACCGTCCGGGCCAGAGGCTGACCGAGGCGGCGACCAAGGGCACCGGCTTCCTGACGGACGTCGTCGACGCGTGGGAGGCTGCGGCCCGACTGGCGCCGTCCGCGACCCGCGTGGCCCTGGCCCGCACCGGCGTCGTCGTCGGCCGCGGCGGTGCGCTCGCGCCTCTCCTGCCGCTCGCGAGAGCAGGACTCGCCGGTCCGCTGGGCGGCGGACGGCAGCACTGGCCCTGGATCAGCCTCCACGACGAAGCGGCGGCGCTCATCCATCTGCTCGACTCGACACTCGACGGGCCGGTAAACCTGGCGGCACCGCACCCGGCGACGGCCGGCGAGCTGGTGAAGGCGCTCGCCCAGGCGGTGCGGCGACCCTACTTCTTCCCGGTTCCGCGCTTCGCGATCGAGCTGGCCTTGCAGGATGCCGGACGCGAGCTCCTGCTCGCCGATCAGCTCGTCGTGCCGGAGAAGCTGCTCGGCGACGGGTTCGTTTTCCGGGACGCCACCGTCCAGGATGCGATGGACCGGCTGATGGAAGTGCGCGCCGCCTAACGCGCGGGCTGGCCGCCGGTCTTCGCCGCTGCGCGCTCCAGCCGGATCGCCTGCCGGAGCGCCTCACGCGCCCGACGGCGATCCCCCGACGCGTCGTACGCCAGGCCGAGCCGGAACCACGCACGCCAGCTCTCGGGCGCGGCGTCCACCTCTGCGCGGTACTGCGGGAACTGCTCGTCGGCCGCATCCCGCAGGGGCCGCCCGCTGGCCCGGGTCGGGAGGTCCTCCACGGGGAGGTTGCCCTCGGCGTGCAGTTGCCGCACCAAGCGCTCGGTCCGAGCACCGAAGAGCAGTTCACGACCGATCGCCCACGCCGCGATCAGCGGCAGCACGAAGAGTGCGACACCCATCGCGATCCCCACGGGCTGCCCGGTGGCGACCAGCAGCACGGCGCGCTGGGTCACCAGGACCAGGTACACCAGCAGGAGCAGCGCCATGAAAATGGCGGCCAAACGGTTCCTCATCGTGCGTGCCTCACCTGGCCGGGTCTGTGCCGTCATCGCCGGCGTCACGCACGGTCCGCCGGGGCGGCTCGCCGCTCGGCTCCGCGATCCCGAGGTCGATCAGCTTGTCGAGGCCAACGGTCACACCCGTCGTGGAGGCGGCCGCGCGCACGGCGAGCAGGATGCCGGTCTCGTACGCCTCCTGACCGATCGTGTCATGGCGGATGGTGAGCTGCTCCCCCGGACCACCGAGGATCACCTGCTGCTGCGCCGCGACGCCGCGCATCCGGAGGCTGTGGATCGGGACGCTCGCGACCTGCTGCCCCCTGGCGCGCTGGTCCGAGTGCGGTGCCTCCACGGGGCCCATGGCGGCGCGCGTGGCGCCGATCAGCTCCGCCGTGCGGACGGCCGTGCCGGAGGGCGAGTCCACCTTGCCCGCGCCGTGGGCCTCGATGATCTCGATGGAGTCGAAGAAGCGGGCAGCCACGGAGGCGAAGGCCGTTCCGAGGGCGGAGCCGAGCGAGAAGTTGGGGATGACCACCGCGCCGCTGCCCTCGTGCTGGGCGACGCGCCGCTCCAGGTCGAGGATGCGGTCCGCCGACCATCCCGACGTCCCGACCAGCACCTTCAGACCGTTGTCGACCGCGAAGGCGACGATCAGCGGACTCACCTGCGGCAGCGTCATATCCACCAGCACGTCGGCGCCGAGCATGTCCTCCAGCGGCGAGCGGGAGTCCAGTCGAGCCACCAGCTCCAGGTCGTCCGCCTGCTCGATGAGGCGCACCGCCACACTTCCCAGTTTTCCGGTCGCCCCGGCGACGGCCACGCGAATGCTCACTCACCCACCCTACCTGCGGCGCTGCCGCAACCGGCGGTCGATCGGCCGCGCCGATCCGCGGGGCTACGCTGGGTCGATGGTGTCTTTCGCAGACGTCGCCGTCACCGACGCGACCGCCCACCGGATGCTCTCCGACTACTTCGCCGAGCGGGCGGAGACCTTCCCGTCCGCGCAGGGTGCGTACCGCACGTCGTTCCCGGACCCCGGCCAGTTCGTCGCACCCAACGGCGTCTTCCTCCTCGCGTACGACGACGGGGTCGAGGTCGGCTGCGGAGGCGTCCGCGAGCTGCGCGTCCCGCTCGACGAGAGCGAGGACGGACCGGTCGTGCGTTACGAGATCAAGCACCTGTGGGTCTCGCCCTCGCGCCGCGGCAGCGGTTACGGGCGGGCCATCCTGGCGGAGCTGGAGCTGCGGGCCCGCGGTTTCGGTGCGACCGAGGTCGTGCTCGACACCAATGAGAGCCTCGAGGCGGCCGGCGGCCTCTACCGGTCGCACGGCTACGAGAGCATCCAGCCGTACAACGACAACCCGAACGCGACCGACTGGTTCCGTAAGCCGCTCGAGCCGCTCAGCTGACGGCGCCCGTCGCGCGAGCTAGACCGGCTGCAGCTCGGGAAGCCCGGTGCGCAACTCCACCGGCAGATGCCCGAGGTCGTTGTGCACGACCAGAACCGGGGGCTTCGCCGACCGCACGCGGATGATCGTCAGACCGCAGTTGGCCTGGTTGAGCCCCAGCCAGCGCCAATCCGGAGCGTCGAAGACGTGCCGAACGAACCATCCGATCACGAAGTTATGGGTCACCAGCAGGTCGTGACGGTCGCCCATCGCCGGCGTCAGGAACTCGTGCACCGCGTCGTCCATCTGGGCATGCCCGGCCTCGATCTCGGCCTCCGTCACCGGGCCGAAGAACGACTCGAACGCCTTCGGCATGTCCGGCGTCGGGCCCGACGGGATGCAGTCGAACAGCAGGCTGGACGGCTGGGGCTTCAGCGCCGGCATCCGCTCCGCCATGATCGCGGCGGTCTCCGTCGCGCGATTGAGCGGCGAGTGGTACATCGACGTGAAGGGGATGCCGCTCAGCCGTTCCGCGATCAGCTGCGCCTGGCGCTTGCCGCGCGGCGAGAGGGGGCCGTCCGGCATCCCGTGCTCGGCGTCCTGCTGCTCGCCGTGGCGCACCAGGTAGATGTAGTGGGGCACGAAGGTGGACCTTTCGGTGATGGAGCGGAAGAGGGCGGATCAGGGAGCGAGACCGGCGAACGTGTCGTCGGTGACGCTCCCCACCGCAGCGATGGAGATCGGTCGCCCCGCCAGGTCGGTGGCGAGGTCTCGCACGTCGTCGGCGGTGACGAGGTGCAGGCGGCGGAGGCTCTCATCGAGGTCGGCGAACTCGCCGAGCGTGATCTCGGCACGGCCGAGGCGGGACATCCGGGTGTCGGAGTCCTCCAGCGCGAGGGCCGCGCCGCCGGAGAGCTGGCCGACCGCGCGACGCAGTTCGTCCGCGGTCACGCCGTCCGATGCCAGTCTGCGCAGCTCGTCGAGCATGAGCTCGGTGACCTGTCGCGCCTTGGCGGGCGCGCATCCTGCGTACAGGCCGAACACGCCGGCGTCCGAGTACGAGCCGGAGAAGGAGTACACGGCGTAGGCCAGGCCGCGGCGCTCGCGCACCTCCTGGAACAGCCGGCTCGACATCCCGCCGCCGAGGATGGAGTTGAGGACGCTCATCGTCGTCCGGCGCTCGTCGGTGGCGACGATGCCCGGCATCCCGATGAAGAGGTTGGCCTGCTCGGTGGGGCGCTGCACGGTCATGACCGCGCTGCCACGCTCGATGGTCGCGAGGGAGCCGGCGCGACGGTCCACGGGCCGGGCGGCGAGCTCGAGGTCCCAGCCGGCGGCGACCAGCGCACGCTCCACACCGGCGACGAGCAGGTCGTGGTCGACAGCCCCCGCGGCCGTGACGACGAGATCCTGCGGACGGTAGTTCGCGCGGTAGTGCTCCCAGACCCCGTCGCGCGTTGCGGCGCGGATGGTGTCGGGGCGTCCGCCGATCGGACGGCCGAGGGGATGATCTCCCAGGACGGCCTGGAACATCCGCTCATTCGCAACATCGCCCGGGTCGTCCTCCGCCATCGACAGTTCTTCGAGGATGACGCCGCGCTCGTTCTCGAACTCGGCCGGGTCGAGGACCGACGACGTGAGCATGTCGCCGATGACGTCGACAGCCATCGCGAGGTCGCGATCCTGCACCTTGGCGTAGTAGCAGGTGTACTCCTTGGCGGTCATCGCGTTGTGCTCGCCGCCGACCGAGTCGAAGGACACCGCGATGTCGAGCGCCGTGCGTGTGCGCGTTCCCTTGAAGAGCAGATGCTCAAGGAAGTGCGTTGAGCCGAGTGAGCCGGGATGGCCGGGCTGCCCATCGCTCTCGTCGCGGGACCCGACGGCGACCCAGTAGCCGAGGGTGGCGCTGCGCGCACCGGGAACCTGCTCGCTGAGGATGCGGACGCCGCTGGGGAGTACTGTGCGGCGGACGAGGGCTTCACCGGAAGCGGCGAAGGTGAGGTCGGCCAAACCGAGCGGAAGGTCGACTGCGCTGTTCATCCCCTCCACCCTACGCCAGGCCGGTCCGAACTCTGTGACTGAGAAAACGAGGACAAACAGACTCGTCTGTCTACTGCTATACTGCTGAAAGCAAGCAGTCGGAGGCGGTCCCTCGCCTCCCGAGCAGAAGGAGTCGTGCCGGATGGTCGTAAGTGCCCGAGCGACCATCCGGCCGCCCGCACCGTCGAAGGTCAAGATCCTCGCCACCGCAGATGAGCTCTTCTACCAGGAGGGCATCCACACCGTGGGCGTCGACCGCATCATCGCGGGTGCGCGCGTCACGAAGGCCACCTTCTACAAGCACTACCGGTCGAAGGACCTGCTCATCATCGCGTACGTCGAAGGCCGCGACCGGCAGGTCCGCGAGTGGTTCGCCGAGCAGGAGGCCAAGAACGGCGACCCGCGCGACATCGCCCGCGCCCTCGTCGACGCGATCAACGAGGACGCGGTGAACCCCGACTTCCACGGCGACCCCTTCATCAACGCGGCCGCGCAGTTCTCGGACGAGAACGACCCGGTGCGTGTGGCCGTGACCGCGCACCGCGACTGGTACGCCGACCACATCGAGGAGCTGTTCCGCCAGATCGGCCACCCGCGCCCCGGCGACGCGGCCGACGACCTCATCCTGGCGCGGGACGGAGCCCTCGCCGGCGGCTACGTGGGCGACCCGATCGCCGCGGGCGCCGCGCTGCACCGCGCGCTCGACCGCATCCTCGCCGAGGCGTAGCCCGCCCGCCCGCGAGGCGGCGCGGGGAGTTGACGCGACACGCCGCGCGTCAGCGGCGTGGGGCGGCGTGTCGTGTCAAGTAGACGCGACGGGACCGCGCGCGGTCGCCGCGCCCACCCGCGGTCGCGCCCGGCACCCGCACGGGAACTATGGGACGCAACACGCCGCAAACCGTGACGGAAAACGGCGTGTTGCGTCCCATGGATGGCGGTCACGGTCCCACCCGCCTGACCGGGCGCGGAGTTGACGCGACGCGCCGTGCGCGCGACGCGTGTGGCGGCGTGTCGTGTCAACCAGACAGCGGCGGGCGCCGCGGGCTACTCGGAGACGCGGTCGAGGTCGAGCATCTGCGCGCGGGTGAGGCGGATGCCGGCAGCGGCCATGAGCGCATCCACCTGGTCGGGGCGGCTGGCACTGGCGACGGGTGCGACGATCGTGCGCTTCGCCAGCAGCCACGCGAGAGCGATGCTGGCCGGCGCCACCCGGTGCTCCCCCGCGATGCGGTCGAGCACGGCCAGCACACGCTGGCCGCGACGGTTGACGTACGCGGACGCGCGCACGCTCCGCGCTCCCGCGGTGAGGTCGCTCTTGCTGCGGTACTTGCCGGTGAGGAAACCGTTCGCCAGCGCGTAGTACGGCATGACCGCGAGCCCCTGGGCGGCCGCGACGATGCGCGGCGCGCTCTCGAACTCGGTGCGGTGCATGAGGTTGTACTGGTTCTGGATGCCGACGAACTTGGGCAGCCCCGAGGAGGCGAGGATGCGTGCCTCGATCAGGCGGTCCGCACTGAAGTTGGACGCGGCCAGGTAACGCACCTTGCCGCTCTCGATCAGCCACTCGGCCGTGGCCAGGCTGTCCTCCAGAGGCGTCTCCGGGTCGTCGTCGTGGAAGTACAGGACGTCGATGTAGTCGGTCTTCAGCCGTTCGAGCGACGCCTCGACGGCGCGGACGATGCTCACGGCCCCGAGGCCGGGGTTCTCGTGGTGGCGGCCGACTTTCGTCGCGACGACCACGCGGTCACGGTTGGCGCGCTCGCGCATCCAAGTGCCGATCAGCAGTTCGCTGCGGCCGCCGACGTAGCTGTCGGCGGTGTCGATGAAGTTGCCGCCCAGCTCGGTGAAACGATCGAGGATGGCGAGCGACGTGTCGCCGTCGGCCGTCCAGCCGAAGACGCTCGCGCCGAGCGACAGCGGGTACACCGTCAGATCGCTCTCGCCGATTCGGCGCGGGGCGATGATGGACAGCGGACCGGTGCTCTCGATCGCCGGATCGATGTCGACCACGCCGGTCGGCGGCTGGGCCGAGCCGGCCCGCGCGAGCTCGCGCGCGGAAGGACGCTCGGTCGTGCGAGCGGCGGGTGCGGCAGCGGCCGAGGCGGGAGCGGTGGACGCCGGAGCAGACGACGCCGGAGCAGACGACGCGGGAGCGGTCGAGGCCGGAGCGGACGAGGCCGGAGCGGACGAAGCTGCAGCGGCCGCCGCAGCCGCAGCGGCTTGGCGGGCAGCGCCGGAGCTGCGGAGTCCGACCGTTTCGAGCAGGCGCAGGGGAAGCAGCTGTGGCATTTCTCCCCCTCCCCGTGGTGCGACTCGACGCATTCCGTTGCGAGTCGTTCACCCGGAGCCACCGACCCTCGAATCGTTTCGAGAACCTTCAACTTCCTAGTGAACACTTGAAGATTACGGCATGCCTCCGACACCAAGACGACGAAACGGGTGAACCCCAGCGGAATCCTAGGTCACAGTTTCATCACGAACGACGGAGCACTGCCCGAGCGTGTGCGAGCACCGGTCCGTCGACCATCCGCCCGGCGTAGCGGAAGGCTCCGCCACCCGCCGCTTCGGCCGCCGCGAGCAGCTCGCGCGCCGCCTCAACCTCGGCCCGATCGGGCCGGTAGGCGGCCCGGATCGTCTCCACCTGACCGGGGTGGATGCACGCGGTCGCGGCGAATCCGACGGCGGCCGCATCCTCCGCTTCGGCGGCCAGACCGTCGAGGTCCGCGATGTCGAGATGCACGGTGTCGATGGCGTGCACCCCCGCGGCGCCCGCGGCCAGCAGCACCGCCGAGCGGGCGAACCGGGCGACGTCGCGGTAACGGCGATCGGGATGTCTGCTGGAGGTTCCTCCGAGCGAGGCGACCAGATCCTCGGCACCCCACATCAGGCCGAGGACGCCGGGCGCGTTCGCCAGGTCGGGCGCGGCGAGCACACCGGCAGCGGTCTCGCAGAGAGCGATGACGTCGTAGTCCGTGAGCCCGGCGAGGTCGGACGCGCGCTCCGCCTTGGGCAGCATCGCTGCGCTATAGGGTGTCGCGGCGAGTGCCGAGAGGTCAGCGTCGTGGTCGTCGCTTCCAGCAGGATTCACCCGGACGATGACCCGCGCGGGGTCGAGATCGGACGCGACCAGCGCCTCCCGCGCCGCCGTCCGCCGCGCAGGGTCGACCGCATCCTCCAGGTCGAGGATCACTGCATCCGCCCGTTCCAGCGCCTTCGCGTACCGCTCGGGCCGGTCGGCCGGGCAGAACAGCAGCGCAGGGCCCCACGGGAAGGCCTCCGGTGTGCGCTCGCTCACAGGATGCCGTCCGCCGCGTCCCGGCACCACACCATCACCTGGCGGGTCGCCGTCGCGACGACGACGCCGTCCTGATTGCGGCCGGTGTGCGCGAGGGTGACGATCCCCTGGCCCGGGCGGGACGCGGACAGCCGCTTGCCGAGCACGACCGTCTCCGAATACAGCGTGTCGCCGTGGTGGAGCGGATGCGGGAACGCCACCTCGCTGAAGCCCAGGTTCGCGACGATCGTGCCCTGGGTGAGCTGCGTGACCGAGGCGCCGACGATGGTGGCGAGCGTGAACATGGAGTTGACGAGGCGCTCCCCGAACGGCTGGCCGGCGGACCAGGCCGCGTCGAGGTGCAGCGCCTGGGTGTTCATGGTGAGCGTGGTGAATAAGACGTTGTCCGCCTCCGTCACCGTACGGCCCGGCCGGTGCAGGTAGCGCGTCTCCGGCTCGAACTCCTCGTAGAAGAGCCCGCGCTGCACGACCTCCCTCACGACGCCGCCACCTCGACGGCGAGCGGGGCGCCGGTCGCCGCGACCACCTCGTCCACCGTCACACCGGGGGCGGTCTCGCGGAGCACCAGCCCGTCCGGCGTCACGTCGATGACCGCCAGGTCGGTGATGATGCGGTCGACGCATCCCGTTCCGGTCAGCGGGAGGGTGCACGCGCGGAGAATCTTCGGCCGGCCCTCCTTGTCCACGTGCTCCATCATGACGATGAGCCGCTTGGCGCCGAAGACGAGGTCCATCGCGCCGCCCATCCCCTTCACCATCTTGCCGGGGATCATCCAGTTGGCCAGGTCGCCCGTCTCTGACACCTCCATGGCGCCGAGCACGGCCAGGTCGACGTGGCCGCCGCGCACCATCCCGAACGACAGCGACGAGTCGAAGAAGGCGGCGCCGCGATTCACGGTCACCGTCTCCTTGCCCGCGTTGATGAGGTCGGGGTCGACGGCGTCGTCGCCGGGGTACGGCCCGACACCGAGAACGCCGTTCTCCGAGTGGAGGATCACCTCGACGCCCTCGGGGATGTAGTTCGGGATGAGCGTGGGCATCCCGATGCCGAGGTTGACGTACTGACCGTTCTCCAGCTCGCGGGCCACCCGGGCGGCGAGCTCCGTGCGTGTGAGGCTCATCGTGCGTTCCCTTCCCCGGAACCGGTTCCGGCACTGGCACCGGCCGCAGCGGCGGCCACCGTCCGGCGCTCGATCCGCTTCTCCACTCCCGGCGCGTGCACCACCCGCTGCACGAAGATGCCCGGGCAGTGCACCTGGCCGGGGTCCAGTTCGCCCGGTTCGACGAGCTCCTCGACCTCGGCGATCGTGATGCGGCCGGCCATCGCGGCGAGCGGGTTGAAGTTCATCGCGGCGGCATGGAAGACCAGGTTGCCGTGCCGGTCGCCCTTCGCCGCGTGGACGAGGGCGAAGTCGGGGCGCAGCGACCGTTCCAGCACGTACTCGGCGTCGTCGAACGTCCGCACCTCCTTGGGCTCGCTGGCCACGGCGACGGATCCGTCGGCCGCGTACCGGCGGGGCAGCCCACCGGTCGCGATCTGCGTTCCGACACCGGCCGGCGTGAAGAACGCGGGGATGCCGGCTCCGCCCGCGCGCAGCTTCTCGGCCAGCGTGCCCTGCGGCGTGAGCTCCACCTCCAACTCCCCCGACAGGAATTGGCGTGCGAACTCCTTGTTCTCGCCGACGTACGAGCTGATCATCTTGGCGATGCGGTGCTCGGCGAGCAGCAGCCCGAGCCCCCAGTCGTCGACGCCGCAGTTGTTGCTGACCACCTCGAGGTCGGTCGTCCCGTCGTCGAGCAGCGCCTGGATGAGCGCGCTCGGGATGCCGCACAGCCCGAAGCCGCCGACCGCGAGCGTGCTGCCGTCCGGGATGTCGGCGACCGCCTCCTTGGCTGTCGCCACCGTCTTGTCGATCATCCGTCCTCCTCTTCCTCGAGGTTGCCCGCCGCGTTCAGGTTAGGCGGTGAAGCCCAGCGCCCGCGAGATGACCATCAGCTGGACCTCGCTCGTGCCCTCGCCGATCTCCAGGATCTTCGAGTCGCGGTAGTGCCGGGCGACCGGGTTCTCGTTGAGGAAGCCGTAGCCGCCGAAGATCTGGGTCGCGTCGCGCGCGTTGTCCATCGCCGCCTCGCTTCCGACCAGCTTGGCGATGGAGGCCTCCATCTTGAACGGCTTGCCCGCCATCAGCTTGAAGCAGGCGTCGTAGTAGGCGAGCCGGGCGGTGTGCACGCGGGCCTGCATCCGGGCGAGCTTGAAGGCGATGTACTGGTTGGAGCCGATCGGCCGGCCGAACACGTTGCGGCTCTGCGCGTACCGGATGGACTCCTCCAGGCAGCCCTGGGCGGCACCGGTGCACAGGGCGGCGAACGCGACGCGGCCCTCGTCGAGCGTTGCGACGAAGTTGGCGTACCCGCGGCCGCGCTCCCCGAGCAGGTTCTTCTCGGGCACGCGCACGTCGGTCAGCGTCAGCGGGTGCGTGTCGGAGGTGTGCCAGCCGACCTTGTCGTAGACCGGCTCGGCGACGAAGCCGGGTGTGCCGGTCGGCACCATGATCGCCGAGAGCTCCTTCTTGACCGAGCCGTCGGCGCGCGTCGACTCGCCGGTGACCGCCGTGATGGTCACGAGCTTCGTGATCTCGGAACCGGAGTTCGTTATGAACTGCTTCGTCCCGTTGATCACCCACTCGCCGTCCCGGAGCTCGGCCGTCGTCTTGGTGCCGGACGCGTCCGAGCCGGCCTCGGCCTCCGTGAGCCCGAACCCGGCGAGCGCCTCGCCGCGTGCGAGCATCGGCAGCCACTCCTGCTTCTGCTCCTCGGTGCCGCTCCGGAAGATCGGCATGGCCCCGAGACCGACGCCGGCCTCCAGCGTGACGCCGATGGACTGGTCCACCCGTCCCAGCTGCTCCACGGCGAGGCAGAGCGAGAGGTAGTCCTTGCCCTGCCCGCCGTACTGCACCGGGAACGGGAGCCCGAACAGGCCCATCCGGCCCATCTCGGCGATGATGTCGTACGGCAGGCTGCGCTTGGTGTCGTACTCGTACGCGGCGGGCGCGACGACGGTGTCGGCGAAGTCGCGCACCTCGTCGCGGAGGCGGCGCTGCTCGTCGGTGAGCTCGAAGCCGGCGACGTCGGTGTCGGCGGGCCGGTCCATCTGCATGGTCATGCGGTTCCTGTCTTTCGTGTAGCGGCTCTCGTGGGGCCTATCGCTGTGCGGCGGCCGGTGGTGCCGGGGCCGCGTCCGCCTGGGGAGCCGGTACGTCGGCTCCGGGCGGCACATCTGTGGAGGGTGTGGACGCGTCGGCCGCGTCGGCCGCGTCGGCATCCACCCGGGCGACCAGCTGGTCGAGTCGCACCAGGTCCCCCGGCGCGACGTGCACGGTCACGGTGCCGGCGACGGGCGCGACCAGGCGGTGCTCCATCTTCATGGCCTCGACGACGACGAGCGTGTCGCCCGTCTCGACGCGCGCGCCGGGCTCCACGGGAACCGCGACGACGGTCCCCGGCATCGGCGAGCGGAGTTCGGGATGCGCGGCCGCGTCACCGCGGTCGAGCGCGGCGAGCCGGTCGGCGAGGCGTTCGGCGCGGTCGCGGAACCGGAGCGCGCGAGCACGGCCATCGCGTGCCAGCCACACGGTCGCACCGTCGCGGGCCAGGTCGAAGCGCAGCATCCGGCCGTCGTAGTCCAGGAGGGCGACGGTTGGCTCCCCGACAGACGCAGGCTCGCGAAGCCGCAGCGACGCGGGACTCGCGGCGCCGTCACCGATCGCGACCATCGCCCCCTCCGCCGGTCCGGCGACAGTCACCGTGACCCCGTCCACGTCGTAGCGCACCGGACGCGCGCGGCCGAGCCGCCATCCCGTCGGCGCCGCCCAGACCGGGCCCACCTGAGCGGGCGGTTGCTGCGCGCGGTCGAGGTGCGCCAGCAGCGCTGCGGCCGCCAACTCGTCCTCGGTGGCCGGCGTCGGCGTCCGCTCCGAGAACCGCCGGTCGATCAGCGTGGTGTCCATCCGGCCGGCGACCACGTCGTCGTCGGAGATGAGGTCGACCAGCCACGCGACGTTCGAGACCGACCCGAGGATGCTCGTGCCGGCCAGCGCGCCGCGCAACCGCGCCAGCGCCTCCGCACGGTCCTCGCCCCAGGCGATCACCTTGGCGAGCATCGGGTCGTAGTCGGTCACGATCGGGATGCCCGCCGCGATGCCGCTGTCCACGCGGACGCCCTCACCGACCGGCTCGCGCAGCGCAAGGACACGGCCCGCGGCCGGGAGGAAGCCGCGCTCGGGGTCCTCGGCGTAGACCCGGGCCTCGACCGCGTGGCCGCGCAACCGGACGTCGTCCTGCCCGAAGGCGAGCGGGTCGCCTGCGGCGATGCGCAGCTGCTGCTCCACGAGGTCCAGGCCGGTCACGAGTTCCGTGACGGGATGCTCCACCTGCAGCCGTGTGTTCATCTCCATGAAGAAGAACTCGTCCGGCGCCTCGGCGGAGACGAGGAACTCGACCGTCCCGGCGCCCGTGTAGCCCACGCTGGCCGCGACCCGGCAGGCCGCCGCGCCGATCCGCTCCCGCGTCGCCGCATCGAGCAGCGGCGACGGCGCCTCCTCGATCACCTTCTGGTGGCGGCGCTGCAGCGAGCACTCGCGCTCCCCCAGGTGCACGATCCCGCCGTGCCGGTCGGCGAGCACCTGCACCTCGATGTGGCGCGGGGAGGCGACGAGCCGCTCCAGGAACAGGGTGTCGTCGCCGAACGCCGCAGCAGCGACGCGCCGGGCCGTCCGCAGCGCTTCCGGAAGCTCCGCGGCGGAACGCACGGCCTGCATCCCCTTGCCGCCACCGCCCGCCGACGGCTTGACGAGCACCGGGAAGCCGATGTCGTCGGCCGCCGCGATCAGGTCGTCGTCGGTCAGGCCCGGCTCGGCGATCCCGGGGATGATGGGGACGTCGTACTCGGCCACCGCGTGCTTTGCGGTGATCTTGTCGCCCATCACCTCCAACGCGTGAACGCCCGGACCGACGAAGACGATACCGGCCTGCGCGCATGCCTCGGCGAGCGCAGGGTTCTCGGAGAGGAACCCGTACCCGGGGTGCACGGCCTCAGCTCCCGTGCTGCGCGCCGCCTCCACGATCGCCTCGATGCTGAGGTAGCTGTCGCGGGCGGGCGCGGGGCCCAGGCGGACGGCGACGTCGGCGAGCGCGACGTGCGGCGCATCCCGGTCGGCGTCGCTGTAGACGGCGACCGAGCGGATGCCGAGACGCGTGAGCGTGCGGATGACGCGGCAGGCGATCTCGCCACGGTTGGCGACCAGCACGGTGCGGAAGGGGACGCTGGAGGCGGAAGCGTGAGGAGCAGTGGCGTTCGAGGTCATGGCGGTCACATCCGGAAGAGCCCGAAGGCGGTGTCGGGGAGCGGCGAGCGGGAGACGACGTCGAGCGCGAGCCCGAGCACCGTGCGGGTCTCGGCGGGGTCGATGACGCCGTCGTCCCAGAGCCGCGCGGTCGAGTAGTACGGGTTGCCCTGCTCCTCGTACTGCGCCGTGACCGGTGCACGGAAGGCGGCCTCCTCGTCGGCGGGCCAGTCCTCCCCGCGCGCCTCCAGCTGGTCGCGCTTGACGGTGGCGAGCACGCTCGCCGCCTGCTGGCCGCCCATCACCGAGATGCGCGCTGCCGGCCACATCCACAGGAATCGCGGAGAGTACGCCCGGCCGCACATCGAGTAGTTGCCTGCCCCGAACGACCCGCCGATGACGACCGTGAGCTTGGGGACCCGGGTGGTCGCAACGGCGGTGACCATCTTCGCGCCGTTCTTGGCGATCCCACCGGCCTCATAGTCGCGGCCGACCATGAAGCCGGAGATGTTCTGCAGGAAGAGCAGCGGGATTCCGCGCTGGTCGCACAGCTCGATGAAGTGCGCGCCCTTCAGGGCGGACTCGCTGAACAGCACGCCGTTGTTGGCGACGATACCGACCGGATGCCCGTGGATGTGCGCGAAACCGGTCACCAGCGTGGTGCCGTACTCCGGCTTGAACTCGTCGAAGATGCTGCCGTCGACGATCCGCGCGATGACCTCGTGCACGTCGTAGGGCGCCTGGACGTCGACCGGGACGACGCCGTACAGCTCGGCGGGGTCGGCGGCCGGCACGACGCTGTCGAGCACCGGCCACGCCGGCGAGAGCGGGAGCGGCAGGGTCGCGACGATGTCGCGGACGATCGCGAGCGCGTGCTCGTCGTCTTCGGCGAGGTGGTCCACCACTCCGGACGTGCGGGCGTGCAGGTCGCCGCCGCCCAGCTCCTCGGCCGTGACGACCTCGCCGATCGCGGCCTTCACCAGCGGCGGTCCCCCGAGGAAGATCGTGCCCTGGTTGCGTACGATCACGGTCTCGTCGCTCATCGCAGGAACGTACGCGCCGCCCGCCGTGCACGAGCCGAGCACCGCAGCGATCTGCGGGATCTTCGCGGCGGACAGCCGGGCCTGGTTGTAGAAGATGCGCCCGAAGTGGTCGCGGTCGGGGAAGACCTCGTCCTGCATGGGCAGGAACGCTCCGCCCGAGTCCACCAGGTAGATGCAGGGCAGCCGGTTCTCGAGGGCCACCTCCTGCGCGCGCAGGTGCTTCTTCACCGTCATCGGGTAGTAGGTGCCGCCTTTGACGGTGGCATCGTTGCAGACGACCATCACGTGACGTCCGGCGACCAGGCCGATCCCGGCGATGACGCCGGCCGCCGGGCTCTCGTCGCCGTACATCCCGGTCGCCGCGAGCGGAGCCAGTTCGAGGAACGGGCTGCCCTCATCGAGCAGGGCGTCGATCCGGTCGCGCGGCAGGAGCTTGCCGCGGGCGACGTGTCGTTCCCTGGCGCGCTCCGGTCCTCCGGCCGCTGCCGTGGCGAGCCGTCGTCTCAGGTCCGCCACGAGCTCGCGCTGGGCTGCGTCGTTCTGCTCGAACCGGGCGTCCGTGGCGGGCGCCTCACTGGTCAGGGTCGGCATGCTGCTCCGTGTCGTCGTCGACAAGTCCCGGGCGGGACAAACCGGTTAGTGGTGACTAACTCGGTTTTAGGTTAGTGTTCATTAACCGAAAAGTCCAGCACCGCCGCCCGGACGGCCCGACGACATCGAGGACGATGACCCAGCTCGACCCCGCCGCTCCCCCCGAACTCTCCCTTGAGCACAGCCGCCCGACGCAGCGCAGCCAGGCGAAGGCCGACCGCCGCGCCGCCCTGCTGGAGGCCGCCGCCGGCCTGTTCGCCGAGCGCGGCTTCAACGGCGTCTCCATCGAAGACCTCGGCTCGGCCGTCGGCATCAGCGGTCCTGCGGTCTACCGTCACTTCCCGTCCAAGCAAGCGGTGCTGGAGGCGCTCCTGGTCGGCGTCAGCGAGGGCCTGCTCTCGGGCGGCCAGCAGGTGGAGGATGCGGCAGCGGACGCGGCGTCGGCCCTCCACTCCCTGATCGGCTTCCACGTCGACTTCGCCCTCAGCGAGCCCGACACCATCCGCGTGCAGGACCGAGACCTGGATGCGCTGACCGACGCCGCCCGCCGCGAGGTGCGACGCCTGCAGCGCCGGTACGTGGAGGTGTGGATACGCGTGCTCGGCGAGCTGCACCCCGCCCTCACCGAAGACGAACTCCGCGTGCGCGTGCAGGGCACCTTCGGCCTCCTGAACTCGACCCCGCACACCGCCCGCATCGGAGCGGCTCAGGTGGCGCCGGATGCGGTCCGCCCGGTCCTCGAGCGGATGGCCTGGTCTGCCCTGACCTCCCCCTGAGCCGCGGCCGCCCGTCCGTCCGCCGGTCACCGGCATGGGCTACAGTCCCAAGAAACGGCGGCACCGGCCCGACGAAGGAGCGACGTGGGCGACGACACCCCCCGGCTGAGGCGGCACCATCGGGTCCTGCGGGTGATCGGCGGCGTGCTCGCCGTGCTGCTCGTGCTGGTGGTGATCGCCGGCGGTGTCGGGGTGTGGACGGTGACGCGCTCGTTCCCGCAGACCGCAGGCTCCGTCGACGTCCCCGGGCTGACGAAGCCGGTGACGGTGTACCGGGATGCGGCCGGCATCCCGCAGCTGGAGGCATCCACCGCAGACGATCTGTTCCGCGCACAGGGGTACGTGCACGCGCAGGACCGGTTCTGGGAGATGGACTTCCGCCGTCACGTCACCGCGGGGCGGCTCTCGGAGATGTTCGGCGCGAGCCAGGTGCCGACGGACACCTTCATCCGCACCCTCGGCTGGCGGCAGGTCGCCGAGCAGGAGGTGAAGCTCCTCGACCCGACCGCGCTGCGCTACTACCAGGACTACGCGGACGGCGTGAACGCCTACCTGAAGAACCACTCCGGCGCCGAGCTGTCGCTGGAGTACGCCGTGCTGGGGCTGCAGAACCCGGCGTACCGGCCGGAGCCCTGGACGCCCGCCGACTCCGTCGCCTGGCTGAAGGCGATGGCCTGGGACCTCCGCTCCAACCTGGAAGACGAGATCGACCGCGCCCTGCTCGCCACGAAGCTGAAGCCGGAGCAGGTGGCCGAGCTGCACCCCGGCTATCCGTACACCGGACACCCGACCATCACCGATCAGGGCGGCGGGGAACCGCGGACCGTCACTCCGGATGCGGATCCGGGCGCGATCGCGTCGTCGGCCGGTGCCGCCTCCACCCCGTCCGTCGACCCGGCCGCCTACGCATCCCAGTTGGAGCAGGTGGCGGCGAACGTGGATGCGCTCCCCCGGCTGATCGGCCCGGCGGGCGACGGCATCGGCTCCAACTCCTGGGTGATCGGTGGCGCGCACACCGCGAGCGGGAAGCCGCTGCTCGCCAACGACCCGCACCTCGGCGCCGCGCTGCCGTCGGTCTGGTATCAGATGGGACTGCACTGCGCGACGGTGAGCGCTGCGTGCCCCTTCGACGTGGCCGGGTTCAGCTTCTCCGGCTTCCCCGGCATCATCATCGGGCACAACGACCGCATCTCGTGGGGCTTCACCAACCTCGGGCCGGACGTCGCCGACCTCTTCGTCGAGAAGGTCACCGGGAACACCTACGAGTACGACGGCAAGCAGGTGCCGCTGCAGAAGCGCACCGAGCACATCCACGTCGCCGGGGGCGCGGACGTGACGATCACCGTGCGGTCGACGCTCCACGGGCCAATCGTCACCGACATCGGCGACGCGTACGCCGTCATCGCCAAAGACCAGGCAGGCAAGATGGGTGTGCCCGCGCCGCAGTTCCAGCTGTCGCTGGCGTGGACCGCGCTGACGCCCGGCACCACCGCGAACGCCATCTTCGCCTTCGACACCGCACGCGACTGGGCGAGCTTCCGGGCGGCCGCGCAGTCCTTCCAGGTGCCGTCGCAGAACCTCGTCTACGCCGACGTCGACGGGAACATCGGCTACCAGGCGCCCGGGCTCATCCCGATCCGGGCGGCCGGCGACGGCACGGTTCCGGTACCGGGGTGGACCAGCCAGTACGGGTGGACGGGTGCCATCCCGTTCGAGCGATTGCCCTCGGACTACGACCCGCCCTCCGGCTACATCGTGACCGCGAACAATGCCGCGGTCGGTCCCGGCTTCCCCGCGCTCATCACGGCGGACTGGGACCAGGGCTACCGGGCGAACCAGATCGAGCTGCGCCTGTCACAGCTGTTCGGCGAGGGGAAGAAGGTGACGGCCGCCGACATGTCGGCGATCCAGTCCGACACCTACGACGCCAACGCCGCCAACCTGGTTCCGGTGCTGCGCGAGGTGGCGCGCAAACCGGACGCCAGCGCCAACCTGCAGCAGGCCGCGAGCCTGCTCGCCGACTGGAACTACCGCGACGATGCCAAGAGCGCAGGAGCCGCGTACTTCGCCGTGTTCTGGCGGGAACTGCTGAACGACATGTTCGCTCGGAAGCTGCCGGCGGCCACGGCGCCGACAGGAGGCGACCGCTGGTTCACGGTCGTCGGCTCGCTGCTGTCGGAGCCGGACTCCCCGTGGTGGGTCGACCGCCATCTGGGGACCACCGACCGTGACACGATGATCGCCTACGCGGCCGACCAGGCCTGGGGGAAGACCCGGGAACTCCTCGGCGGCGACCCGGCGTCGTGGCGGTGGGACCGCCTCCATACCCTGACCCTGGAGAACGCCAGCCTCGGCGAGTCGGGCGTGGCACCCATCGAGTGGCTGTTCAACCGCGGTCCCTGGCACGTCGGCGGCGGCACCAGCGTCGTGGACGCGACCGGGTGGGATGCGACGCTCGGCTACGAGGTCGGCCGGCTGCCGTCGATGCGCATGGTGGTCGACCTGGCGGACTTCGACGCGAGCACCTGGGTCAACCTGACCGGAGCATCCGGGCACGCCTTCGACGCGCACTACACCGACCAGACCGACCTGTGGGCCACCGGCCGGACGCGGCCGTGGCCGTTCTCGACGGCGGCCCTGAAGAAGGCGGCCGATCAGACGCTGACGCTGCGGCCCGCCCTCTGACGGCGACGAGTCGCGAGTCGTTGCTCGTATCCACGTCGAGTTGCGACCTGATGTCGCGACTCAACTGAGCGGCCGTCAGCGCCCGAGATCGCGCTCCGGCGATCCCACGTACAGCTGCTGCGGGCGACCGATCTTGGTCTGAACGCTCCGGACTCGGTGCTGTCGGCCGGCCGCTCGCCCACAGGCGCGATCAAGGTCGCCGGGGCACCGCTCCGCAGCGACGTGGCGTTCCCAAAGGGGTTCTACCTCCGAGTCGTCGATGGGCAGCGGTGGCTGCGCGGGTACCGCTGCGACGACGAGTATCGTTTCGCGCCCTGGGATCGGTTCGCCTTCCGGCGGCCGGCGGGCTGAGTCGTCGGCCGGGGAACCGCTGCAGAGGCCGCAGGTGGGCGGTCGTAAACAGGGCAGTGAACATCCGGACTGGGAAGACGGCGGCCTCAATGATGATGGCCTCAGGAGTCCGCTTCTCCGAACCGAGAAGAGCACCTCATCTAGACTGTGATCTCGCGATTTCGCGTGACAGTCGGCGTTCGTGCCTTGAGCAAGTAAGACCGAAAGGAACCTCATATGGGGCTGGCGGGCGTGGTCGTCGGCGCATTGCTGTTGCTGGTGCTGTTCATCGTTGCCATCATCTTTTGGGCCCTCGTCTCACCAGTACTGAAAGCCCGCAAGCATCACAATGAGGACAACGAAAAGTCGGACTTCGAGGGCATTTAGGTCACACCCGAACCGAGCTGTCTACCCATTCATTAGAGTCCAAGCGTCCGTCTGGGCACAACGACAAATGAATGGAGCAGCATGAAGCTGAAGAGTGTTCTGAGAATCGGAGTCGCGGCGGCGGTAATCGCGTTGGTGCCTGCGACCGTGGCGTCGGCACGGCTGGATCCGATGTCGCTGTCCTCCAGAGCTGCATCGCGACGATGACGGCCGGCGTGCTCGCATGCTTGTCTGGTGCGATCGGCGCGTTGGCCACTATCCGGGAAGACCGCCTTTTCGCCTACTTCAAGAATCGATAGACGCGGGAGGGGCCAACTAATGACCCGCGAAGCCGCCCACCGACGCGCTCAGCGGCCCAGGTCGCGCTCCGGCGATCCCACGTACAGCTGCTGCGGGCGGCCGATCTTGGTCTGCGGGTCGAGGTTCATCTCGCGCCAGTGCGCGATCCATCCCGGCAGCCGGCCGATCGCGAAGAGCACGGTGAACATCCGCGTCGGGAAGCCCATCGCCTTGTAGATCACACCCGTGTAGAAGTCGACGTTCGGGTACAGCTTGCGGTCGACGAAGTACTGGTCGCCGAGCGCGACCTCCTCCAGCTCCTTCGCGATGTCGAGCAGCGGGTCGTGCACGCCGAGGGCCTGGAGCACCTCGTCGGCCGACTGCTTCACGAGCTTCGCGCGCGGGTCGAAGTTCTTGTAGACGCGGTGACCGAAGCCCATGAGCTTGACGCCGGACTCCTTGTTCTTCACGCGCTCGACGAACTTCTGGACACTCTCGCCGGAGTCGCGGATGCCCGCGAGCATCTGCAGCACGGCCTCGTTGGCGCCGCCGTGCAGCGGGCCGTAGAGCGCGTTGATGCCGGCGGAGACCGAGGCGAACAGGTTGGCCTGCGTGGAGCCGACCAGCCGGACCGTCGACGTGGATGCGTTCTGCTCGTGGTCCTCGTGCAGGATCAGCAGCCGCTCCAGCGCGCGGGATAGCACCGGGTTCACCTCGTACGGCTCGGCCCGGGTGCCGAAGTTGAGGCGCAGGAAGTTGTCGACGAAACTCAGCGAGTTGTCCGGGTAGAGGAACGCCTGGCCGAGGCTCTTCTTGTGCGCGTACGCGGCGATGACCGGCAGCTTGGCCAGCAGGCGGATGGTGGAGAGCTCCACCTGCTCGGGGTCGCTCACGCTGAGCGAGTCCTGGTAGAAGGTCGACAGCGCGGAGACGGCGCTCGACAGCACCGACATCGGGTGTGCGTCGTGCGGCAGCGCGTCGAAGAAGCGGCGCAGGTCTTCGTGCAGCAGCGTGTGGCGACGGATGTTCTCGTCGAACTCGGAGAGCTCCGACTCCGACGGCAGCTCGCCGTGGATGAGCAGCCAGGCGACCTCGAGGAACGTGGACTTCGCGGCCAGCTGCTCGATCGGGTAGCCGCGGTAGCGCAGGATGCCCTGGTCACCATCGATGTACGTGATGGATGAGCGCGTGGCAGCCGTGTTGACGAAGCCGTAGTCGAGACTGGTGAGGCCCGTCTCGCGGGTCAGTGTCGAGAAGTCGATGCTCGAGGCGCCGTCGACGCTGGGCCGGATCGGGAACTCGGCGACGCCACCGGGGTACCGGAGCTGGGCTGTGGCCAACTCCGACTCCGCCTCCGCCTGGGCCTGCTCGGTGGCAGTGCTCTCGGTGCCAGTACTTTCGGTGCCGAGTCCGCTCACAACGCCTCCTGGTGGGATTATCCGGTCCTGGCACCGATCGTGGCGGCGCCGGTGAAAAACCGTGCCGGTACAGCCTAACGAACGCTGGCGACAACTGTCGCATCGGGCAAAGGCCGGGGCAAGCGGTTAGAGGGTCTCTCCAAAAGCCCGGAGGCGCACCGCCGCCGAGGCGACGCGTTCGTCCGTCGCGGTGAGCGACAGCCGGATGTGCTGCGGGAAGAAGTCGCCGTAGAAGTGCCCTGGTCCGGCCAGGATGCCGAGGTCGGCCAGCCGTCCGATGCTGTCCCAGGCGTCGCGTCCCTCGGTCGCCCAGAGGTACAGGCCGCCCTCGCTGCGGTCGACGCGGAAGCCGGCCGCCTCGAGCGCCGGCTTGAGGAGGTCGCGCCGGCCGCGGTACCGCTCCTTCTGCTCCCGCACATGCTCGTCGTCGCCGAGAGCCGTCACCATCGCCGCCTGCAGCGGCGCCGGCAGCATCAGCCCGGCGTGCTTCCGGACGTTGACCAGGCGGGTGACGATCGTGCGGCAGCCGGCGACGAAGGCGGCGCGGTAGCCGGCCAGGTTCGACTGCTTGCTCAGCGAGTAGACGGCGAGCACGTTCTCACGGTTCTGGCCGATGACGCGCGGGTCGAGGATGCTCGGGACGCGCTCCGCATCCCACGGCTCGTCCCAGCCCAGCTCGGCGTAGCACTCGTCGCTGGCGATGTAGGCGCCCAGTTCCCGCGCTCTGGCGACAGCGGCCCGCAGTTCGGGGACGGTCAGGATGCGGCCGTCCGGGTTGCCGGGCGAGTTCAGCCAGACCAGGCGGGTGCCCTCCGGCCACTCCCCCGGGTCGTCGCTCGCGACAGCGGTGGCGCCCGCGATCGCCGCGCCGATCGCGTAGGTCGGGTACGCGGCCCGTGGATGCACGACGATGTCGCCCTCGCCGAGGCCCAGCATGAACGGAAGCAGCGCGACGAGCTCTTTCGAGCCGATGGTCGGCAGGACATTCTCCACGGTCAGCCCGCGGACCCCGCGACGCCGCTCGAACCAGTCGACGATGGCCTCCCGCAGGGCCGGGGTGCCGACCGTCTGCGGGTAGGCGTGCGCGTCGGTGGCGCGGGCGAGCGCCTCCCGGATCAGGTCGGGCGTCGGGTCGACCGGCGAGCCGATCGACAGGTCGACGATGCCGTCACGGTGCGTCCGTGCGCGCTCGGCGTACGGCGCCATGAGGTCCCAGGGGTAGTCCGGGAGCTCCTGCAACGCCATCGTCAGTGGGCCTGCGGAGGCAGCGCGGCGATGACCGGGTGGTCCTTCTGGATCACGCCGACCTTCGAAGCGCCGCCGGGCGAGCCGATGTCGTCGAAGAACTCCACGTTGGCGCGGTAGTAGTCCTTCCACTCCTCGGGCAGGTCGTCCTCGTAGTAGATGGCCTCGACCGGGCAGACCGGCTCGCAGGCACCGCAGTCGACGCACTCGTCGGGGTGGATGTACAGCGACCGTTCGCCCTCGTAGATGCAGTCGACGGGGCACTCATCGATGCACGCCCGGTCCTTCACATCGACGCACGGGAGAGCGATGACATAGGTCACAGTGGTTCGGATCCCTTCACGAGAGCTACCCTGCTAGCTTATGCCGTCGCGGGACGCCCGTCGTCCGCGCACGTCCGGCCACGCGATCACGATGGCGGCGACGAGGATCGTGCCGACGAGCCACACCTGACCGGCGAGGTCGTTCGGGATGAGCACCGAGCCGCCCGCGCTCTGCTGGCTGAAGAGCAGGATGACCGCGATCGCGCCGAGCGCCGCCAGGAGGGCCGGGAGGCGGCTGTGGCCGAGCAGGCGCAGGCCGACGAGGAGGGCGGTGATCGCCAGCAGCGACGCGATCAGGCCGAGCGGTATGCCGATGCCCCAGGTGACCGAGATCTGGTGGGCGATCGTCCCGATGGCGCCGAACACGGCCCCGATGAGCACGAGCAGGATGGCGCTGACGATCCGGCTGAGCATTCTCGAATCCTAGCTGGACACTTTCCGGGTCGTGACATACGGTGGATGGGTAAGGTTAGCCTTACCAACATCCACCCCCCGATCGTCGACAAGGTCCCCTGTGCTCGCGAACTACCTGATCGGCCTCCGCGAAGGCCTCGAGATGGCGCTCATCGTCACCATCCTCATCGCCTACGTCGTGAAGGTCGGCCGGTCCGATGTGCTCTCCAAGCTGTGGATCGGCGTCGGCATCGCCCTCATCATCCCGCTCGGCATCGGCGCGGCGCTCACCTGGGGGCCCTACGGCATGAGCTTCGAGGCGCAGGAGATCCTGGGCGGCTCGCTCTCGCTCGTCGCGGTCGGCTTCGTGACCTGGATGGTGTTCTGGATGGGCAAGACCGCCCGCACCATGAAATCCACCCTCCACAACCGCCTCGACTCCGCCCTGGTCGGCGCCGGCTGGGGCGTCGTCCTGCTGGCCATGCTCAGTGTGGGCCGGGAGGGCATCGAGACCTCACTGTTCGTCTGGGCGACCGTCGCAAGCACCGGCGGCACGTGGGAGCCGGCGGTCGGCGCCCTGCTCGGCCTCCTCACCGCCGCCGTGCTCGGCTTCCTGCTGTACCGCGGCATGGTGAAGATCAACCTCGGCTCCTTCTTCACCTGGACCGGCGCCTTCCTCATCCTGGTCGCCGCCGGTGTGTTCGCGTACGGCCTGGGCGACCTGCAGGAGGCCGGCCTGATCCCGGGCGGCAGCGTCCACGCCTACGACATCAGCGGCGCCATTCCCTCCTCCAGCTGGTACGGCACACTGGCCGCCGGCATCGTCAACTTCAACCCGTCGCCGTCCTGGCTGCAGGTCGTCGGCTGGGCCGCGTACCTCGTCGTGGTCGGTTTCTTCTACATCCGCCAGCACCGTGCCACCGGCCGGCCCGCCGCCGCGAAGCCGGCGCCGGCGACCACCGCCGCCCCGCACGCGCCGATCGCCTCCTGACCCGTCCCACCACTCGAGAAAGCACAGCACACCCATGCCCCGACTCCGTCCGCTCGCTGCCGTCACCGGATCCCTGGCCGGCGCAGCCGCCCTCGCCGTCGCCCTGACCGGCTGTGTCCCGAACAAAGCGGACGCCACCGCCGAGGCGATCGCCGTCTCGCTGACGGACTCGAAGTGCACGGTCTCGACCAACACGGCGAAGGCCGGTCCGATCACCTTCCAGGTGACCAACAACGGCACGGATGTCAACGAGTTCGAGCTGCTGGCGACCGACAAGCTGCGGATCGTCGGCGAGAAGGAGAACATCGGACCCGGCACGACGGTCAACTACGTCGTCCAGCTCGCCGAGGGCGACTACTTCTCGGCCTGCCGCAAGGGGATGGTCGGCCAGCCCAACCATGTCGCCGCCTTCACCGTCACACCGGGCTCGGGCGCAGCCGTGTCGCAGAGCGAGAGCAAGCAGGTCGCCCAGGCGGTCAGCAACTACACCGGGTACGTCAAGGACCAGGCCGGTGCCCTCCTCACCGCCACCAAGGCGTTCGCCGCCGTCTACGCGGCAGGCGACGCCGACGCGGCCCGCGCGCAGTACGCCTCCGCGCGCGCCGACTACGAGCGGATCGAGCCGACTGCCGAGCAGTTCGGCGACCTCGACCCGGCGCTCGACCTCCGCGAGGCCGACCTCGAGCAGGGGCAGGAGTGGACCGGCTGGCACCGGATCGAGAAGGACCTCTGGGCCCCCGCCGGCTACACCGCGGCGGACGCAGCGACGCGCACCCAGCTCGCCGACGAGCTGGTCTCGGACACGCAGAAGCTGTACGACCTGGTCCACGCCAAGGGCTTCACGCTCACCATCGACCAGATCTCCAACGGCGCCATCGGGCTGATGGAGGAAGTCGCCGGCTCGAAGATCACCGGCGAGGAGGAGGCCTTCTCGCACACCGATCTGCAGGACTTCCAGGCGAACCTGGAGGGCGCGCAGGTGGCGTACGGGGTCGTCCGTGACCTCGCGTCCACCAAGGGCAGCAACGGCAAGGAGGTCGTCGCGAAACTGGACAGCGAGTTCGCCGCCGTCGAGAAGACCCTGGCCCAGTACAAGACCGGAGACGGCTTCGTCAGCTACACGCAGTTGAGCACCGACCAGGTCAAGGAACTCTCGGACCAGGTGAACGCGCTCAGCGAGCCGCTCAGCCACCTCACCTCGATCATCGTCAAGTAACGCCGTGACGGAAACCCCCTCGGACGACACCGCCTCGACCGACACCGACGCCCGTCCCGGTCTCTCCCGTCGCGGGATGCTCGGACTGGCCGGCGCGACCGTCGGTGCGGGCCTGGTCGGCATCGGCGCGGGGGTCGCGGCCGACCGCGCCGTGCTCGGCGCGGCCCCCGGCGGCTCCACGACCTACCCCTTCTACGGCGCGCACCAGGCCGGCATCACGACGCCGGCGCAGGACCGCCTCCACTTCGCCGCCTTCGACACCGTCGCCGGCCTCGACCGCGACGGTCTGGTCGAGCTGCTCCAGGACTGGACGACCGCTGCTGCGCACATGACGCAGGGCCGCCCTGCGGGCAAGTACGGGCCCGCCTCCGGCCCCACGGATGCGCCGCCCGACGACACCGGCGAGGCGCTCGACCTGCCGCCGGGCGGC
Organism: Leifsonia sp. 2MCAF36; assembly: GCF_052115525.1. NCBI lineage: Bacteria > Bacillati > Actinomycetota > Actinomycetes > Micrococcales > Microbacteriaceae > Leifsonia > Leifsonia sp. 2MCAF36. The sequence goes on along the minus strand of NZ_JBFRGV010000002.1, from coordinate 12,046 downwards.
CTCACCCTCACGTTCGGCTTCGGCCCCAGCCTGTTCCGGACCGCCACCGGCGAGGACCGCTTCGGCATCGCCTCGCGGCGTCCGGCAGCGCTCGTCGACCTGCCGCGGTTCCCCGGCGACGCCCTGGTGGATGCGGTGAGCGGCGGCGACCTCTGCGTGCAGGCCTGCAGCGACGATCCGCAGGTGGCGGTGCACGCCATCCGCAACCTCTCCCGCATCGCGTTCGGCCGGGCGGCGATCCGCTGGTCGCAGCTCGGGTTCGGGCGCACCTCATCCACCTCGCGGGCACAGGCGACGCCGCGCAACCTGTTCGGGTTCAAGGACGGCACGGCCAACATCAAGTCCGAGGACCAGTCCGTAGTCGAGGACCAGGTCTGGGCCGACCGCGCAGACGGCGCCTCCTGGATGGCGGGCGGCTCGTACCTCGTCGCCCGCAAGATCCGCATGGTGATCGAGACCTGGGACCGGCAGCAGCTCGGAGAGCAGGAGCGCATCATCGGCCGGGACAAGGGTGAGGGGGCTCCACTCTCCGGCGGCACCGAGTTCACGTCGCCGAACTTCCTCGCGCTGGCGAAGGACGGCGGGACGAAGATCGACCCCGACTCGCACGTGCGCCTCGCGCATCCCACCATGAACGGCGGCGCCCAGCTGCTGCGCCGGGGCTACAACTTCGTCGACGGCAACGACGAACTCGGGCGCCTCAACGCCGGACTGTTCTTCATCGCCTTCCAGCGCGACCCGCGGACCCAGTTCATCCCCATCCAGCGGCGGCTCGCAGCCAAGGACCTGATGAACGAGTACGTCCGCCACGTCGGGTCGGGCATCTTCGCCGTGCCGCCCGGCGCGAAGCAGGGGTCGTTCGTGGGTGCGGGGCTGTTCGCCTGAGGTCGCCTCAGGTCGCCTCAGGGCGTCGCGGTGGGCGTCGGTGACGGCACGGCACCCCGCGACACGGAGTAGTTGGCCACCCAGCCGTTGCTGCCGGCGTCGGTGACCACCACCAGCACGCCGTAGGTGCCGTCGCTGAACGTGCCCGTCCCTCCCCCGTTGTCCCCGCGCGCACCGAAGTCGCCACTGAAGCCGGCAGTCGTGAGCTGCTTTTCGATGGAGGTGTAGGCGTCGCCGCCGGACACCTTGACGGTGACGTTCCACACCTTGTCCTTGCCCGCACCGAGAGCCGCGGCAAAGACGACCTGCCCGTCGGCCAGCGGAACGGCCTTCGGGAAGTCGGACGGGATTGACGTGCCGCCGATGTCCACGTTGCCGCCGGTCACGTTCTTCACGGCCGTCTGGAAGCTGCAGCCGGCCAGCGCGGGAGTGGCGCCGAGCAGCAGTGCGGCGGCGAGCGGAAGGGCGACGAGGCGGCGGTTCATGCTCCCATTCTCCCTGACGCGGGCGGCCGTCGGGCTACCGGGATCTCCAGGGTCGAGCCCGATTGCGTCCCGGGCAACGGCGGAGAACCCGCCCCGAATCTCCGACCGACCGCGGTAGGTCGGAGATTCGGGCGGTATCCGGCCCGAATCTCCGCCCCGGCCGCGCGAATCTCCGACGGAGGCAGACGGAGGAGAACACGCAGCAAGGACACCGGTTAAGCCACAAACGGTGGAGATCCTGGCCAGTGCGGCCCGGATCTCCTCCGTGTAGATGCGCGGCTCCGACGAGCGGACCGGCGGGGTTCAGACCGCCGCGGCGTCCTGGCGCTTCAGGCGGGCGGTCGCGCGGCCGCGCGCGGTCGCGTCCAGCTCCACCTTGCGGATGCGGACAGCCGTCGGAGTCACCTCGACGCACTCGTCGTCGCGGGCGAACTCGAGGCACTCCTCGAGCGTCAGCTGCCGCGAGGGCGTCATCGACTCGAAGTTGTCGGCCGTCGACTGACGCATGTTCGTCAGCTTCTTCTCCTTGGTGATGTTGACGTCCATGTCGTCGGCGCGCGAGTTCTCGCCGATCACCATGCCCTCGTAGACCTCCTCCGTGGGGTTCACGAAGAACGTCATGCGCTCCTGCAGGGCGATGATGGCGAACGGCGTGACCACTCCGGCGCGGTCGGCGACGATCGAGCCGTTGCTGCGCGTGACGATGTGGCCGGCCCAGTCGTCGTAGCCGTGCCCGATGGCGTTGGCGATGCCGGTGCCACGGGTGGTGGTCAGGAACTCGGTGCGGAAGCCGATCAGGCCACGGGACGGCACGATGAACTCCATGCGCACCCAGCCGGTGCCGTGGTTCGACATGTTCTCCATGCGGCCCTTGCGGCCGGCGAGGAGCTGGGTGATCGCGCCGAGGTACTCCTCGGGAGAGTCGATGGTGAGGTGCTCGTACGGCTCCTGCAGCTTGCCGTCGACGCGCTTCGTGACGACCTGCGGCTTGCCGACGGTCAGCTCGTAGCCTTCACGGCGCATCTGCTCGACGAGGATGGCCAGCGCCAGCTCGCCGCGGCCCTGCACCTCCCAGGCGTCGGGACGGCCGATGTCGAGGACGCGGAGCGAGACGTTTCCGACCAGCTCGCGGTCGAGGCGGTCCTTGACCATGCGGGCGGTCAGCTTGTGACCCTTCACCTTGCCGACGAGCGGCGAGGTGTTCGTACCGATGGTCATCGAGATCGCGGGCTCGTCGACATGGATCGCCGGGAGCGGACGCACGTCATCCGGGTCGGCCAGCGTGTCGCCGATCATGATGTCGGCGAAGCCGGCGACGGCGACGATGTCGCCGGGACCGCCGGACTCGGCCGGGTACCGGTCGAGCGCCTTCGTCATCATGAGCTCGGTGACGCGGACGTTGTGCACGTCGCCGTCGTGACGCACCCAGGCGACGGTCTGCCCCTTGCGGAGCGTGCCGTTGAAGATGCGGAGCAGGGCGAGGCGGCCGAGGAACGGCGACGCGTCGAGGTTCGTGACGTGCGCCTGCAGCGGGGCCTCGGGGTCGTAGCTGGGCGCCGGGATGTGCTCCAGGATCGCCTCGAACAGCGGCTCGAGGTCGTCGTTGTCGGGAAGCTCGCCGTTCTCCGGACGGTTGCGGCTGGCGGCACCGGCACGGCCGGACGCGTACACCACCGGCACGTCGAGGATGGCGTCGAGGTCGAGGTCGGGCACGTCGTCCGACAGGTCGCTGGCGAGACCGAGGAGCAGGTCCTGGCTCTCGCTGACGACCTCTTCGATGCGCGCGTCGCCGCGGTCGGTCTTGTTGACCGCGAGGATCACGGGAAGCTTGGCCTCCAGCGCCTTGCGCAGCACGAAGCGGGTCTGCGGCAGCGGGCCCTCGGACGCATCCACCAGCAGGACGACGCCGTCGACCATGGACAGGCCGCGCTCGACCTCGCCGCCGAAGTCGGCGTGGCCGGGGGTGTCGATCACGTTGATGGTGATCGGGCCGTTCGTGGCGTGCTTGCCCTTGTACGAGATCGCCGTGTTCTTGGCGAGGATCGTGATGCCCTTCTCACGCTCCAGCTCGTTGGAGTCCATGGCCCGCTCTTCGACATGCTCGTGGTCGCCGAACGAGTTGGTCTGTCGGAGCATGGCGTCGACCAGCGTGGTCTTGCCGTGGTCGACGTGGGCAACGATCGCGACATTGCGCAGATCGTCGCGGCGGGCGACGGCGTTCTCGGACATGCGTGAAGACTCGACTCTCGTCAGAAGGAAGAAGGGGAACGACCCATTCTATCGTGGATCGGTCCCCTTCTCCTGTGTCCGCTGTCAGCGAGAGTTCGCGGCTCGCCGGGAGCGCGTTACAGACCCTGCGAGACCGGCGGCTCGGGCTGCTGCAGCTCGACCGGAACGACCGGGCCCGGGGCGGGCTCGTCGGATCCGGCGGCCAGCAGTTCCAGCCGCAGGGCGCGGCGGGCGCGCTGCTGATCGGGGTCCGGGAGCGGCACCGCGGCCAGGAGGCGCTGCGTGTACGCCTCCTTCGGGTAGCGGAGGATCTCGTCGCGGGTGCCCACCTCGACCAGCCGGCCGTGGTGCATCACCGCGATGCGGTCGGCGAGCACGTCGATGACGGCGAGATCGTGGGTGATGAACAGGCACGCGAAGTTCATCTCCTTCTGCAGCGCCTGCATCAGCTCCAGCACACGCGCCTGCACCGAGACGTCGAGGGCACTCGTCGGCTCGTCCGCGATCAGCACCTGCGGCTTCAGCGACAGGGCGCGGGCGATTCCGACGCGCTGCTTCTGGCCGCCGGAGAGCTCGTGCGGGAACCGGCTGCGGTAGGCCCGCGGCAGCTCGACGCTGTCGAGCAGGCGGTCGACCTCGCGGGACAGCTCGGCGCCCTTGATCCCCTTGCCGAGTCGCAGCGGCTCGGCGATCGAGTCGGAGATCTGGAGGCGCGGGTTCAGCGACGACGACGGGTCCTGGAAGACGATGCCGACGTTGCGGTGCAGCTTGCGGATCTCGTCCCGGCCGGCGGAGCTGATGTCCTGACCGGCGACGACCAGCTTGCCGGAGTGGATCGGCAGCAACGCGATCGCCGCCCTGCCCAGCGTGGTCTTGCCCGACCCCGACTCGCCCACCAGTCCGACGACTTCGCCCTCGTGGATCTTCAGATCGATGTCGCTCGCGGCCCGGAACGCGGGCACCCGGCCGTGCTTCGGGTACTCGATGGACACGTTCTGGAAATCGACGACGACCTGCCGCTTGTCCATCTCGGACTTCTCGTGCTCGGCCTGCGCTGCGCGCTCGTTGGCACGGATGCGCTCGGCGAACACGGCATCCGGGTTCGCGGTGCCGGCTGCAAGGGCGGCCGTGGTGTCGATCTCCCCGTCCTCGCGCTGCCCCAGGTGCGGGACGGCGTCGAGCAGGGCGATCGTGTACGGGTGCTGCGGGTTCGCGAAGACGTCTTTGACCGTGCCCGCCTCGACGATGTCACCCTTGCGCATCACGACGATGTTGTCGGCCAGGTCGGCGACGACGCCCATGTCGTGCGTGATCAGCAGGATGGCGCTGTCCAGCCGGTCGCGGAGGCTTCGCAGCAGCTCCAGAATCTCGGCCTGCACGGTCACGTCGAGCGCAGTGGTCGGCTCGTCCGCGATCAGCAGCTTGGGGTCGCAGGAGATCGACTGCGCGATCATGGCGCGCTGGCGCTGGCCGCCCGACAACTGGTGCGGGTACGAGTTGAACGCCTTCTTCGGGTCGGGGAGCTCGACCATCGCGAGCAGCTCGAGCGCGCGCTCCTTCGCCTCGTGCGGCGACATCCCGAAGTGGATGCGGAGCGTCTCGATGATCTGGGAGCCCACGGTGTACACCGGGTTCAGTGCGGTCATCGGCTCTTGGAAGATGACCGCGACCTGGCGGCCGCGCACCCGCCGCATCTGCGGCTGGCTGAGGTTGGTCAGCTCGCGGCCGTCCAGCTTGATCTCACCGCGGACACGGGAGTTCTCCGGCAGGAGGTCGAGGATCGCCATCGAGCTCGCACTCTTGCCGGAGCCGGACTCACCGACGATGGCGAGCACCTCGCCCGCGTGGATCTGGTAGTTGAGCTTCTTCGCGGCCGGCACCCACACGCCGTCCACGCCGAAGTCGACGGAGAGGTCGGTCACCTCGAGGACGGGGCCGCCGGTCGAGGCCGTCGCCCGAGCCGCAGTGGTCTCGGTCATGATTCGTGGTTCCTTTCGGGGGCGTTCGGGAGGGATGAGAGCATGGACCCATGCCCTACGTCTCCCCCGAACGCGAGGTTTTCGTGTCCCGGTTCAACCGGGTCCTTGCCGTCCTGATCTGGGCGGCTGCTGCGGCCCTGACCGTCGGCCTGCTGATCAGCGTCCACGACGCCCGGCTGCTCTACATCGTGCCCGGCGTCCTGTTCGCGTTCATCGCGTGGGCCATGCTGTGGCATCCGCGCCTCACGGTCGACGATGACGGGCTCACCGTGGTGAACGTGACGAGCACCATTCGCATCCCGTGGGAGGCGCTCATCAACGTCGACACCAGGTTCGCGCTGACGCTCTACACACCCGGACACCGCTTCCCGGTGTGGTCCGCCCCAGCGCCCGGCACGGCCAGCACATTCCGCGCCACCCGCAACGAGACGCGGGGACGCGTCGGCCACCCGAGCGTCGCGGACAGTGTGCGCCGGCCCGGCGATCTTCTCTCCACCGAATCGGGAGCGGCCGCCGAGGCGGTCCGCCGCCGCTGGCAGGAGCTGCAGGACTCGGGCGCTGTCGACGCGGGTCGCGCCGACGAGACGCCGGTCGGCGTCCGCTGGCACCTCGCGTCGCTCGCCGTGCTGGTGGTGCTGTTCGCGGGCACCGTCGCCGCGCTGCTCCTGGCCTGAGCTCAGGAGCCGCGCGACGCGGGTGGTCGTCACAGCACGTCCTCCGCGAGGGCCACTCCGGTCCGCGGCGTGCGGTCGTCGCCTTCGCCGTCCTCCCGCTCCTGCTCGCGCATGGTGCGGAGGTTGAACCGGCGGTGGCGCGGGTCGAACGCGTCGCGCAGACCGTCGCCGACGAAGTTGACGAGCAGGGCGAGCGTCACGATAAATCCACCCGGCCACCAGAACAGCCACGGACGCGTCTGGAACGCCGACTGGTTCGAGCTGATCAGGAGGCCCAGCGAGACGTCCGGCGGACGGATGCCGTAGCCGAGGTACGACAACGCGGTCTCGAGCAGGATGGCCGACGCCATGATCAGCGTCGAGGCCACGATGACGACACCGATGGCGTTCGGCAGGATGTGCTTGAAGATGATCCGGGAGTCGGACGCACCGGCAACCCGGGCCGCCTCGACGAACTCGCGCTCACGCAGCGAGAGGAACTCGCCGCGCACCAGGCGGGCGATGCCCATCCACGAGAAGAAGCCGAGCATCAGCGCCAGGAAGAACGCGCCGAGCCCACCGAAGGCGTGACCGACGACCGAGCCGATGACCAGCGCAGGGATGACGATGAAGACGTCGGTGATGCGCATCAGGATCGCGTCGACGACGCCGCGGAAGTACCCGGCGACGGCACCGACGACGACACCCACGACGCTCGCGATGAGGCCGAGGACGACCATCACCAGGATCGAGTTCTGGATGCCGCGCATGGTGAGCGCGAAGTAGTCCTTGCCGATGCGGTCCTGCCCGAACGGATGCTCCCATGTCGGCGAGCCCTGCTTCACCTGGTCGTTCAGCTCGATGTAGTTGTACTTCCACCAGCCGTGGATGGGGCCGAGGCCGATGGCCGAGATCGAGAAGAGCAGGATCAGGATGAACAGGATGGCGCTGGCCACGGCCACCTTGTTGGAGCGGAACCGCTTCCAGACCAGCTTGCCCTGACTGACCGGAGGCGCGCTCGGCGCCTCCAGCTCGTCGGCGATTCGTGTGTTGTCGACGGACATTATCGGACCCTCACTCTCGGGTCGAGTGCGGCGTACGCGAGGTCAGCCAGGAAGTTGAACAGGATCGCCATCGCCGCGATCACCAGGAAGTACGCCATGACCGGGTTCAGGTCACCGCGCTGCAGCCCCAGGTTGAACAGCGAGCCCATCCCGGGGATCGCGAACACGTGCTCCGTGATGACCGCGCCACCGAGCAGCGCGCCCACGTCGAACGCGACGAGGGTGGTGATCGGGATCAGCATGTTGCGGAACGCGTGGCGCACCACGACCGTCCGCTCCGGCAGGCCCTTCGCGCGCGCCGTGCGGATGAAGTCCTGGTTGAGGACCTCGAGCATGCCCGCCCGCGAGTACCGGGTGTACGACGCGAACGAGATCAGCAGCAGCGCGATGGTGGGAAGGACCAGGTGCGTGAACGTGTCCAGCCCGGTGACCCACATATCGCCCTCGAGACCCGGCGTCGTGGAGCCGACGGTCGCGATCGGGCGGCCGTTGGTGTCCTGGAAGTACTGCGGCCAGGCCTGCATGAAGCGGTCCACGATGATCAGGAAGCCGGACACGACGGTGACGATGACCGCGATGCGCATGTTCTGCCCCCGGTCGTAGCCGCCGACGAACCAGCCGATCGCGAGGCTCACCACAATGGCGACGATGGCGAGGATCACGATCGTCGCAACAGTCGAGACGTTGAACAACGGCTGCAGTGCGAAATAGCAGACCAGGCTGACCGCTCCCGCGATGGCCGCCGAGATGAGGGCTCGACGGTTGTGCAGGCCGGAGATCAGGGAGGTCGCCCCGATCACGGTCGCGGCGATCAGGATGATCATGACCACCGGTCCGAGGCCGGGAACCAGGAACCAGTTCGTCACCGACATCAGCAGCAGGACAGCGGCGGTCGCGACGGTCGCGACGGCGAACGTGACGAGACGCCGTCGGCGGTCACCTCCGACCAGCGATTGCCAGATGAGGCCGGCCACCACCCCGATGATCACGGCCACCCACCACGGGATCGTCGGATGCGCGAGGAAGTTGTTGAAGCCGATCGCGACGAACTCCTTGAGGAGCACCGCCACCAGGAAGGCCGGCAGGGAGTACAGGAAGAAGCTCAGGAACGTGACGACATTGTCGAGCCCGCTGTACTGCCGGAGGGCGGTGACGATACCGATCGTGACACCGAGGAGGATCGCCAGGATCAGGGCGAACGTCACCAGCTGCACCGTCGACCCGAGGGCCTGCGGCAGGATGTCGACGACCTTCGCGTTCGACACCGTCGAGCCGAGGTCGCACGCGTTCGCGAACGGGATGAGGCACTTCGCCGCACCGCCGAGCCACAGCAGCCAGCGCAGCGGCGGCGGCACATCCAGCTGCAGCAGCTGGACGCGCGCATTGATGAGCTGAGTCTTGTTGGGGGAATTGCTGCTTCGGAGATCCTGGAGCGGGTCGGCGCTGTAGGCCACCAGCATGTACATCAGGAATGAAGCAGCGATGATGATGAGCACTGAGACGAGAAGGCGCCTCAGGATGAAACTCGCCATAGGTTCAAAACCTTCACTGACAGGACGCGCCGATCGGGGTGCGGCGGGGGGTGCCGCCAGGCGCGTTGTTCCAAGGGTGGACGGATCGCGTCCACCGACTACATGATACGGGGCGCCGGCGGAAAACCGACGCCCCGCCGCAGAGAGAGTGCCCGGGGTTCACCCGGGCACTCTCTCTTACGGAGCTGTTACTTCGTGGAGGTGGACTTGACCGACCACTGCCAGAAGTTCCAGAACGGGCCGTTCTGGTTGCCGTTGTACTTGACACCGTCGACGCGGTTCGTCGCGCCGAACACGCCAGGCAGCTGGAACAGCGGCAGGCCGTAGCCGTCGGCGAAGGACTGCTTGTCGATCTGGTACTCGATCTTCGTCAGAGCATCCTTGTCGAGGGTGGTCTGCGACTTGAGAGCCAGGTCGTTGGTGCCCTGGTAGCGGTTGTAGTTTCCGCCACCCTGTGAGGCGAACACCTGCGGCAGCTGCGTGGTGCCTGCACCCGGGCTGATCCAGCCGAAGAGCGAGGCGTCGTAGTTGCCACCCGGGAGCAGCTTGCTCCAGTCCGGCGAGCCGGCGTCCACGACCTTGATGCCGGCCTTGGCGGCCGAGGCCGAGATCGCCTGGAACTCGTCGACACGGTTCGGGTTGTTGGTGTTGTAGAGGATCCGGACGGTCGGGGTCGCACCGGCGAGGAGCGCCTTGGCACCGTCGATGTCGACCTTGGCGAACTTGTCCGAGCCGTTCTGCTTGACACTGCCCGCGTACTGCTCCTGGTTCGGCAGGAAGATCTGCGAGTCCAGGACCTTGGCCTTCGGGTCGACCGGGGTGACGATCGAGTCGAGGATCTGCTGACGCGGGATGGTCTTCAGGAACGCCTCACGGACCTTCGGGTCCGCGAACACCGGCGAACCGAAGTTCAGGTCGAGGTGGTCGTACGACGCCTGCGCACCGGTGAGGATCTTCGCGCTGGTCTGCTTGAGCGCGCTGATCGTGTCGGCGGACGCCTGCGGGTTGATGATGTCGACCTCACCGTTCTGGAGCGCGGTGACCTGCGCGTTCGCGTCCGGGATGATGCGGAACACGATCTTGTCCACGCTGGGCTTGAGTCCGCCCGCGTAGTACTTGTTCTGCGTCATGGTCAGCGACTGACCGGGGGTCCACGACGAGACGACGAACGGGCCGGAGGAGACCAGCAGGTCCTTGTCGGTCGGGAACGCGGTGACGTCGTAGCCGGTGTTGACGAAGTCAGCAGCCTTCTTCAGCGTCGGGTCGACCGGCTGCGGGTTCGCGGGGTCGCCCTTCGGCAGGCCCTTGAGCAGCTTCGTCAGGTCTGCGGCCGAGGAGAGGCCCGCCTTCTTGGCGACGATGTGCGCGGGCTGCGCGATCGGGTTGACGAGCTCCCAGTCCACGTACGGCGTGGCGTACTTGAGGGTGATCGTGCGGTTGTCGTTGCTGACCGTCGGGAAGTCGGTGGCGTCGATACCCGCGGTCGAACCGGCGATCTGGAAGTACTGCGTTCCGCTCGTGACGTCGCCCGAGTCGCTGAACTTCGCCGAGTCGTAGTGACCGGAGGCGATCGCCCAGGCGAGGATCATGTCGTCAGCGGTGACCGGCTGGCCGTCGGACCACTTGTCGTCCTTGTTGAGCGTGTACTTGACGGTCAGCGGGCTGTCCGAGGTCTTCTCGAACGTACCGAACTTGTCGTCGTGCACGATCTTGTAGTTGTTGTCGATGTACTGGAACCCGGTTCCGTACGAGCCGTTCAGGTAGCCGACCTGGCCGTTGGTGTCCAGGTTGCCCTGAGGCGTCTGCGAGTTGAACGAGGTGAAGTCGTTGACGACTGCAACCGTCACGGTGCCGCCCTTGGCAGCGGACGAGTTGCTGGTGCTGCCGGACGTGGTGCAGGCCGACAGTGCGAGAGCTGCGACGCCTGCGACGGCGACCGCGCTGACCGCGAACCTCACCCTTCTTCCGTTGATGTGCAATGTTCCTCCTGTGCAAAGTGTGCGACGGTGCAGGCATACGAGAGCGCCTGTCCCGCGCGGGATAAGAATGACCCTAGGTATCGTTGGGAGCGATTGCAAAATAGCCGGGCAAAACGTTACATAGTGGTAACTCAGTCGGCGAATTCGTGCACGAAGCACACAAAAACGACGGAATCAGTCGTGCAATGCAACGATCACGCCGCTCCTCATCCGACCTGGCAGGATGCTGCTATGAGTGAGACGCGGACCTGGAGCGGCGAGACCGCTGTCGCCGGGAACGACCGGCCACGCCTGTGGTGGGAGATAGCCATCGTCCTCGGGCTCTCCCTGGGTCAGTCGGCCGTCTACTCCATCGTCAGCATCATCGACCGCGCGACGCAGGCCACCCCGCTCTCGAAGCAGACCGCGCAGGTGAACCCGAGCCAGTCCAGCCGTGAAGTCTTCGACTTCCTCTACCAGGTGCTCGGCAACCTCTTCCCGCTGTTCGCCGTCGCGCTGGTGATCTACCTGCTCTGGCAGCCGCAGCGCAGCGGCTTCCGCCGAATCGGCTTCGACCTGACCCGGCCGGCGCGCGACCTCGGCGGCGGGGCGCTGCTGTTCCTGGTGATCGGCATCCCGGGCATTCTCTTCTACGCGGTCACCCGGCTCCTGGGGATCACGGTCACGGTCCAGGCGTCGACCCTGGATGCGCACTGGTGGACGGTGCCGGTGCTCATCCTCGCCGCCCTCCGTGCCGCCCTGCAGGAGGAGGTGATCGTCGTGGGCTACCTGTTCACCCGGCTGCGTCAGCTGGGCTGGGGGAAGTGGACGATCATCCTCGCGGCGGCGCTGCTGCGGGGCAGCTACCACCTGTACCAGGGCTTCGGGCCGTTCGTGGGCAACGCGATCATGGGCGTCGTCTTCGGTTGGTGCTACACCCGCTGGGGCCGCGTAATGCCCCTCGTGATCGCGCACACGATCATCGACATCGTCTCGTTCGTCGGCTACCCCCTCGCCGTCGCCCTCTGGCCGTCCATCTTCGCCTGACCCGCCCCCACCGTCGAGTACACACAAACTGCACGCTTTCGGCAGGCTGGGTCTAGTGGTGGATGCAACGGGCTGATCCGGGAGGATTCTGCTCATGGTCGGGACACGGTTGTCGGTGGTGGAGCGCGGCAAGATTGAGGCGTTGTGGGGGCAGGGTTTGCGGATTCCGCAGATCGCTGTGGTGTTGGGGCGGATCGCTGTGGTGTTGGGGCGG